>CAZEMI010000235.1:0-17461 GCA_964513235.1 uncultured Acidobacterium sp.
TTGCTCTACTCGGCGTTCACCTACTTCGCCGGGTTCAAGGTCAACTCCGGTGAATACAAGGTGATGGGCCTCGCGCCGTACGGCGAACCCACGTACGTGAAGCTGATCAAGGACCACCTCGTCGAGATCCGAGACGATGGCCGTCTGTGGATGAACCAGGAGTACTTCACCTACGCGCACGGGTTGACCATGACCGGCACGAAGCTGGAGTCGTTGATCGGCAGCCCGGCCCGCCAGCCGGAAACCAAGCTCACGCAGCGCGAGATGGACCTCGCGCGATCGATTCAGGACATCACCGAGGAAGTGATGTTGAAAATGACCGCCTTCGCGCATCGCGAGAGCGGCATGAAGGATCTCTGTCTCGCCGGCGGTGTGGCGCTGAACTGTGTGGGCAACGGCCGCATTCTTCGCGAAGGCCCGTTCGAGCAGATCTGGATCCAGCCGGCAGCCGGCGACGCCGGCGGCGCGCTGGGGGTGGCGATGAGCCTATGGCACCGGCATCTCGAGAAACCCAGGGTCAGCGCGGAGGCCGCAGGGAGGTGGGAACGGGCTCCCCAAAAGGCAGAAGGCAAAAGGCACAGGGCAGAAGGCAAGGCAGAAGGAGAGTCGGCAACGCCGAAGTATGCCGACGGGATGAGCGGATCGTTCCTCGGTCCGCGCTTCTCCGAGGCGCAGATCACCGCGGCCATCGAGAAGGGTGGCTGGATCGCCAGGCGTGTCGACGTGAACGATGTGGCGGCGCAAGTGGCTGCGGCCATGGCGCAAGAGAAAGTCGTCGGCCTGATGCAGGGCCGGATGGAGTTCGGACCCCGCGCGCTCGGCGGCCGGTCGATCATCGGTGATGCGCGCTCACCCAGGATGCAGGCGGTGATGAACTTGAAGATCAAGTTCCGCGAATCGTTCCGGCCGTTCGCGCCCGCCGTGCTGCGCGATCACGTCGCCGACTGGTTCGAGCTCGATGGCGACAGCCCGTACATGCTGCTGGTGGCCGACGTGCGCGAGGACCAGCGGCTGCCGGTGCCGCCTGACGCCGAATCGTTGTGGGGCATCGAGAAACTGAACGTGCCGCGCTCGAGCGTGCCAGCGATCACGCACGTCGATTACTCGGCTCGCATCCAGACCGTTCGCCGCGACACCAACCCCCTCTATCACGACATCATCGACGCCTTTTACCGTATGACCGGCTGCCCGGTGATCGTCAACACCTCGTTCAACGTGCGCGGCGAGCCGATGGTGTGCTCGCCTGAAGACGCCTATCGCTGTTTCATGCGCACCGACATGGATCTGCTCGTGCTGGAGAATTTCCTGCTGGAGAAATCGGTGCAGCCGAAATCCACGGAAGACGAGTCGTGGAAGAAGGAGTTCGCGCTCGACTGATGCGTCAGCTCTCCGAAAAACCTGAAGCCATGTCGCTCGCCGCCTACGGCGAGCTGCTGATGAACCTCACCCGCCGCGAAGTGAAAGGCCGTTACAGCCAGTCGCTGTTTGGCGCGGCGTGGGCGATTGCGCAGCCGCTGGCGACAATGGCAGTGTTCACGCTGGTGTTCTCGCGGCTGGCCCAGATGCCGTCGGGCGGCGCGCCGTACCCGTTGTTCGCGTTTGCGGCTCTCGTGCCGTGGTTCTTCTTCTCGAACTCCGTGATGTCGGGCACGATGAGCCTCGTCACCTACCGCAACATCGTCACGAAAACGTATTTCCCACGCGAGATCGTTCCGCTCGCGCAGGTGGGATCGCGTCTGGTGGATCTCGCGGCCTCGTCCGGATTGTTCGTGGTGCTGATGATCTATTACCAGGTCGGCGTCGGACGCTGGATCGCGATGGTGCCGGTGTTCCTCGGGCTGCTGCTGCTGTTCACGCTCGGCGTCACGCTGATCACCTCCGCAATCAATGTGTTCTATCGCGACGTCAATCCGGTGGTGCAGATCGGACTGCAGCTGTGGCTCTATTTGACACCGGTGGCGTATCCGCTGTCGGCCGTCCCCGAACGGTATCGTGCCTTCTGGGTGGCGAACCCACTCGCGGGTGTCGTGGAAGGCCTGCGGGAGGTGCTGGTCTTTGGCCGCCAACCGGACTGGGGCGTTGTCGGCATTGCAACGGCCCTGATTCTCGTGACCTTCGTGATCGGCGTGGTGCTGTTCAAGAAGACCGACAAATATTTTGCCGACGTGATTTAGTTCAGCCCCAAGCCCCAAGCCCCAAGCCCCAAGCCCCAAGCCCCAAGCCCCAAGCCCCAAGCCCCAAAGTTGTCCATCGCCATTCAACTCGAGCACGTCACCAAGCGGTACCGCACCGGCCGCTCGCGGACGATTGTCGATCTCGTCGCCGGCAGCATCGATCAGCTGCGCGGACGAAGCGACGACGTCCATAGCGCGACGCGAGGGAAGATCGACGCGATCATCCGTGCGCTCGACGATGTGTCGTTCGAGGTGCGAGAAGGCGCGGGCCTCGGCATCATCGGCCGCAACGGGGCGGGCAAGACCACGTTGCTGAAGCTGATTTCGCGCGTGACGTGGCCGACCAGCGGCAAGGTGCGCGTGGCCGGCCACGTAGTGTCGTTAATCGAGCTGGGGGCGGGCTTTCATCCCGAGCTGACCGGACGCGAAAACGTCTACCTCGGCGCCGGCCTGTTCGGCCTGACGCGCAAGGAAATCGATCGCCAGTTCGACGCCATCGTGTCGTTCGCCGACGTCGAACGGCTGATCGACACGCCGATGAAGCGGTACTCGTCGGGCCTCTATGCGCGGCTTGGCTTCAGCGTGGCGATCCACAGCAACCCCGACATCGTGCTCGTCGACGAAGTGCTCTCGGTCGGTGACGCGTCGTTCCGGCGCCGGGCTTTGGAGGCGCTGCGCGGCCTGATCGCACAGGGCAAGACGGTGCTGTTCATCTCGCACGACATGTGGAACGTGCGGCGGTTGTGCAGCGAGATCCTGTGGATGGATAACGGCGCGGTGCGCGCCTACGGCGAGGCCGGCACGATTGCCGAGCAGTACATGAACGAGGTCAACCTGCAGGCGATGCAGAACCAGGCGACCTCGCTGCAAAGCCATCGCGGCGGCACCGGCGAAGTGCGCTTCGAGAGCGTCGAGCTGTTCGGCGCCGACGGCGCTCCGCGGGCCGTGTTTGCGAGCAACGACACCTTCATCATCCGCGGCGCGTATGTGGTCACCAAGCCGGTGCCATCCCCGGTGTTCCAAGCCGCGATCGTCGATGTCGATACCGGCGTGGTGGTGACCACCGCGAGTACCGCCGGCCGTGATGCGGCGGCGGGGATGGTCCAGGGACCCGGCGAGATTGAAATTCGCTTTTCGCACCTGCCGCTGCGCGCGCGCCAGTACGTGCTCAGGCTCACCATCACGGATGCGTTTCAACTGGCGTCGTACGACGTCGTGACCGCGGGGCCGCGGTTTGCGATCGCGGGTCATGGATCGGGTGTCGACAGCCTGGCCGACGAGCAGGATGGCCTGGTGACCGTCCCCTTCGACGTTGCCCATCGCGCCGGCCGTCAGGCGGCTTCGAAACGATGACCCAGAGCGCGCGTCACGTGTTGGTCTCGGTCCCGCACGGGACCAGCGCCGGCAACATGTTGCGATCGGGCGCGCTGCTGGATCGCATGCTGGAATCGGATTCGGCGCTGCACATCGTGTTGCTGTCGCCGATGGCCAAGGACCCGCAGTTCGTTCGCGAGTTCGAACGGCCGCGCGTGGCGTTACTCGATCAGCCGCCACATCAACCGATGGGGCTCGAAGCCCGGCTGCTGGCCATCGTTCAGGCCAGCTATTTGAGCAAGGGCCAAACCGAGTCGGTACGCATTCGGCTGGCGGAAGCACGGGCCAACGGCATCATCCGGTGGCTCGGGCTCAAGGGTCTGATCGGGCGTGTGTTGGTGGAGCCCTTCACGCGGAACGGTTCGCGTTACGCACTCTCGGATCGCCTCGTGTCGCATCCCGAGATGGAGGAGCTGTTCGATCGCTATCGCCCCGTGCTGGTGGTGGCGGCGAATCCCGGACTGGTGTTCTCCGAAGTGCCGCTGTTGCGCACCGCGCGGCGCCGCGGCGTGCGCAGCATGGCGATCGATCCGAGCTGGGACAATTTCACCAACAAGCTGATCCCGGTTCGCCAGGTCGATCGGCTCGTGGTGTGGAACGAGATCATGAAAGCGCAGGCGATTGCCTTGCACGGCTACTCGGCCGATGCCGTCCGCGTCGCCGGCGCGCCGCAGTTCGATCCGCACTTTCGTGCCCGGACGCCGCGAGCGGAGTTCTTCAAGCGGATTGGCGCCGATCCGTCGCGCACGTTGATCGCGCTGACCACGACGCCGCGCGCCCTCTACCGCCATCACGATCGCGTGTTGCGCGCGTTGGTCGCGGCGACCCACAGCGGACAGCTCGCGAACGCGCAGGTGCTGGTGCGGCTGCATCCGCGCGACGAGTTCGACGCCTATCGGGAGTTCACCAACCTGCCTCACGTGATCATCGAGAAACCGTTCCGCGACACGGTGACGGTCGCCGACGGTCTCGCGATCGATGTGATGCCCGAGCATCAGAAGCACCTGGGCGACACGTTGTGTCATGCCGATGTGGTGGTGAACGTGGCCTCGACGATCAGCATCGAGGCGTGCATTTTCGACACGCCGGTGGTCAACATCAACTTCGACGGTCCCGGCGAGAGCCCCTACGTGACATCGGCGCGGCGGTATTACTCGTTCACGCATTATGTGAACATCACCTCGCGGAACGCCGTGCGCGTGGCCACATCGCCCGCGGCGATGATCGACGCGGTGGCCGCGTACCTGGCGGATCCCGCGCTCGATGCGGCCGGGCGCAAGCAGGTGGTGCTCGATCAGTGCCAGTTCACCGATGGCCGCTCGGCTGAGCGCGTGGCCGGCCTGGTGCTCGATGAGCTGGGGGCCGCCGGCGCCCGTGCGGCGGCCCTTCGACAAGCTCAGGGCCGCCCCGAGCGAAGTCGAGGGGCGGCATGAGGATCTGTCATGTCGCTCCCGAGCTGCTGCCCGTTCCGCCAACCCGCGGCGGCGCCATCGAGCGGTGGATTCGCGATGCGGCCGTCCGGCTTCATGGCCGGGGCCACGAAGTTCACGTCATTGCCCGCGATCATGGCGACCGACGCAAGCAGGACGTCATCGACGGCGTGCACTATCACTTCATCGAGATCCCCTCGTCTATCGACAGCGGGGTCGCGGCGGTGATCTGCCGCGGCCTCTGGCATTACCACGGCGTCAAGCATTTGCTGGGCATGATTGCCCCTGACGTGGTCCATCACCACAGCCGCCCGGCCGGCCTCTGGCTCAGCAAGGGCGGCGCCCCTCGAGCGAAGCAGATCATTTCGTTGCACAGCATGGACTACGGCTGGTCGTTCGGATATGCGCGGTGGGATCGCCGCCTGTTCAACCGCGGATTTGCCGCCGCGACGCGCGTGCTGGGGGTGTCGAACTTCATTCGCGAGCATGCCGAGCAACGCTATCCATCGATCGCCGGCAAGTCGCGGACCGTCTACAACGGGGTTGATGGCACGCTGTTTCGTCCGCCTTCGTCTGATCCGCCTTCGCTCGCTGGAACCAGCGCGAGCTTCGGCGAGACAGGCTCAGATCTGATCCTGTATGTCGGCCGCGTCGAGGAACGCAAAGGCGTTCACGTGCTGGTTGACGCGTTCGAGCAGGTGATCAGCAAACAGCGCCCGCGGTCGCGGCTGCGGATTGTGGGACCGCATTCCTATTGGGACGCCGAACCCTCGCCGTATTACCAGGCGCTGCGCGTGCGATGCGCGGCCAACCCGCGCATTGAATTGCGCGGCCCGACTTACGACGATCGCGAGCTCGCCGGCGTCTACCGCGACGCGATCGTCAGTGTGATTCCGTCGGTGTTTCCGGAAGCCCTGGGGCTGACGTCGCTCGAAGCGCAGGCCTCCGGAGTGCCGGTGGTGGTCTCGGACGCCGGGGCCCTTCCGGAATCGGTCGACGCCGGCAAGAGCGGCCTGGTGTTCGAGAGCCGCAACACCGGCCAGCTGGCTGAGGCGGTGTTGTCGATCATCAGCAACGACGAACGGCGACGCACCATGGGGATCGCGGCGCGCGAGTGGGTGATGCGCAGGTTTTCGTGGGACGTGATCGCCGCCGAGCTCGAGCAGACCTATACCGAGGCCTTGGCGCAATGAAGGTCGCTCTGCGAGACGACGATACCTCCTATTTCACCGAGCCCGCGCGCCTCGAGGCCGTGTATCACGACATCTGGCATCGCATTCCCGTGGGTCTCGCCGTGGTGCCGCACGCCGCGGGGTTCGTCGACAAAGCGGTGCCGGAGAAGTACTGGGACGCCGGCCGCGCCTTTCCGCTCGAGGAAAATGCGGCGCTCGTGAAGGCGTTGCGCGAATACGTCAAGTCCGGGCGCGTCAGCATCGCGCAGCACGGGTTTACGCACGAGGACTTTCCGGACGGCCACGAATTCCAGGCGGCGCCCGACATCGAGAGCCGCCTCGTGCACGGTCAGGCCTACCTCGAAGGCGTGCTCGACACGCGCATCCGTGTGTTCGTGCCGCCCCACAATGCGCTGTCGAAGCGCGGGCTCGCGGCGGTCGGTTCAGCCGGCTTGAACCTCCTCGGATCGTTCCTGTCGTTTCGGCCGTCGCTGCGCCCCTGGGATCTGCGCACGCCGGCCAACTGGTGGCGGATCAAGCAGTACCGCGAGAAGACCGGTCGCACCAAGGGTGATCGCCTGGTGTTTCCTCACGTGCTGCGATATCACAAGCACGCCGAGTTCGGCTGTCACGGGCTGATTCCCGGGACGACCTTCGAACAGTTGCAGCGGGGATTCGACGAGGCGCGATCGGCGGACGGTCATTTCTGCCTGGCCACCCACTACTGGGAAGTCGATCCCACGCTGAAGCAGGTACTGGTGCGGTTTCTCGACTACGCGAGCGGTTTTTCCGACGTGGAGTTCGTGGCCATCGAGCGGCTGTTCGACCGCGCCAGGTGATGTCCGCTCTCTATGACGCCGAGTACGCGCGCCGGTATCGCCGCCGCGACGAGGAGCTGGAGGGCGTGGGCTCGTATCACGCCCTGGTGCAGTGGGTCGGCGCGGTCTGCGATCGGTTCGATCATCCGATTGACGTGCTCGACCTCGGATGTGGAACGGGCCGCTATTTCTGGGGCCTCCGAAACGTGAACATGCTCACCGGACTTGATGCGTCGGAGCCGATGCTCGCCGAGGCCGCGCATCCGACCCGCGCCGGAGAGATCAATGCGCAACACATCACGCTCGTGAACGGCGACCTGGCCACGCATCAATTCCGCGTCGGCAGTTTTGATCTCGTCTACTCGATTGGCGTGCTGGCCGAGCACGTACCGCTGACGCGCGCGCTGGTCGAGCGCGTGACTGGGTGGCTCAAGCCGGGCGGCCGCTTTGCGTTCACCACCATCGATCCGCAGTCCCCTGACGTGCCGGCGACGTTGCCGCGCCGCCTGGCCACGGCGATGTTGCCGGTTGCTCCCGGGCCACTCGGCCATGCGCTGCATCACCGGCTGATGGTCGGCGGCAGGTACGGCGACGAGCGCTGGATTCGCCAACAGCTTCGCGGCCTGTTGGCGATCGAAACGATCGATCGCTTTCGGTCGGACGTTCACCTGCACGGCCGCTGCGTCGCGAGGAAAGCCTCATGACGCTACGCAATTCGCGCGTGCTGGTGATTGGCGGTCTCGGATTCATCGGCGTCAACCTGACTTCGAAACTGATCGAGGGTGGCGCCAGGACGACGATCCTGACGCCCGATCGGCGCCGCCACGCCGAGCAAGCGGCGGCGTTCGAACAGGCCGGCGTCGCGGTGGTGGAGGGTGACCTTCGTGATCGCGACGTAATTGCGGGTGCCGTGCGCGGCCAGCAGATCGTGATGAACCTCGCGGGCCAGTCGGGTGCTGTGCGGAGCATGGAAGACCCGTGGACCGACCTCGACGTCAATTGCCGCGGCAACCTCGTGCTGCTCGAGGCGGTGCGCGAGCACAATCGCGACGCGAAGATCGTCTTCGCCGGTTCGCGGCTGCAATACGGCCACCCCGATCAGGTGCCGGTCAGCGAAGACGCGCCACAGCAGGCGCTGTGCCTGCACGCCATCCACAAGCAGACCGTTGAACAATACCTGGCGCTCTATCGCCGGCTGTTCGGCATCCGCTACACCGTGGCTCGCATCACCAATCCGTACGGTCCGGGCCAGCCGGCGGGACGCACCGCCTACGGCGTGATCAACCGCCTGATTCACCTGGCGATCGCCGATCGTCCGCTCACCATCTACGGCGAAGGCACGCAGCTCCGTGATTACATTCACGTGGACGACGTGGTGCAGGCGCTCGAAGCGATGGCGGCATCCGATCGATCGGACGATCGCGCCTACAACGTCGGCAGCGGTTCGGGCACCCGCCTCGTCGATCTCGCGACCAAGGTGATTGCCATCGCCGGGGGCGGACGCGTCGCACATGTGCCGTGGCCTGCCTTGACGGAGCAGGTCGAGACGGGTGACTTCGTGGCTGATATCTCGCGGATCGAACGCGAGCTTGGCTGGCGTCCGGCGATTGGCTTGCACGATGGGCTCGAACGTACCGTGGCGTTCTATCGGGCTCCGCCTTCGCCAAAAGGCTCCGGCGCGACCGGCCGGTGAGACCAGTGGGACGGAGACGAGTGGTGTATCTCTCGCATGCGTACATGGTTGGTGGCGCTGAAGAGATGGTGCTCAACCTGGTGCGGCGTCTTCCCGCCCGCTACGAACCCGCGGTGGTTTGCATTCACAGTGCCGGACCGATCGGTGAGGAGATTCGCAGGACCGGCGTGCCGTTCAAGGTGCTTGGCCTCAATCCGGGCCTGTCACGGCCGTTCGACGTGCTGAAGTTGCGGGACTTCCTGCACGCCTTTCAGCCGGCGATTGTGCATACGTTCCTGTTGACCGGCAGCCTCTATGGCCGCTTCGCGGCGATGATGGCCGGGGTCCCCGTCGTGATCGGCACTGAAGTCAACATTTACGAGCACAAGCGCGCCGCGCACGCCCGGTTCGAGCAGTGGCTGATGCGCGGTACCGACGCGGTGATCGCCTCGGCCAAATCGGTGAAGGATTTTTATGTCGGTCAGGTCGGCGCCGATCCCGCCAAGGTTGAAGTGATCTACAACGCGGTGGACTGGTCGCAGCTCGAGACCACCATGAGCCGCGACCAATTCCGCGCCTCGATGGGCGTACCGCAGGATGTGATTGCGGCGGGCATCATCGCGCGGTTGACCGAGCAGAAGGCACACCGGGTGCTCTTCGACGCGATGGCGCAGCATGCGTCACTACAGCAGCTGCATCTCGTGGTGGTGGGCGACGGGGAACTGGGGGAGTCGTTGAGGCAACGCGTCGCCGCCCTTGGTCTCCAGCATCGCGTGCACTTCCTCGGCGCGCGCCGCGATCTCGGCAACATCCTGAACGCCGTCGACTTGTTCACTATGCCCTCGCTGTGGGAAGGCCTGCCGCTCTCGCTGGTGCTCGCCATGGGCGCCGGTCTGCCCGTCGTCGCGACGCGCGTGGCCGGCATTCCTGAAGTGGTGCAGCACGAGGTCAGCGGGCTGCTGGTGTCTCCCGGAAAGAGCGACGAGCTCGCTCACGCCCTTGCGCGCCTCGTCGACGATGCGTCGTTGCGCCGCTCGCTTGGTGAGCAGGCGCGCGCGTGTGTGACGCCCCGGTTCGGCGTCGAGCAATACGTCGACGCGATCACCGGTTTGTACGATCGGCTGCTGGCCGCCAAGGGCCTGTCCTCCTCCGCTGAAGCTACGGAGGACCAGGCGTGACGCTGGGCATCCTCTATCACATGCCGTTCTGGCAAACCGCCGATGGCGCGCTGTGGGAGGCGGAAGGATCGTTCGCGCGCTACGTGGATTCGCTCGCGCCGTATTTCGACACGGTGATTCTGTCGGTGCCGGTGTTCGACACGCCGCCGGCGTCCGGCTCACGTGTGCGAGCCGCGAACGTGGTGCTGGCGCCGCTGCCGTACTTTCCGGGCCCGCGGCAGTTCTATCCCATGCTCCCGTCGATGCGGGCGCGGCTGCACGACTGGGTGAAGCAGTGCGACGTGATCCATCTGCGAGTGCCCAGCCCCGCGGCGATCTTTGCGTTTCGGATCGCGCGCGCGCTGGGCAAGCCGGTGTTTCTCCTCGTGGTGGGCGACTACGCGGCGCTCTTGCCTCACCTTGGGTATCGCGGCGTGAAGAAGGCGCTGTTTGGCGCCTACGTGGCGTTCGAGGAATGGGCGCTGCGCTATATGACGACGCGGGCCCTGACGTTTGCGAATGGCGCGTCGCTGCGGGAGAAGCATGAACGCCAGGGCGCGCGCGTCATTGAGACCAAGACCACCACGCTGTCGGCCGCTGATGTGTCGACGCGGACCGATACCTGCACCGGGCCGGCGATCCGGCTACTGACCGTCAGCCGGATCGATCCGCGCAAGGGTCTGCGGGCGCTACCGGCGCTGGTGGCGTCGCTCGTCGAGGCCGGCATCAACGCGACCAGCGACATCGTGGGACCGCCGATCGGACTGGTCGGCGAATCCGAAGGTGATGCAATCGAAGCGGCCGCCGCCGCCGGCGGCGTGGCCGACCGCGTCCGGTTGCCCGGGTCGATTGCGCTCGATCGCCTGATGCCGATGTACCGCGACTACGATCTGTTCGTTCTGCCGACGCGCCCCGGTGAAGGGATTCCGCGGGTGTTGCTCGAAGCCATGGCGGCCGGCCTGCCGATCGTCACCACGCGGGTCGCCGGCATTGCCAGCCTGATCACGCACGACGAGAACGGCGTGCTCGTCGACGAGGCCTCCCCTGATCAGCTGCTGGCGGCGGTGTGCCGGCTGATCGAATCGCCGTCGCTGCGCCAGCGCCTGATTCAGGGTGGCTACGCCACGGCGCGGGCGCACACCCTCGAGCGCCAGGCGGCGCAGGTGATGGCCGCGGTCAATCGCGAGTTCGGCCTCGATCGGTCGAGCGCCGCCTGATGTCGGAGCGCCGCCGCATCTGCTTCGTGTTGCCCTCGCTCAACGGCGGTGGGGCCGAGCGCGCGGCGGTGCAAGTGCTGAATCGACTCGACGCGGCAAGCTGGCGGCGGTCGATGTTTTTATTCGAGCGGACCGGCCCATATCTTGCGGATCTGGATCCGTCGATTGAGTTGCAATCGTCGCCCTTACCGTCACGCCGCCACCGCTGGCAGGCGCTACGCCGGTTTATCCACGACAGCAAACCGCACGTCGTGGTGGCGTTCCTGAGCTACGCGACGGCGTTGACTGCGTCCAGGGTGGCCTGGACTGGCGCCCGGGTCGTCTTCAATCAGCAGACCCCGGTGACGGCATTCCTGACCGATGCAGACTTTGCATGGCGCGAGGGGTGGCGCCGGCGGATGTTTACCGCGACGACACGACTGACCTATTCGGCGGCCGATCTCGTCATCGCCACGTCGCGCGGTGTCGCCGACGATTTGGCGGCGAATTTCGGCGTGAGTCCCGACGCGATCCAAATCGTGCCCAATCCCGTCGATCTCGATGCTGTGCGCGTGCACGCGCAAGCGCCGCTTCCCGACGGCGCCGGCTTTCCGGGCCCGGGACCGCTGATTGTTGCGGCTGGGCGACTCGCTCATGCGAAGAACTATCCGCTCCTCATCGACGCCATGCGCATTCTTCGCGAAACTTGTCCGGCGCGTTTATGTATCCTCGGACAGGGCGAGCTGGAGCCTGAGTTACGGCAACAGATCGCCCGGAACAATCTCGATGATGCCATCGTACTCATGGGATTTCAGCAAAACCCATGGAAGTTCATCGCGCGCGCCCAGGTCTTTGCCTTGAGTTCGCATTACGAAGGCTTCGGCAACGTGTTAATCGAGGCGATGGCACTTGGCGTGCCCGTGGTGGCAACGGCCTCGGCCGGCACTCGCGACATCGTCAACCACGGTGTGGATGGCGTCCTGGTCGAGCCACACACCGCGCAGGGCATGGCGGGCGCGTTACGCCAACTCGTGGACCACGAATCGGTCCGCGTGGCGATGGGCCGCCAGGCGATGCGCTCGGCCGAACGATTCGCGGCGCCGGCAGTGATTGCCCGCTATGACAGCGTGCTGCGGGGCCTCGCCGCATGACCACCATGGCCGTGCCGGCCGGGCGCGGACCGTTGTGGAGACCGGCGATGACGGCGGCAATCGCCGTGGCACTCGGCGTCGCCTACACGTTGTCGCCGCTGACCGTACTGTCGCTCGCGGTTCTGGCGTGGGCGATGCGTGCCGGCAGCCGTGGCTTGTCGGCAGCTGAGCGGCGCTGGTTCTGGTCCCTGATGTCGGCGGCGGTCGTCCTGCGGCTGGCGGCGATCGCGCTGTTGTTTCTGACGGCCGACCCGGCGCGCCCGTTCGCCAGTTTCTTTGGCGATGAGGAACTGTATAAATTCCGCACGGCCTGGCTTCGCAACATCGGCCAGGGCATCGCGATGTCGCCGGCGGACGTGGCTTACAGCTTCGACGCGGTCGGCCACACCAGCTACATCTACATCCTGGCCTTCGTCCAGGCGCTCGTCGGTGACGCGCCGTATGGACTGCACGTCCTTAACATGACGCTGTATCTGTGTGGCACGCTGGGGTTTTATCGACTGGCGCGCGCCGGCTACGGCGCAGCGGTGGCCATGCCCGGCCTGCTCGTGCTGTTATTTCTCCCAACCATCGCGGTGTGGTCGATTTCGGTCCTGAAGGAACCGATGAACGTCTTCATGATCGCGGTCGAGCTCAGTTGCGCCGTCGCCATCGTGCGCGCGCCGCATTGGTGGCAGAAGGCGCTGGCGGCTGGAGGCGTCGCCGGCACGGCCTACGTGATGGAGAGCGTACGACAAGGCGGCTTCGCGACCGGCGTGATCGGCACGGTCAGCGGTGTGCTGCTGGTGGCGGCACTGTCGCGCGGACGCCGTCTGGCGTTCGCGTTGGTGCTGGCGCCCACTGCGATCATCATCCTCGCCAATACCTCCGCGGTCCAACAACGTGTGTTGTCGAATTTGCGCGAGGCGGCCTTCTACCACGCCGGTCACGTGCTCACGCCCGGGCATTCATATCATCTCGTTGACCGCCGCTACTATGACGACCGGCTCGAACTGTGGCAGATGCCCGCCATCGACGCCGGCCGGTTCGTCGCCAGGGCGATGTGGAGCTACTTCGCCGAGCCCGCGCCATGGCGGACGGAATCGGTAGTGCTGCTGGCCTATTTGCCCGAGCAGTTGATCTGGTACCTGATGGCGCTCATGGTGCCATTTGGTGTCCTCGCCGGGATGAGGCGCGACATCGTGCTCACGTCGATGCTGGTCACACACGCGGCGGGCACGATCGTTCTTGTCGCCTTGACCAGCGGCAACATCGGAACGCTCATCAGGCACCGCGCGCTCGCGCTGCCGTACCTGGTCTGGCTGTCGGCGCTCGGGGCGCACGAGTGCGTGCGCCGATACGTGAAGCGGTATGGTGTTCCCGTGGAAAGGGGCAGTATTGATGACGATCGTTGACGAACGCGGTCGATTGTTCGGACGCCTGAACCTGTTTGATGCCGTTCTGCTGCTGATGCTCGCCGGACTCGTGCCGCTCGTCTACGCGGCGTATGTGCTATTTCGCGAGCAGCGGCCCCGGATCATCAGCGTGACGCCGGAACGTTCTCAGCAATCGTCCGAGCTTCGTCTCACCGTCATGGGTGAGAACCTGCGGCCCTACATGCGCATCTCCGCTGGCACGCAACAAGCGGCGGCTTTTCTCTTCAAGAGCACCACCGAGGTTGAAGCGCCTTTTGTGAATTTGCCTCCGGGCGAGTACGACGTCATCCTCTACGATCAAGCCCAGGAGAGGTTTCGGCTTCCGAAGGCGCTGACGGTTGTGCCCGCCTTGCCCGCGACGGAGATCGTCGCCGTGGGCGCATTCGGCAACCTCGACGCCGCCGCCGCGGCGAGGATGACTGAGGGTACCGATCTGCCTGGCGTCGGCGCGGTGGTCGCGGTCGGCAGGCCGGTACCCGACCTGACGAAAGTGTTCTCGTCGACGGCCGTGGTCGGCGTGCCGATTCGAGATGCGCTTCGCGTCCCGGCGGTCGTCAGGTTTCGCTGTTACGTGCGCACGCAACAGGGGCGTCCCCACTGTGTGGTCGACGATGCGGTGATTGCGCCGCTGGCGTTACTGATACTGCCGACGCCGCTGGGCAAGACTCCGTTCCAGGTCGAGCAGGTTCGCAGCCCCCATCCGCTCGAACAGATTCCGATCCAGGTTCGCTTGAATGGGCAGCCGTCGATGCTCTCGTTGATCACCCCAGGCGATGTCGATCTCGGGGGTACCGCGAACGAGCTCGCAATCCTTGCCAGGGTGGCGACAGTGGGGCCAGTACGTCGTTTCTCTGAGACCGCGGGAGAGATCGACGTCCGCTTGATCGCGCAACTGCAGCGCGTCGATGGCGGGTGGCTCTACAATTCCGCGCCACTCCGCGTCGGAATGAGCATCGTCCTTCGCACGACACGGTATGAAGCGGGCGGCATCGTCATGCAGATGCCGCCTGCCAATCAAGGCGAGGCTGACGGCCGATGAACTCATTGACGCGATTCTTCACGCTGGGAGCGCAGGACGCCGATCGACGGGTCGCCTCGCTGCTGGCGCCGCGGCCGGGCGAGCCCGCGGACGCCTACCTGATGTCGAGCGCTGTCTTTCGCGCCATCGATCGCATCACGCGTCATGGGCAGATGTGGTGGTCGACATCGGATGCTCGACGGACCGCTGCGGCCACGGGCAGAACCTGGTCTGGTTACAGCTGGGCGGTTCGGTATCGGGCGATCGGATCCGTGCTACTCGGCGCCGTCGGTGTCCATGTCGCTCTCACGATGATCCAGGGGCCACGCCCGGGCTGGTTCTGGCTGGTGATTCCGGGCATGGTCTTCGCATTCAGCTTGTTGTTACTTGTTGTCTCGGCCTCAACCAGATCGTTCAAGTGACGCTTGCCAACCGCGCGCCGGTGAAGGTGCTCGCGCTTTCACCAATTCCAGAGGAAGGTGCTGGCTGCCGTTTTCGGGTGTCGCAGTACATCCCGTCTCTCAGACGCGCCGGGTTCGACGTGACGATCAGTCCCTTTTATTCGCGCGAGTATTTCGGCATCGTGTATCGGCCCGGTAACTACCTCCGCAAAGCCGCCGGTTTTGTGGCCCTCACGTGGCGCCGGATTCGTGAACTGGTCTCGATCCGGCGCTATGACGTGGTGCTGCTCTACCGGGAGGCGATTCCAATCGGTCCGCCTCTTGTCGAGCGCTGGATCAGGCAACTCGGCATTCCGATCGTCTACGACTTCGACGATGCGATCTTCCTGCCGGCGATTAGCGATGCGAACAAGGCGTTCGCGTTCCTGAAAAGCCCGCGTCGCACGTCACAGATTCTCGCGATGAGCCAACAGGTGTCTGTCGGCAATGAGTTTCTGGCAAGTTACGCCCGGCAGTTCAACAATAATGTCACGGTGATTCCGACCGCCGTTGACACCAATCGCTTCGTGCCTCGTGCCGACGCGCCGGCTGCGGCAGGACGAAAGCTCGTGGTTGGCTGGATCGGCAGTCCGACCACGTTCCGATATCTCGAGTCGCTGAAGGACGTGCTCGCCGCCGTGGCGGCGCGCCATCCGTTCACGTTGAAGGTCAGCGGGGCCGGACGGCCTGTGCATTTTCCCGGCGTTGAAGTGGACGTGGTGCCGTGGTCGATGGCCGACGAGGTGACGCTGTTCAACACCTGCGACATCGGCGTGTATCCGCTGACCGACGATGACTGGTCGCGCGGGAAATGCGGGTTCAAGGCCATCCAGTGCATGGCCTGCGGGGTGCCGGTGGTGGCGGCGGCGGTGGGCGTCAACCGCGAGATCATCACCCACGGTGTCGACGGCATGCTCGCCTCGACACCGCGGGAATGGATCGAGCACTTGAGCCGTCTGCTGGCCGACGCGGGCCTTCGCCAGCGGATGGCGGTTGCCGGCCGGCGGACCATCCAGGCGCGTTATTCCCTGGACGTCACCGCCCCACAGCTTGCCGGCGTGCTTCGCGCCGCCGTGCGGTCCCAGCCATGACCCCAAAAAACTTCGCCATGACCGGCGTGGCCGGTTTCGTTGCCGCGCGCCACTTGAAAGCGATCCACGACACCGGCAACCGGCTGGTGGCCGCGGTGGATCCCCATGATGCCGTGGGCGTGCTCGATCGCTACGCGTTCGACGTGCGGTTCTTCACCGAGTTCGAGCGCTTCGATCGTCATCTCGAAAAACTCAGGCGCGGACCCGACGCCGAGCGCGTCCACTATCTCAGCGTGTGCTCGCCGAATTACCTGCACGACTCGCACATGCGCCTGGCGCTACGCGTCGGCGCCGACGCGCTCTGTGAGAAGCCGCTGGTGATCAATCCGTGGAACCTGGACGGCCTGCAGGAGCTGGAACGGGAAACCGGCCGGCGCATTTACACCGTGCTGCAGCTGCGGCTGCATCCGGCGCTCGCCGAGTTCCGCGAGCAGCTGAAGAAAGCACCGGGCAAGCGCCACCGGGTGCAATTGGCCTACCTTACGGCGCGCGGCCGCTGGTACGACGTGTCGTGGAAAGGCATCGAGGAGCGCTCCGGGGGCATCGTCACCAACATCGGCATCCACTTCTTTGACTTACTGGTGTGGTTGTTCGGGGAAGTGGAGGCAACCACGGTGCACCTGCGCGAGCAGAAGCGCGCGGCCGGCACGATGACGCTCGAGCACGCGGACGTCGAGTGGTATCTGTCTGCCGAGGCGTCGGACCTGCCGTTCACGCCGCAGCCGGGCTCGAAGACGACCTTTCGCGCGATCACCGTCGACGGCACGCAGCTCGAGTTCAGCGAAGGTTTCACCGATCTGCATACGCGCGTCTATCAGGAAGTCATCGATGGACGTGGCTTCGGCATCGCCGACGCGCGCCCATCGATCGAGTTGTCGCATCGCATCCGCCACGCTGCCATCACCGATCCCGCGCCGGCCGACGTGCTGCGCGCGCGTGTGATGCCGAAGGCGTGAACATGGCCACGACCATTCATCCGACCGCTATTGTTGATCCCGGCGCCACCGTCGGCGAGGACTGCCGCATCTGGCACTGGGTGCACATCAGCGGCGGCGCCGTGATCGGCCAGCGCTGTTCCTTTGGCCAGAACGTCTACGTCGGCAACAAAGTGGTCATCGGCGACAACTGCAAGATTCAGAACAACGTGTCGATCTATGACGCGGTCATGCTCGAGGACGATGTGTTCTGCGGGCCGAGCATGGTGTTTACCAACGTCTACAACCCGCGGAGCGCGGTGGTTCGCAAGGACGAGTACCGCCCGACGCTGGTGAAGAAGGGCGCCACGCTCGGTGCCAACTGCACCATCGTGTGCGGCACGACCATCGGCGAGTTTGCCTTCGTCGGCGCCGGCGC
>CAZEMI010000236.1:0-13995 GCA_964513235.1 uncultured Acidobacterium sp.
GACGGACGCGTGCGGTATGCATGGGAAACCGGCGCCTACGAGGCGAATCTCAAGGGCGATCGCCTGTCGTGGCAGGGCACGCTGCTGTCGCCGAACGACACGCAGGCGATCTTCGCCCTGCAGTTCGATGGCGCGGGGACGGTCGCGCATCCGAAAGGCAAGGCCAGCATCGACTTCGCGCTGACCGGCGGCGACGCCGGCACGCTGATTGGCGCCGGCGACGCTACCGCGGAGCTGACCGGCGATCAAGCGCACATTATCGCGCAGCTCCCCGCGATCGGGGCGTTGGTGAGCGCCGACGTCGCCACCGCGTCGCCCTACGACTATCGCGTGAAGGCGAACCTCGATCGCTTCGAGCTTCAGAAGCTCTCGCCGTTCATCGGCGCCAGTGAAGCGGAGATCAGGGGCTTTGCCACCGGCACCGTCACCGCGTCCGGACGCCTGGCGGATGCGCGCGATCGCGTGGCGTTCATCAACATCACCGAGCTCGACGCCGGCATTGGCGGCGTCCCGGTCACGCTGAATGCCCCGCTCAACGCCACGCTCAAAGGCGACGAGGTCGAACTGAAGGATCTGTTCGTGCGGGTGGGCTCGGGACGCCTGAGCGCGTCGGGCCGCTGGAGCACGCGGCTCGACGGCAGTTTCCGCGCCCAGTTCGCCGGCGAGTTCCAGGATGCGATTCGTCTCGGCAAGGCGTTCGGCGTGCCGGCGACGTTTGACGGCAGCGGGCCCCTCACCTTCGATCTGCAATCCAACGGCAGCCGCCTCGGCACGGTCGGCACCATGTCGTTGAAGAGCGGTACGTTCAACTGGGGCGCCGGGCCGCATGCCGTTCAAGCGCTGACCATCGACGCCGCGCTCGAGGGTGAACAGCTCACCGTGTCGCGCATCACGGGCAACGTCGCCACCGGCGGCATTGTCGGCAGCTTCTCCGCGAGCGGATCCGCGAGGCTTCCCGAGCTGACGCTCGCCGCTGCTGACGGCGCGCTGGTGCTCGACGCCGCGACGTTCACGTTCTCGGGCATCCCGGTGGAGCAGCGACGGCCGTCACGCCTCGAGTTGTCGAAGGGCACGCTCACCATCGCCGATGCCACGTGGTCGGTGGCGGAAAATCCGCTGGTCCTCGGCGGAACGATCGGAGTCGCCGCGGAAGATCCGCCGCTCAACCTGTCGTTGCAGGGCCTGGTGGATTTGCGCATCCTGTCGGCCCTGGTCAGCACGATGGCGTTCGACGGCAACGCGAATATCAACACGCTCGTCGGAGGCACGGTGTCAAAGCCCCTCTTCGATGGGCGCATCGTGCTCGACAACGCCGAAGTGGTGGTGGCCGAGCCGCGCGTCGTGCTGTCGGAGCTGAGCGGCCCGATCGTTCTCGACGGCGATCTCGCGATTTTCGACGGCGTGCGCGGACTCGCCAATGGCGGCGCCCTGGCGCTCGACGGCCGGTTCGAGTTCGAAGGCATGGCACCGACCGGCGGCGCGCTGAACATCCAGGCGCAGGGCGTGGCGCTGGAGATGCCGCGCGGGCTGCGCAGCGAGCTGGATGCGCTGGTGACCTTCCGGCCCGATCGGCGCAACCCGTCGCTGACCGGCGACATTCGCATCGTGCAGGCGGCCTACACCGAGACCATCACCCTGGCAGCGCTGGCGCGCCAGGCGGCGCTGCCGATCACGCCGTCGAACGTCCGGCGCCCGTACCTCGATCGCCTGGGGATGGACCTGACGATCACGACCACGGAAGACATCATCGTCGACAACAACTACGGCCGTCTCGCCGCCGGCGCGAACGTGCGGGTTGTCGGCACGGTGGCCCAGCCTGGCATGGATGGCCGCATCGCGTTGCGCGAAGGCGGGCAGATTTTCCTGGCCGGGCGCACGTTCCGCATAACGCGCGGCGACATCTCGTTCACCGACCGCCGGCGCATCCATCCCGAGTTCAACATCGCCGCGGAAGCCGCCCTCGGCACCGACAACGTGACGATGACACTGACGGGTACCCTGGAGCGGCCGACGATCGATCTCAGCTCCGAAGAAGGGTCGCGTACGCCGGGCGAAATCGCGGCGCAGATCATCGGCTCGACGAATACCGAAACCGCGCTGACGCTGCTCTCCGCCGATCTCCTCGGCGTGACGGGGCGCGCCATCGGTCTCGACGCGTTCCGGCTCGAGCGCGGCGACTTCACGGATCGCGACTTCCGGGACTACCACGAAGATTCGTCGATCATCGGCGTCAACAACACCGACCCGACCACGCGCTTGACCATCGGCAAGCGGCTGAGCAACAACGTCGAATTCACGGTGTCGCAGAACCTGCGCGAGAACGGCAAGGCCACGTTCGTCGTCAGTTACTTTCCGCGGCGCAATATCGAGCTGCGCGCCCTCTCTCGCGACAGCGGCACGGTCAGCCTCGGCGTGCGCCATCAGCTGACGTTTGGCGGCGGCGAGTCGCGGCCGCCGTCGGAACGGCGCGTCCGGCCCGTGATCACCGGGATCACCGTGGCCGGCGCGGACCCCTCGGTCGAGGCGACGGCACGATCCGAGATCAGGTTCGAGGCCGGCGATGACTTCGACTTCCTCGAGCTGCAGCAAGACGTCGATCGGATCCGCGAGGCGTTCCACGAGCTCGGCTTCCTCGAAGCGCGCGTCCGCACCAGGCGCGTCGAGTCCGACGCTGCGCGGAGCGTCGCGATCGAGTTCCGCATCGAGCGCGGTCCCCGCGCCGTGCTCGAGATCACCGGATTCGTGGCGCCGGACGGCCTGATCGAAGAACTGCAAGAGGCCTGGCACCAGAACGTCTTCGATCAATTCCTGATCGAGGACCTCACCCACCGCGTTCGCCGCTACCTGGTTGAACACAACGAGCTGGCCAGCGTGGTGGTTGGCCGGATCGATCGGCCGGCGGCCGACACCAAGCGCCTGCGGATCGACGTCACGCCCGGTGCGCCGGTGAGCGCTCGCGAGATCCGGGTCAGCGGCAACGTCGAGCTCACCGCGGATCGCCTCAACGCCGAAATCATGGCGGCCGGGCTCGAGGTTGAAGCATGGCTCGATCGCTCGGTGGTCGAGCGGATCCTGCGCCAGGCCTACAACGAAGAGGGATTCCTCAAGGCCGAAGTCGTCGGCAAGCCGCTGACCATCGACGGCACGGTTGGCGTGCTGCCCGTGGAGATCACGGAAGGTCCTCGAGCACAGATCACGGAGCTCGTGTTCGACGGTGTGGCGGAGGCGCGGCTGCCGCAAGTCCAGAAGGCGGCGGAGCTGACGCCGCCGGCGCCGTACGTGGCGGCGGAGGTGAACGAAGCACGCGTGCGGATCGAGGAGCAGTACCGGCGCCAGGGCTTCAACGACGCCGAGGTCGAGGCCGATCCGTCGATTGCGCCAGACGACACGGTCACGTTGACGCTCCGCGTGACCGAGGGACAGCAGCAAGTGCTCGGGGCGGTCGAGCTCACCGGTAACGAGGTCACCAACGGCAACGTCCTGACGCAGGCCCTGCGCTTCACACTCGGCGAGCCGGTCGATCTCGACGAATGGGCGCTCGCGCGCAAGCGGCTCTACGACACCAACGTGTTCAGGCTGGTGGATATCCAGGCCGTGCCCGATGGCGATTCGGTGGACGGCGTGCAGCCGGTGACGGCGATGGTGACGGTCGAGGAGTACCCCGCGTGGTCGTTCCGTTACGGGTTCCAGGTTGAAGGCGAGCGGCGCGACGAACTCGACGAGTTCACCAGCAGCCGCAACGCTGGTGTGGTCAGCGAAATCCGGACCCCGAACCTGTTTGGCCGCGCCCTGACCGGCGGCGCGTTCGGCATGTATCAGCGCGATCGCCAGGACGGGTCGGTGTTTGTCGGCACGTCGCGGCTGTTCGGCTGGCGCGCGCGATCGACCCTCTATTCGTTTTTCTCGCGCGATCGCGTGCGGAATGACGCCGGAGATATTTCAGCGGTGACCGATCGCACCGGGTTCAGCGCCGATCAACGCTGGCGGACGCGCGGCTTCCAGATCGTCTATGGCTATCGCTTCGAGCGCAATCACACCATCGATCCTCGAACCCTCGACGATTTTGTGCCGTTCGACATCGTTGCGAATCTCGCCAAGCTCAGCTCGGCAGTGGTGTTCGATCGGCGCGACGATCCGATCAACGCGCGCACCGGCACGTTCACATCCCTCTCTTTCGATTACGCGGCAACGAGACTCGGATCCGACGTCACCAACCGGAAGCTGCTCGCGCAACAGTTCGTGTTCGTGCCGGTCGGACGCCTGGTGCTCGCGTCAAGAGTGCTTGCGGGGTATGCCTTCGGCCGCAATCCGCTGCAGTTTGCGGATCGCTTCCGCGCCGGCGGCGCGACCAGCGTGCGTGGGTACGGCGAGGACGGCCTGGGCACGCCTGATCCCAATACCGGACTCCCGAGCGGCGGCGACCGCCTGGTGATTCTCAACCAGGAAGCGCGTTTCCCGATTTACCGGTGGGCCAACGGCGTGGTGTTCGCCGACGCCGGCAACATCTTCAAGAAGAGGGAAACCAGCTCGTTGGGTGAGCTCAAGATAGGCGTCGGGTTTGGACTACGGTTCGATACGCCGGTTGGTCTGATCAGAGGCGACGTCGGCTTCCCGCAATCGAGCCTCGGACCCGGCCGAAGTACCAAGACGCGTTGGTACTTCGGCTTCGGGCACATTTTCTAACCGGGATCCGGGATCCGGGATCCGGAGTTACTTAATCGTTCGCAGGATCGCCAGCACCGCAGATCGCTCCGGCGCGTCCGGTGCAAGGCGGAGGAACGCGTCGAAGTGCTCCGCGGTCTTGGACAATTGCCGCTGGCGCTGATAGGACAGCCCCGCGTAGTAGTGCGCGTACGCGAAATCCGGCTTCAGCTCGATCGACCGCGTGAACGCCGCGACTGCCGTCCCCCAGTCGTTGGCCTTGCCGGCCGAGAGACCGAGTTGATACTGCGCGAACGGGTTGCCGCCGTCCGCTTCAACGGCGCGGCGCGCCAGTTCGAGGGCGCGGCCCGCATCGTTGGCGATGAGCGCTTCGCCGGATTCACCGACCAGGCGCCACGCCGCGTTATCGCTGGCGCGGAGGCGCGTCATTTCACCGACCGCTTGATCGTCGCGGTCCATCTTGATCAACGCCTGCGCGGCGAGATACGTCGACGCGGGATCGCCGTCGCGCGCCGCCTCCACCGCCTGCTGGTAGGCACCCGACTGGTAGAGCCGCTGCACCTCGGGTTTCTGCTCAGCGGCCGCCATTGACGAGCCGAACAACGCCAGCGCAGCCGTGAGGGCGAAAATCGACCTCTTTTGAGTGCAGTACATAGCCATTTGGAACTCCTGCTTTCTATTCTGCAACGGTCATGCCGCCACGTATACTTGGAAGAGCACGTCTCTGCCGGCTACTCCTGAGTTGGCCTGAAGACTTGGCCCTTTCCAATGTCTGACCATAAACTGAAAATTGCGGTGTTCATCGATTTCGACAACATCGAAATCGGTGTCAAAACCACTCTGAATCAAACCTTCGATATCGGCGCGGTGCTGGAAGCCATCAAAGAGCGCGGCGAGGTCATCACCAAGGTCGCCTACGGCGACTGGAAACGCTCCGGCGATCACGGCCGCGCCATGGCACAGCACGCCGTCCGCATGGTGCAGCGCGTGATGACGCCTGGCGGCGCCAAGAACGGCGCCGACATCAACCTGGCCCTGGACGCGCTCGAGATGGCGTTCACGCACGCGCACATCAATGCCTTCGTGATTGTCGGCGGCGACAGCGACTTCATCACGCTGGTCGAAAAGCTGAAGCAGTACGACCGCAAGGTGTTTGTCGTCGGCGGGCGCGCGTTCACCAGCCAGGTGATGCAAAAGAACTGCACTGAGTTCATTGCCTATGAGAACGTCGTCCCCGAGCGGCCCCGGCCGCAGAAGCCCGTGCGCGGCGACCGGCCGCGGGAAGCGGCAGGGACGCAGTCGATCGAGCTGGCCGTGCCGCTGGTCAAGCGCGCCTTGACAGTGCTGATCGATCGCGAGGTCTCGCCGCAGCTCGGCTTGCTGAAGAGCACGCTCCTCCAGCTCGACTCGTCGTTTTCGGAGCGGGATTACGGGGTGAGCACGTTCCGCGAATTCGCGGAGAAACTCGCGGAACAGGGCCTGGTGTCACTGAAGCAGCAGGGTCGAAGCACGCTCGTTGAGTTGCCGGATGTTTCGAGTCCGTTGAGCCCTCAGGCGAGCCCTTCGACTCCGTTGACTCCGCAAGCGGAGTCAACGTCGCGCAGGGCGGGCCGCACCGAGGAGAACAAGGCGGCTCGGATCCTCGAACCGCCCGATTCCGGACCGGCACCCGCGGAGCAGTCGCTTGGCGACGGTGTGGCGCTGGTTCGCAAGGTGCTCGCCGAGGCCACCACGCCGCCGCGCTGGCCGATGTATCCGCGACAGTTCAAGCAGTTCCTGAAGAACGCGCAGCCTGACTTCGACGAGCGGAAGCACGGATCGATCGCCGACTTGATGCGCGTGTGTCAGAAGGACGGCATCCTGCGCCTCGAACGCGATCGCCAGGGCGGCCTGCGCGTGTTCGTCGGCGGCAGCGGATCGCGAGCGGTGGTGCCACACGGGTGGGGCGTCGCGCATCGCGAGAACGGCGGCAATGGCCACGAGCCGGAACTGGAAACGGTACGATCCGCCGAAGGCGGACCTCAGGTTCAGTCCGCCTCCGCTCCGGTGATCCATGAGGAGCTTCGGCGGATCGAGCCGGTCGTGGAAGCGGAAGTCACCGCCGTGATCGAAGGCGAGCCGAAACGGAAGCGCGCGCGGAAGACGGCGCCCGCAGGAGAGAAGAAGAAATCCGCCACGCCGCGCAAGAAAAAGGCACGATAATTCACCGAGTGGCGTCAAATTACACAGCCAAGGACATCACCGTCCTTGAAGGGCTCGAGCCGGTCAGGAAACGCCCCGGCATGTACATCGGCGGCGTCGGCAGCACCGGCCTTCACCATTTAGTCTGGGAAACGCTCGATAACTCGATCGACGAGGCCATGAACGGCCACGCCTCGAACATCTGGGTGACCCTGCACAAGGACGGCGATTCGATCACCATCGAGGACGATGGGCGCGGCATTCCCGTCGACGTGCACGCCAAGACGAAGAAGAGCGCGCTCGAGGTGATCTTCACCGTGCTCCACGCCGGCGGCAAGTTCGAAGCGGGCAACTACAAGACGGCGGGCGGTCTTCACGGCGTCGGGGCCAGCGTCGTCAACGCGCTGTCGCGGGAACTCATCGCCACCGTCAAACGCGACGGTCATCAGTACCAGATGACCTTCAAGCAGGGCAAGCCGACCGGCAGCCTGAAAAAGATCGGCGCCGCCCGCGGCACCGGCACCACGGTCTACTTCAAACCGGACCCGCAGATTTTCCCGAAGGTCGAATTCGATCCGCAGATCATCCGCGAGCGTCTCGAAGTTGCCAGCTATCTGCATCGCGGCGTGAAGGTGACGTTCGAAGACGAGACCACGGGCCAGAAAGACGTCTTCCAGCATCAGGAAGGCCTGGTTGATTACCTGAAGAAGATCGTCGCGGAGCGACCGGGCAAGCCGGTGCACGAAGCGCCCTTCACGCTCGAGAAGGAAAACGGCGTGAAGATCGAGCTCGTGCTGCAGTGGACCGAATCGACCGACGAGCATCTCCGCAGTTACGTCAATGGCATTCCCACCGGGAGCGGCGGCACGCACGAGAACGGTTTTCGCGCGGGTCTCGGTAAGGCGGTGCGCAACTATATCGAGACACACAATCTCTCGCCGAAGGGCGTGACGCTCACCGCCGAAGACATCCGCGAAGGCATGACGGCCATCCTGTCGATGTTCCTCCAGGAGCCGCAGTTCCAGGGGCAGACCAAGGATCGCCTGAACAATCCCGAGGTGTCGTCGGCGGTCGACGGGTTGGTGCGGCCGGGCCTCGAGCACTGGTTGAACAACAACCAGTCGATCGCCGAAGCGATTGTGGCGCGCATCATCCTGTCCGCGCGGGCGCGTGAAGCGAGCCGCGCGGCGCAGGCCGAGGTCGTCCGCAAGGGCCCGACGGCCGGGCGCGTGAACCTGCCCGGCAAGCTGGCCGACTGCACCAATCCCGGCTCCATCACCAGCGAACTGTTCGTCGTCGAGGGTGATTCGGCGGGAGGGTCGGCGAAACAGGGACGGGATCGCGCGCGGCAGGCCATTCTGCCGCTGCGCGGCAAGGTGCTCAACACCGAAGGCGTGTCGACGGCGAAGGTGCTCGAGAACAAGGAGCTCGCGGATCTGGTGACCGCGCTCGGCTGCGGTGTGGGCAAGAGCTTCGACCTCAACCGCATGCGCTATGGCAAGGTCATCATCCTCGCCGACGCCGACTCGGACGGCCACCACATCGCGACACTGTTGTTGACGTTCATCTACCGGCATCTGCCACAGTTGATGACCGCCGGCCGCGTCTATCTCGCGCAGCCGCCGCTCTACCGCATCGACATCGGCAAGGAGTCGCACTGGGCCCTGGACGATCAGCACAAGGATCAGATCGTCAAGAAAGCCGGCAAGGCCAAGCCTGAGATCACGCGCTTCAAGGGCCTCGGCGAGATGATGCCGAAGGTGCTCTGGGAAACCACGCTCAACCCGCGAACGCGGCGACTGCTGAAGGTGGAGATCGCCGATCAGCTGGTGACGGACCGTGTGATCAATGAACTGATGGGCAAGGACGCCTCGGCGCGCTTCCGCTTCATCATGGACCGCGCTGAAGACGCGGTGGAACTTGATGTTTGAGGACCTGAGGACCTGAGGGCTTGAGGGCTTGAAAATCCAAGACGCCGGCCCGCCAGCCCCCAACCTCAAACCAAGCCCGTAAGCCCCCAAGCCCTCAAGCCCTCAGAGTACAATCAACTCCGTTTGTCTGAGCCGGTCATAAAAGGGAAGTCCCCGTTCGATCGGTCGCTCATCGAAGGCCCGATCGGTCCCGCCGTTTGGAAGCTGGCATGGCCGACCATGCTGCAGAACGTGATTGCCGGACTGCAGGGCGTGATCGATCACATCCTCGTCGGGCATTTGATCGGCTATGCCGGTAATGCCGCGATCGGTGTCAGCTGGCAGATCTTCCTGGTCGTCATCGTCTTCATGGCGTCGCTGTTCACCGGACAGGCGGTGCTCGTGGCCCGCTTCGTCGGCGCCGGCGACGTGGAGAAGGTGAATCGCGCCGTCCAGCAGGCATTCCTGACCGCGGTGGCCATGTATGCGGTGCTTGGTCCCGTCGGTTACTTCGCGGCCCCGTATCTGCTCGACCTCGTCAATGCCTCGCCTGATGTGGTCGCCCTCGCGCTGCCGTTTCTGCGCATCAACTTCGCGTTCAGCATCGGCATGCTGCTGTTCTTCATGCTGACCTCCGCGCTACGCGCCGCCGGCGACGCCCGCACGCCGCTGCGGCTGGGCGTGACGATGACGGTGCTCAACTTAGTGCTGAACCTGACGTTGATTCCGGTGCTGGGCACCGCGGGATCGGCGCTCGGCACGGTGATCGCCTCGAGCACGGTCAGCGCGTACGCGTTGTACCAGCTGTTCAAGGGCCGGCTGGTGATCAAGTTCTCACGGCACATGGACTGGCGGCCCGACTGGACGATGATCCGGTCGCTGTTCCGGTTTGGCCTGCCGACAGGTGTGCAAGGCATTGCGATGAACGTGGCCGGCGTGATGCTGCTGCGATTCATCGGCGGGCTGCAGCAGAGCGCCGCGGCGCAGGCCGCCTACACGATTGGCTATACCGAGCTGTTTTCGCTGATCACGTGGACGTCGGTCGGCTTGATGGGCGCGGCGGCGACAATCGCCGGCCAGAATCTCGGCGCCGGCCAGCCTGAGCGCGCCATGCAGGGCGTGCATGCCGCGTCGCGGATCGGGCTGGCCGTGGCCGCGGGCGTGGGGTTCTGCTTCGTGGCGTTTCCGCAGGCACTGCTGGGAGCGTTCGGCGCCACGGAAGCGGCGGTGGCCACCATTGGCGAACAGCTGCTCCAGTACCTGGCCGTGTCGGGGTTCTTCATCACGCTGGCGCTGACCTACACCGGCGGCTTGCAGGGCACCGGCGACACGCGCAGTCCGTTGTTCATCACGCTCGCATCACAGATCGCGGTGCCGATCGGCATGTGTATGCTGATCCAGGCGACGCGACCACTGCAGCCCGCAGACATCTGGTTGGCGATCGTGCTGGGTCACTTCACCCGCTGTGTCCTGACCGTCGCCCGCTTCCGCCAGGGCAAGTGGCGCACCATCTCGGTTGTTCACTGAAGAAATAAAGAAAAAAGAATATTGTCGGGATCCGTCCTGCGTGAGCTGCGCGTCCGCAATTTCGAGCCAGCTCGAGCGCGATGGTCGCGATCTGCGCGAGTCGATACTTGAACTCACGCTACCGTCGAGCGGCGCACCGTCGAACAGGCCGGGAATCTTCTGCGGGCCACAGCAGAACGAGTGCCGTGTCACGCGAAAGTGTGCAGCAGACCGCGACAACGACTCAGCCGCACGGCCTCAACGCTCAACAATCGGTGTGTGGATCCGTCATTTAGAGACTGCGGAAGACGCCCTGTGCTGGGTGGCCACCCGACACGAGGCGCTGCGACACGCCGTGACTGACCATGGTTCGTTGCTGGTTCGCGGGCTCCGGCTGAACGACGCGGCTCACGTAGGCGCCGTGTTCCGGCAGCTCGGTACGCTAATGACCGAAACCGAGGCTTTCGCGCCCCGGCTGCGCTACGCGCAGGGCCTGTACTCCGCGTCGAAGTGGCCGCCGAGTCAACAGATGTGCGTCCATCACGAGCTCAGCTACGCGCTCGAGTTCCCCAGCCTGATGCTGTTTGCGTGCCTGACGGCGCCGGCATCGGGGGGGGCGACGCCGGTGGCCGACTCGCCGAGCGTGATGCGCGCGTTGCCCGCGACGCTGGTCGATCGCTTCGAGCACGCCGGGTGGCTCCTGGTGCGCAACTACAACAACGACATCGGCGCGTCGCTGGCGGAATCGTTCGGAACGGATGATCGTTTCGCGATCGAGCGGTATTGCGGCGCCAACGCCATCGATTTCGAGTGGCAGCCGGGTGGCGGTCTGCGCACGAGGCAGTACCGCGAGGCGGTGTTCACACACCCGCGCACCGGTCAAAAATGCTGGTTCAACCAGGTGGCGTTTCTCAATGCATGGACGATGGACGCGGAAGTGCGCGAGTACCTGATTGAGGTCTACGGTGAGAACGCGCTGCCGTTCGATACCCTTTTTGGCGATGGCAGCAAGATTGGACCCGAGATCGTGCAGACGATCAATCAGGTGTATGAAGCCCACTCGGTACGCGAAGCATGGCAGGCCGGCGATCTGTTACTCGTCGACAACATCCGCACCGCCCATGGGCGCGAGCCTTTCTCGGGACCGCGCGAGGTGGTGGTGGGCATGATCGACGGCGTTCGCGGGACGGCCCGTTCGGCGGCGATCGAGGCGGCCTGAGCGCTGAGCAACCGTCAAGCGAGAGGCAGCGTCAGCGTGAAGGTGGCGCCTTCGCCTTCGCGCGAGGCCACACGGATGCCGCCACCCTGCTTCTCGGCGAGGGCGCGGGCGATGGTCAGGCCCAGGCCGGTTCCGGCAATGCGCCGGGTGTCGCTGCCATCGAGCTGCGTGAACGGCTCGAAGATGAAATCGACCTTGTGCGCGGGTATGCCGGGGCCGTGATCGTGCACCGCCACCGCCGCCAGGCCGTGTTCCTGCGTGGTGGTGACCTCGACCTGCGATCCGCTCGGCGCGTGCTTGACCGCGTTCGAGAGCAGATTCACCAGCACCTGGATGGTGCGATCCGGATCGGCCACGACGTCGCCCACCCCGTGGTGCGATTGCACGATCGTGACGCCCGCATCGCGGGCAACCGCTTCCACGGACCGCACGGAATCTTCGATGATCGGCTGCAGGCGCGTGCGCCGCGGCGCCACCATCATCTCGCCCGCTTCGATCTTCGACATGTCGAGGATGTCGTTGACGATGCGAATCAGGCGATCGGCGTTGGCGAGCGCCACCCGCACCAGTTGGTCGGCGTCCTCGTTGCCGGTCATGTCCTCGGCGATCAGCAGCTGCATCGAGGCGCGAATCGAGGTCAGGGGCGTGCGTAGCTCGTGGCTCACCATCGAAATGAACTGCGACTTCAACCGCTCCAGCTCGCGCGCCAACGTCACGTCGGAGCCGATGCCGACCAGGTACGACGTGTTCCCCGACTGGCCGCGTAACGCCATCACCGTCCACGCGATCACGTGGCGCGCGCCCGACTTGCCGATCCACGCGCGATCCAGCTTCACCGGCACCGCGGCCGCGGCCAGCCTTGGGATGTTGTCGCGAATGTCATCGCGGTCGTCGTCGAGCACGAACGGCAGCTCCCAGATCGCGCGTCCCGCGACATCCCCCATCGAGACGCCCGATAATTCTTCACAGGCGCGGTTGAAACGCACCAGGTAGCCCTGCGAGTCGAGCACCATGATCAAGCTCGGGGCCGTATCGAGAATCGCCGAGACGAAATCCCGTTCAGCACGCAACTCGTACTGGGCATTGACGCGATCGGTGATGTCGCGCGCCATGCCCTGGAAGCCGTCGATGAGCCCGTCGGTCATGATCGGCCGCACGTGCTGGCCGACCCAGATCTCGTGGCCGTCCTTCTTGCGGACCGGGAACTCGAGGTAAGTGGGCTCGCGGCTCTTCGCCGCCTTCTCGTAGAAGCCCATCGCCCGCGGCACCCAGTCGGGCCGCATCAGCTCGAAGTACTTCATCGACAGCAGCTCGCCCTCGTCGAAGCCGAGAATGCGGGTGGCCACCGGATTGACGAACGTGAACCGGCCGAAGGGGTCGGTTCGATAAATCATGTCGCTCGCGTTGTCGACGAGGTCGCGGTAGCGCCGTTCGGTGCGCTCGACCGCCTTGGTGCGTGCCTGCACCTGCCGGTGCAGCGAGCGGGTCCACGCGGTGCCGCCCACGAACAGCAGCAGCGCCACGCCGCCGCCGATCGCGAGCGCCGCGGCGTAGCGATCGAGCCAGGTCCGGCGACTCGGACTGCTGAGGTGCATCTCGACGAGCCGATCGAATTCGCCGCTGCCCTTGAGGCGATCGAGCGCCACGCGCAGTGGCGCCACCACGTTGTCGCGTCCCGGCAACACCGCCAGGTGATACGGCCGCGAGATCAACGGCACCTCCACGGCGTTCTCGGCGAGCGTGCCCATCAGGAACCGCAGGGTCAGGTGGTTGCCCGCCACGCCGTCGACCGCCGATCGCGCGAACGCGTCGATGGCATCGCTGCGCGTCGCCACCACCTCCAGCGCCGGCCGCCGCGACTCGGGCAAGCCGGCCAGCAGCAGGTGATTGATCGATCCCTCATCCACGGCGATCCGCACGCCCCATAAATCGTCGAGACCATGCGGATAGCGCGGCAGGCCCGGACGCATCAGCACCACCTGCGAGAGCGTCCACGTTTGATCGAGGAACTGGTACTTGGCGGCGCGCGCCTCGTTGTACGACAGGAACATCACGTCGGTCCGGCCGGCGTCGAAGTCCTGCATGCGCTCGTCGCGCTGGCCGAGGTGGATGTCGATCGCGATGCCTGATTCGCGCGCCAGCGCGCGAATCAGGTGGATGTTGAACCCCGCCGGCTGGCCGGCGTCATCGACATATTCGTAGGGAGGGAACTCGCGATCGCCACCGTAGACCAAGGCGCCTGAATTCGTGGCGCCTTGCCCTGAGCGAGCGTCGGCAGGCGCTTGCGCCTGCAGACGCGAGTCGAATGGGCCTCGCCGCACGGCATCGACGGAAAGGGCCACGAGCGCGACGATCAGAAGGACGAGTCGACGGCGCACGGGCGAATTGTAACCGGGGCTTGGGACTTGGGACTTGGGACTTGGGGCTTGGAACAGTCGAGGACGTACAATGGAGAGTCATCTTGATTAATGAGACCTCACATGCCTGACGTATTTGCCGGCCGCCGCCGCGTGCCCC
>CAZEMI010000237.1:0-9608 GCA_964513235.1 uncultured Acidobacterium sp.
GCGAGCGCGGCCGCCTGCGCGTGGCGCTCACGCTCGCACCGACGAACCCGCCGACCGTGCAGTTTCTGTCGGTGGGGCCGGCCCCCGCGCCGGGCACGCCGCCGGCCGGCACGTGCCCGCAGCAGTAACATTTCTGCCACGGCGTTTCGCGGTGTGCGTGGCAGTTTCTGCGCAACCGCACCGCCCCCACAGCGATTTCAGGCGTGAACTCGAGCGGCACGTTGCTCGCAGGAACCACACCCCGTGGCCGGGTGTAAGATTCGATCGTAGACGGGAAGGACGCGATGCCGACGACTCCGCAACGCGATGCGCGCCTCACATACGAGGATTTCGTCCGCATTCCAGACGATGGGATGCGGCACGAGATCATCGATGGGGTGCACTACGTGACGCCGTCACCGAATCGGCGCCATCAGGAAATGGTGATGCGTCTGAGCCTGTCCCTCGGAAATTTCCTCGAAGATCGACCCGATCGAGGCCAGGTCTTCCTGGCGCCGTTCGATGTGGTGTTCACCTTCCACGACGTCGTGGAGCCGGATTTAGTGTTCGTTGCGCCCGACCAGCTCGACATCCTAACCGATAAGAATATTCAGGGCACGCCCGCTCTGGTCATCGAGATCCTCTCGCCTTCAACGCGCCGGCGCGATCAGCACATCAAGCGCACGCTCTACGAACGCACAGGTGTTCGCGAATATTGGCTGATCGATCCGGAGTTAAATACCGTTACGGTTTTCAGGCGCGCCGGCGACGGCTCGTTTCCGCGGGCCTCCGAGCTCACGGCCGCAGGGCGTGACACCCTCGAAACGCCGCTGCTGCCCGGATGGTCGTTGGCGCTCTCACGCCTGTTCCGCTAGTAGGGGCAGGAATGACGCCCCGTGCCCGGGTGTAGAATCCAATCGTGGACGGGAAGGACGCGATGCCGACGACTGCTCAGCGCGATAAGCGCCTCACGTACGAGGATTTCGTCCGCATTCCCGACGATGGGATGCGGCACGAGATCATCGACGGGGTGCACTACGTGACCCCCTCGCCCGTTCTACGGCACCAGGTGCTGTTGGGACGATTGCATCTGGCGATCGGCACGTTTCTCGAAGAGCATCCTGAACTCGGGCAGGTGTTTCTCTCGCCGCTCGATACGGTGTTTTCGCCGTGGGATGTCGTCGAGCCCGACCTCGTTTTCGTGGCTGCCGACCAGCTCGAAATTTTGACCGAGCCTAATATCCAGGGTGCCCCCGCGCTCGTCGTCGAGATCCTGTCGCCGAGCACGCGGCGGCGCGACCTGGGGATCAAGCGTCAGCTGTTCGATCGGGGTGGCGTGCGAGAGTACTGGCTGGTCGATCCGAAAGCCCGCGAACTGACGGTCTACCGGCGCCTTCCGGACGGTGGATTCCCAAAGCTCGCGCAGTTGAGCGCCGGCGACGACGCGACCCTGGCGACGCCCTTGCTGCCGGGATTCACACTTTCGCTCGCGAAACTATTCGCGTAGTGGCCGCCGATTCGTCGTATACTATGGATGTCTCTGCGCTCGGTTCTTGATTTCCCTCTAGAAATCCTGCCACCGCTCGGTCCCTTAACAGCCCGTTAGCTCAGATCCAGGCGCCAATATCAGCGCCGTATTCGTCAGTGTCAGCCTGCTGTGTGCGAACAAGGGAACGCTCCAGGCCTTTAGGAGTAGTTCTGTATGCCGTTCGTGTCTCTCGGGCTCTCGCCCTCGCTGTGTGTTCCGCTCGTGAAGTTGGGCTACACCACGCCCACGCCCGTGCAAGTTCAATCGATTCCCGTGGTCCTCACCGGCCGCGACCTGCTGGCGAAAGCCCAGACCGGCACCGGCAAGACGGCGGCGTTCGGCCTGCCGATGATCGATCGGCTGCTGGTGCGCCGCGGTGTGGCTTCGACCACCCGCAAGCCACGCGGACTGGTCCTCGTGCCGACGCGTGAGCTCGCGCTGCAGGTCCACAAGTCGCTCGCGACCTACGGCGTGCCCGCGAACCTGCGGGTCACCGCGATCTTCGGCGGCGTGTCAATCGTGCCGCAGAAGAAAGAGCTGTTGCGCGGCACCGACATCATCGTCGCCACGCCCGGGCGCCTGCTCGATCACATGGAGCAGCGCACGATTGATCTCTCGGCGGTGCAGATCCTCACGCTCGATGAAGCGGATCGCATGCTCGACATGGGGTTTCTGCCGCCGCTCCGCCGCATCCTGAAGGTGCTGCCGCGCGATCGGCAGACGCTGCTGTTCTCGGCGACCATCACCGAAGAAGTGCGGCGTCTCTCCGCGGATTTCACGCGCGACCCCGCCCGCGTGGACGTGTCCGAAGGACACGTGATGGCGCAGACGGTGACGCACCGCGTGCATCCCGTTTCGGATCAGCGCAAAGGTGACTTGCTTACGCACGTGCTGACGCAGGCCCCGATCGGGCAGGCGCTGGTGTTCTGCAAGACCAAGCACGGATCGAACCGGGTGGGTGATTACCTGGAACGCGCCGGGCTGAAGGCAGCCGTCATCCACGGCAACAAGAGCCAGGGCGCGCGCACGCGCGCGCTCGCGGACTTCAAGGCCGGGCGCGTGAACGTGCTGGTGGCCACCGATCTCGCGGCCCGCGGGCTCGACATCGTACAGCTGCCGCTGGTGGTCAACTTCGACCTGCCGCTGGTGGCCGCGGACTACATTCACCGTGCCGGACGTACCGGCCGGGCGGGCCTGGCCGGTCGCGCGGTGTCGCTGGTGTCGCCGGCGGACGCCGGGCTGTTGCGCGACATCCAGCGGTTGGTGTCGTCCCCAATCGAGCAGGTCATTGTGGAAGGCTTCGCGACCAGCGGGTCTTCACACGAAGCGTTGCCGGAAGCCGGGCGCCGTCAACACGGTGGCCGGAACGACCGGCAGCGGCGTCCTAGCGGACGTCGATCGGTCGACCACCCCACGACGCAAAGTCCGCGTCGTGGGGGCCCCGGCGAGCGTCCGTGGTCCGGTGGACCCGGACGCCGTCCGTCGCGGCCCGGCGCCTTCCGGGCGCGCGCGTAACTGCAGTGGGCACCCTTTCGGGGGTGCCCGCCACCCTACTTCTTCGGCACCGCCTCCATCAGGATCTCGAGCGCCTTGCTCAGCGTGGGCCGGACGTGCCGCTGACCCTTGTAGTTGCCAAGGCGCACCACGACCAGATCGTGTGACGGAATGATCCACGCCTGCTGCCCGCCGGCGCCGTTCATCGAATACGCGTCCCTTGGAATTGGCCAGGCGCCGTCGCCGTTGATCCAGAAAAAGCCGCCATACACGGGGCGCTCGTCTGCCACCCAGGCAGGCGCCAGCGTACTCACGAAACCCGCGTAGCCCTCGGGCAGGATTCGCTCGCCACCTGGCGCGACGCCGTTGTTCAGATACAGATTGCCGAGCCGCGCCCAATCGCGGCCCGACATGAACTCGTAGCCCTGGGTGAGGAAGTTGCCGAAGGGATCGGTCTCCATCACCATCGTTCGGACGCCGATCTTGTCCCACAAGTGGCGTTGCGGATACGACAGGTAGTCTTCCTTCAACGTCTCGACGCCGAGCTTGTTCAAGTAGTTGACGAGCACTGGATCGGTGTTGCGATAACGGCCCACCGTGTTCGGGGGCCACTGCGGCGGGCGCGTGGCCGCGTACTTGAACGAATCCACGCCGCCCGTGTAGAGATAAAGGTGATCGGGGTAGGTGCCCGTCGGATCGTAATCGGGATCGCCCGGCGCGTTGATGCGGATGCCGCTCGACATGCGCAGGATGTCCTGAATCTTGATCTGCGCCCGCGGGTCGTTCGCGCCTTGCCATTCAGGCACTGGCGCCGGTTGATCCAGCCTGTAGACGCCCTTGTGGATGAGCGTGGCCATGATGGTCGACGTGACGCTCTTGCCCATCGACCAGCTCTCGAGCGGCGTCGTGTGCGTGATGCCCTCGCCGTAGCGCTCGCCGATCAGCCGGCCCTGGTAGGTCACGACAAACGCCGTCGTCTCGGCCTCCGGTATCGCGTATGCGGCGTCGATCGCGGCCCTGATCTTCGCTTCGTCGATGCCGGCCGGGAGCGGCGCCTTCGGCAGCCGGTCGCCCATTGGCCAGTCCTGTCGGTTGGCGGGAGGCAGCGACGACCTGATCGGCTTTGGCGTAAACGAGAGTTTGTCGGAACCCTCGGGCAGCGTAATGCAGCCCTGGCTCCCCGTGTAGACCGCTGTCCGCACGGTGCCGTTCGGGAGCGTGATGCTCACCGACTTCTTCACGCGATCGACCACCGGCTTGCCGACTTTCGCGCGCTCCGCGTACGGGGCGGTGAAGTAGCCGACGTGCTCGGCCGCGAAGTCCACGTCGTAGCCCGTGATGAACACCGCCGAGCACATCGTCTTGGCGAAGCCCGAGGTGTGGTGCGACAACGCGTCGCCCGGCGGCGGCTCATAGGCGGTCGGCAACTCAAACGACTTGGCCCTCGCGATCAGCTTGTCTCGCGCGGCGGCAGCCGGATCGGCGGGCGCGGGCGCCGCCGACGGTGCCGGCGCCTCCTGGCACGCTGCCATGACACCGGCGAGGACGAGGGCGATGGCCGCGCGGGCGGCCCGGGACGCGAAGAGTTGAATCGACGGATAGAAGAAATCGGGTGACTCGCCGGTGTGTTCGCCGTCGCCATAGAGCCTTTGCACAGCCGCCACGTGATGCGCATCAAGTCGAGTGGCTTCTGGCTCAACCGTGAGCGCCACTCCGCCATGCCACGCCATGCGCACCATCGTCAATTGGCGTTCGATCGTCGCCACGCGCGCGATCTCATCGAGCGCCGATTTCTGTACCTGCAGATGCACCGGCCAGGTCACGTCGGCCAGCGCCTCGCGCACGCTCGCGGCGCCCAGCGCGAAGAGGATGCTGGTACCGTAATCGCGCAGGACCAGCGTGAGGTCCGGTGTAAACCAGTGGCCCTTCGCGAACATGCGGGGCGTCAGGTCGCCGAGCGCATATACACACCAGCGCGGATCGCGACGCAGGATGGCGCCGATGGCGTCTTTATCGGTGAGGCGAGGCATCGAGTCGAAAGGACTTTCACTATAGTAGTCACGATGACGCTGCTCCGAATAGTCACGTTCGCGATCACGGCCCTTGCGGCCGGACCTGCTGATGCTCAGCAGGCGAGTCAACCTCGCAACGACCTCCCCCAGCCCTACACGACCACACGCACATGGGGCGAACTGCCGCCCGGTGTCAAATGGGCGGCCGTCACGGCGATCGAGCCGGCGCCGGATGGCACCATCTACGTCGTGCATCGGTGCTTCGAGAATTCCTGCGCAGGACGGCCGGAGGCGCCGATTCTCAAATACAACGCCGCGGGCACGCTGCTGGCGGCCTTCGGCCAGGGCCAACTGATCTTTCCGCACGGCGGCACCGTCGATCGTAACGGCAACCTGTGGATCACCGACGCCGGCAACGCACCGGGCAAGGGGCATCAGATCTTCAAGTTCAGTCCCGATGGCAAAGTGCTGATGACCCTGGGCAAGGCGGGGGTGAGCGGGTCAGGACCTGATCTGTTCGATCAGCCCACCGACATCGTGGTCGCGCCAAACGGCGACCTGTTCGTGACCGACAGCCATCGCAACGGCAAGAACAACCGTGTGATGCACTTCACCAGGGATGGCAAGTTCATCAAGGAATGGGGCCGCAAGGGTACGGGCCGGGGAGAGTTGAGCGAGCCGCACACGCTGGCGATGGACTCGCGCGGCCGGTTGTTCGTCGGCGACCGCGAGAACAATCGCATCGTGATCTACAGCCAGCAGGGACAAGTGCTCGACGAGTGGCGGCAGTTCGGACGGCCGAGCGGTATTGCCATTACGGCCGACGACACGATCTATGTCGCCGACTCAGAGTCGTGGGGCACCGACACCGGCGCCCGCGAGCTGCCTGGCATCAAGAAAGGCATTCGCATCGGCAGCGCGCGCGATGGCCGCGTCAGCGCGTTCATCGAAGATCAGGAATCCACCGCCGCCGATCACGCGGGCGCCGAGGGCGTCGGCGTCGATGCGCAGGGGAACGTCTACGGCGGCGTCGTTCGCCGCCGCATGCTCGAACGGCACGTCAGAAAATAACGGTTCCAAAGGTCCCAAAGGTTCCAGGCGTTCCAAGAGTTAGGTGCTGGCCCATGTCCGTACCGGCGCTCAGCATGGACGCGGTTTTTGCGCCGCATTGTCGCGGCCGACAGCGCAGTTTCTGAGACACGCCACCTTGGACCAGAAGGATTTCGGCCGGATCTTGGTCGGCATACCGTTCGCAGGATCTCTGGTGCGTGGGACGATGTACTATTCGGCCGTGGACGAGGAGGCGGCAGTGGCAACCGCACAACCCGACAGGCGCCTCACATACGACGATCTCCTTCTGTTGCCGGACGACGGCCAGCGGCACGAGATCATCGATGGGGTCCATTACGTGACGCCGTGCCCAAGCCTCTCTCATCAGGAGCTGGTGGGCCGGCTGTATCTGTCGCTCGGTGGATTTGTCGAAGACCGGCCCGATCGTGGCCGAGTGATCCTGGCGCCATTCGACGTCGTGTTTTCGTTTCACGACGTCGTCGAGCCCGACCTGGTGTTTGTCGCGTCAGATCAGATCGAGATCCTGACGGAGAAGAACATCCGCGGCACACCCGCGCTGGTCATTGAGGTCTTGTCGCCTTCCACGCGCAGGCGCGATCAAGGGATCAAGTTGCGTCTCTACGAGCGCACCGGCGTTCGCGAGTATTGGCTGATCGATCCCGTGGGGCGTGCGGTCACGGTGTATCGACGGGGAGCCGATGCTTCGTTCCCGCGACCTTCGGATCTCACCGCCGAGGCAGGCGGCACCCTCGACTCGCCACTCTTGCCGGGATGGTCGTTGTCGCTGGCGCGCCTGTTTCGCTGAAAGACAACCCTTCGCTACGAAGCCTTCGGCAGGCGCCGTTTCCGCGCCACGATCTCCATGACGCCGACCTCGATCGCGTGCACCAGCGCGATCTCCAGTTTGTCCGGAGAGATCGTGCGGATGTACTCGAGAATATCGGGTCGCTCGACGGCCAGCTCGTGGATCACCATCTTGCTCGATTGCAATTCGACATGCGCCTGCACCGGCGTAACGACGGTGACGAGGGCGCCCAGGGGCGTGGGATTCATGGTTCCTCCTGACACGCGCCTTCGGCAAACCCCGTGCCCACCGAACTTTCGGCTGCAGAATCGCGCAGCGTACGACCATCGTGATACATGAGTGAACTCCGCTGACACCGTCGCAGTCCCTGGCGAACCCGGCGCCGATGTTTCGGAACAGAACACGGGATGCGTGTTTTGTGTCTAGCCTGCAGCGTGTCCGGATATCGGCGTCGAATCGGTGGCCGGGTGGCGTGTCCGAGCATCGGCGTCAAATCTGTGTGAATCGGTGGCCTAGCGGATGGCCCACTGATAGTGGGCCCTCGCCCGCTCGATGACGGCTGGCACATCGTCGGCGAGCAGGAATTGTTCGCGCACCAGCTCTACCGCCGCCAGCGAGATGCGGCCGAGGTAATCCTCGAGGCTCAGGTACCGCTCGGCGATCGACGTGCGGCCGTCACCGGTCTTCTCGCGATCGGCGCGGGTGCGCGGTAGCGGCAAATACGAGCCAATCTCGCTCGCCAACCGATCGGGAGCGCCAATCGAGGGCCGGCGATAGTTCCAGCCCGTGTGCGTGGCCAGCGGCACGCTGATCTCGGGAAGCCGGATACCCGCGCGATCGTTGCCCGCTTCATCCACCGCCGGCACGCGCCCCACAAACGCCTTGCCGATCCCGGGCGGCTCTTTCGTCACGATGCCCTTCGACCATTCCGGCCCAAAGTCCAATCGATACGTGGTCATCGGCGACTGTGGCCGCGCATAACCGGGAATCGCGGGCCAGCCGGACGCGTCCACGGCCGTCAACGTTCCATCAGCCAGCAGTGGATAACGGCTTGGCGGCGGCTCCACGCCCTCGGCGATCCAGCGATCGAGGGCGCGGAAGAGCGCGCGGATCACGGGCGTGTAGACGAGCGGGTTCATGTCCGCGCGGCCGACGAAGTTGGGATCCTGGAACGGCGCCGGCGGAAATGCGCCGACAATGTGGGGCGCGGAAGCAATGAGATAGATGCGGCTGGTCGCCGGCGGCGGCACGTCGCGCGTGCCGGTCACGTCGGTGTGCACCAGCGATCCGGCGCGGTTGAAATATTCCGAGTCGGTCAACACGTGGAAGAACTTCGGCACCGTGTTGCCGCGCGTGGCGCGCGACAGCAGGCCGTCGGTGACACCGGTTTCGGGATCGAGTTGATCGCCGTCGGTGAACGGAAACATGTCCACCGGGTAGAGGATGTTGAAGTGCTGCAGCTGATCGCGGGATTGCTGGCCGAAGCGATGGTTGAACGATCCCCGTCCGGCGCCGCCGACTTGATCGATCAGACCGTCGAACACGCGCCGGCCGCGCTCGTCTTCATTGAAGCCGTCGTAGACGAAGTGCCGGAGGAAGCGTCCCGTCTGTGACACGCCCCAGCCGATGGCCTGCGTGATGCCACGTGACGGATTGCCCTCAGCGGCGGTCGCGTGCTTGAAGAAACTGACGATGTCGCGCGTGCCGGCAAGGCCAACACCGATGACCCGTGGGTCGCGCGCGCGGTAGACGACGTCGTAGATCAATCCGGCCTCGAAGCCGCGATCGGCCGTCACGGTGCCCGGTCCGGTGAATCGCCAGGTCGATCGCGAAATCTCGCGCGGCGGATCGGTGGGCAACGTGCGCACGAGCAACCGGTGCTCGGCACTTGCGGGATCGACCACGGGATACGGTTGGTGGCCGCGATCCGCGATCAGCGCCGAGCTCAGGTTGGTGCCGGGAATGAAGTTGCCCCGTACCCAGCCCGTAATCGGCTTGCCGTTGTCGGTGGCGATCGGAATGTCCATCCGCATCCGTCCTTCGGGCACGTCCCACTGCCATCCCATCCACAGCAGCGTGAAGCCCTGCTGCATCAACGCGCCGTTGCCGAATTCCTCGGAGGTCGAAGGATCCGCGGAGTTCGTCGCGTTCTGAAACACCGGCAGGATCCGCTTGCTGCCGCGATTGCCGGCCTCGTAAAACAGCCGGCCGTTGCCGCGTGCCGGATCGACCGGCTTCAGAAGATAGAAGTCGGCGGAGAACTCGACCAGGCCGCGCGCATTCTTCGGCGCCAGGTTGAGGTCGACGATGATGGCGTTCTGGGGCAGGGCGGGGTCGAGGGCGAAGTAGACCTTCCCCGACAGCTTTTCATAGGGCCCCGCGGCGCCAAAGGGGCGCCCGTTGAGCACGGTTTCCCGTCGATCGATCTGCAGCCGGGTGACGCTGGCGTCGGCCGTGGCTGGAAGAAGAAGGCTGATGATGAACAGGCGCAGGACTCGAATCACGGCGCGATTATACGGCCCCGCCTTCCCCCTTGACGGTCGAAAGCAACCTTCGATACGCTTCTTTCGTCTATCGAAAGGAAGCGTATGGGCAAAGACCGCGGCGACCTCCTGCAAGGCACCCTCGACATGCTGGTGCTGAAGGCGCTCCAGCTTCAGCCGATGCATGGCTGGGGGATCACCGAGCGCATTGAGCAGTGGTCCGAAAGCGTGCTGCA
>CAZEMI010000238.1:0-15569 GCA_964513235.1 uncultured Acidobacterium sp.
GCCCCAAGCCCCAAGCCCCAAGCCCCAAGCCCCAAGCCCCAGGACCCAAGTCCCAGGACCCAAGTCCCTTACTGTCCGCGCGGACCGCGGCGCTGCTTCATCTGACCCTGCCGGTTCGTGCGCAGCTCCTTGAGCTTGGCTTGCTGCTCCGCGGTCAGAATCTGCAGCGACTCCGTGCGAACTTTCGCGTTGAGAATCGCCACGTCCGCTTCGGCCGCCGCAACCTCCGCGCTCTTGGCGCGAATGGCCGACTCGTCGATCGTCTCCGCCTGAATCAACGCGCGCATGCCCTGGCGCGCGGCGCCGATCTTTTCACCGGCTGCCTTGAACTCCGATTGCCGCGCTTCGCGGATCTTCCGCAGTTGTGCGCGCTGATCGTCGGTCAAGTCGAGGCCACGGAATTCCCCGCCCATTCCACCGGGGCCGCGCATCTGCCCGCCGACGCCTGGCCCACGCCGCTGCGGCCCGTCTTGGGCCATGAGCGCCGGCACCGCTCCGGCCATCGCCATGGCCACCAGCCCGGCACCGAGCAAAGTCTTGAATCGTGTCGTCATGAATCTGTCTCCTGATTTGCCCGCCAAAACGGCGCTAGCATCTGCCTTATGAGACGGGATCTTCGTGGCAGGGCCATGGCCGGGATGTGACAAAAGTGTGACCGGCCCGGAGGGCCGGTCAAGGCAAAATATCTGTGGAAGGATCCAGACACAGTGGCCCGCATCCTCGTCGTCGAAGACGACCCGCATATTCGCGACCTCATCGTCCTCCACCTCGGCCTCGAGGGCCTCGAGACCGAGCCCGTGGGCGACGGCCAGGACGCGCTGGTGCGCGCGCACTCCGGCTCCTTTGACCTGATCATCCTCGACTTGATGCTGCCGGGTGTGGACGGCATCGCGGTGGCCCGCGCCGTCCGCCGTGAAGGTCCCAACCAGGATGTGCCGATCCTGATGCTCACCGCGCGCGGCGAGGAAAACGACAAGGTGCTCGGCCTCGAGAGCGGCGCCGACGACTATCTGGTCAAACCGTTTGGCATTCGCGAGCTCGTGGCCCGCGTCCGCGCGCTGCTGCGCCGGCCGCGGCGATCGCAGCTGCAGGCGGAGGCCGCGAGCTTGGGCGAGCGGCCCGTCGAGATCCACGGCCTGCACATCGATCCGGCACGCCACCGCGTGCGAGTCAGGGGCGACGATGTCGATCTCACCGCGCAGGAATTTCGATTGCTGCACGTGCTCGCCACCCGTCCCGGCATCGTCTTCAGCCGCGAAGCGCTGCTGACGCGGGTGTGGCCCGATCACACCTTCGTCACCGAGCGCAGTGTCGATTCGCTGGTCAAGCGCTTGCGGCGCCGCATCGAAAAAGATCCCGCCAATCCCGACATCATCCTGACGGTGTGGGGGAGCGGATACAAGGCCGCCGATGTCTAGCCATTCGACTCGCCCGACCAACTCGCGAACGAGCCCGCCGGGCTCGCTCCGGCCAAGGATCCGCGCGCGCAGCCTGTATTGGCGCATCGGCTTCGGCTTCATTCTGTTTCTGGCCATCACGCTCGTTCTGCAAGTGGCGTTGTTCATCTGGGTGGCCGGCGAAACCGAGGGCGGCATGCCCGAGCGCATGGGCCGCGACTTTGCGGAGCTGGTCGCGTCGGAATTCGAAGCCGCGCTGGCGCGTGAGCCCGACCTTGATTTGCGCAGCTACGCGGAGCGCCGCATCAACGAGCTGCATCGTCCGGCGGCGATCGTGTTCCCCGACGGCAGTGCCGTGACGCCGCCGGGTACTCCGATTCCGAGGAACCTTCGGTTCCCTGGTCCCTTTCGCCGGCGCATGGCCGGCGACGGCCGGCGAGGTGCGCCGGCACGCCCCATCGCGCCAAGTCCGCGCGATGGGGACCCCAACCTGCGTCCGCCTGACGGCGCACCGCTGCGGGCGCGCACGCCCTTTGGCAATCCGCGGCGCGGCCCGGTGATGGCGCCAATCGAGCACAACGGTCAACTCGTGGCCATCGTCTGGGTACCGCCGCTGACCGGGTTGCAGCGCGTGGCGGAGGAAATCGGCATACCGCTCGCGATCGGCGCGCTGCTGCTGCTCGTCGGCGGCACGGTCGTGGCCACGCTGGTGATCTTCCGCCCGGCGCAGGCGCGATTGAGCGCCGTCGAGGAGGCGGCGCGCCGGTTTGGCGAGGGCGATCTCTCCGCGCGCGCGCCGGAAATGGGCGGCGACGAAGTGGCGGCGGTCGCCACGGCGTTCAATCGCATGGCCGCCGATCTGGCGGCCCGGCAGGCGCAGCTCGTGGAAGCCGACCGCGCGCGCCGACAGTTGTTGGCGGATGTGTCACACGAGTTGATGACGCCGCTGACCGCGATCCGTGGCTATGCGGAGACCCTCGGCCTGCCGCAGTTCCTGCCGCCGTCAAAGGAAGGCCAGCGCGCCGTCAAGGTGATTCACGAGGAAGGCGAGCGCATCGAGCGGCTGGTCAAGGACCTCCTCGACCTCGCGCGTTTCGAAGCGGGAGGCATATCGCTCTCGCTGGAGAACGTCGACGTCGACGAGATGTTCGAGCGGGTGGTGGAGCGTCACGCGCAGGCGGCGCAGGACAAGGGCGTGGCGATTGTCATCGAGCCCCAAGACGAGGACATCCGGCTGGTCGGCGATCCGCATCGGCTCGAACAGGCGGTGCAGAACCTGGCCGCGAATGCGCTGCGGCACACGCCGCCGGGCGGCACCATCCGCCTGGGCGCGTCGCGTGACAACGGCAAAGTAAAACTGACCGTCGCCGACAGCGGCGTCGGCATTCCTCCCCAGCACTTGCCGCACGTCTTCGATCGCTTCTACAAGGCCGATCAATCCCGATCGCAGCCTGGGCGCCGAAGCCTCGGCGAAGGCGGCGCGGGATCCGGCCTCGGCCTGTCGATCGTGAAGGCGATCATCGATCGCCACGGCGGCACCGTGTCAGTTCGGAGCCATCCTGGTGAGACCGTATTCGAGATCGTCCTGCCAGCCCTCAGCGCGCGAGCGTAGCCGCACCGTCCTCGCCTTGTCGCGCCGAAGCCTTGGCGGAGGCGGAGGTAGCCTTGGCGTAGGCGGACCGGAGGATGGTCGAGAACACGCCCTGTAGCAGGTCGGTGTGGTCGGCCAGCAGCTCGAAGAACCCATCGCGATCGAGGCGCAATCCGTGCGTGGTCGAGTGCGCGGTGATCGTGGCGTCCAGCTTCGCACCCGCGAGGGTTTCGTACATCCCAATCACGTCGCCGGCATTCGCGGTGTCCACGAGGCCGGCGCCGGTTTCCACCTGCAACGCACCGGAGAGCACGATCAGGATCGACGCGTCACTGCCTTTCGGCATGGCCTGCTTGCCCGCGGCGATCGTCACCGGCCGGGCAATCGCCGACAGCCGCCACAACTGCGCCGCCGTGGCGTGGGCGAGCAGCGGGCTCGATTGCAGCAGCAGCACGCGATCGATGGCGCGGAGGTCGTCCTGCGGCTTGTCGCGCAGCTCCGGCGCCAGCGTGCCATGGATCAGCGTGCGGCCGGTGGCGAGGCCATGCGACTCGATCATCATGCGGAAGATGCCCTCCGCGAGCTCGACGTTTTCCGCAAGCAGGGCGAGGAACTGATCGGCGGACATTGACAGCGTGATCGCCGGCTCGGTGGCCGCCACCGCGGCGCGCATGGGCGCGCCTTCGAGGAGCTCCTCGACGCCGAGCGCCGCCGGCGCGGAAACGTCCTGCTTCCCATCCGGTCCGGTGAGCGCCACGGTGCCGTCGAGCAGGAACTGCACGGCGTGCACCGCCGCGCCGCGCGCGTACAGCATGCGGCCCGTCTCGTGCCGCACCTGGCGCCCCAGCCGCGCCAGCCGGAACAGCTCGTGGATGTGCGTGAAATCAAACAGCGGGATGTGGCGGAGGCGGTCGGCGAGCTCCACGGCCGGCAGCGGTTCCTGCCAGAGCTGCTTGCGTCGATCGGCCTTCAACCGGTTGGCCGCCAGCGCCCACGATGCGGCTTCGAAGACATGCTGATCGCGGACGTCGCGATGCTCGAGCACATGCTCGAGATCACCGGCGAGCGACCACAGGCCCTGGTCCTCCACCATCAGCACCGCCGCGGAGGCGATCGACTCGTCCTCGTCGTGCAACAGCTGCGCCAGCGTGTCTTCGACATCGCGCGTCCGCGTGCGATAGATCACGTTGCCTTTGCGAATGCGCTCTTCGAGGGGCATCTCCTCGATCAGCAGCATCACCCGCTTGCGCGCTTCGCCTTCGAGCAGGTTGTCCAGATACTCGATCGCGCGCGATCGCAGTCGCGCATCGTCGATTCGCAGCGCGTGGCGTACCATCGCCACGTCATCGGGCCCCTGGATCAAGCCGAGCAGCGTCAACGTCCGATTGAGGGCCCGCGTCTGCTTTTCGGCGAGCGCCCGCGCCAGCAGGCTGTTGCGATCGAGGTCGCCCGCCACGAACAGGTTGTAGTGCAGCGTCATTGCGTTGTAGGCGCGGGCGGCCTCGATGTTGACGTGCCGGGTGATGACGTCGCGGTCGATCGCGAGATCGGGATGCGAGCGCCGCAGCCGATCCAGCGCCGCGACCGCCTTGAAGCGGACGAAGCCGTCATTCTCATCGAGCGCGGCGAGCAACGCCTCCACCGATGACGGGAATGGCAGCGACGCGAGCGTCGACGGCACGTGGCGGCGGACCCACTTGTCTTCGTCGCGATCGCGCATGAAGTAGGCCAGTGGCCCCACCACCGGCTCGCCGTAGCCGATCAGCACCGCGCGCGCGGCCGACTTCAATCGCCGATTGCGCAGCAGCGACACCAGCGGCGCGACGAACAGGAAGTCATCCGCGCCGAGCTTGCCGGCGCTGTCGATCGCCGCCCGGGCCACGTCGAGGTTGGTGTCGTACATCAATGGCACGAGCAGCGGCCGGAATGACGGATGGCGGACATCGCCCAGTGCGCCTGCCACCTGCAGGCGCCATTCGATGTTGTGCTCGCGCGCATCCGCCGAGTAGTGGCGCAGCGTGTCTTCGGCGACCGTCAGATCGGCCTCGGCGGTGCTGCCCGCCAGGGCCGCCGCGGCGGCGATCGCCAGCGCCGGATCCGTGCCGGTGATGAACGGCCGCATCACGTCGGCTGCCGCCCCGCCGCGCAATGCCGCCAACGCCGACACCGCTGCGATCCGCACCGTCCCGTCGCGATCCTTCAGCGCCCGTTCAACCCCGGGTAGCCACCGCTCGGCCAGCTCCGGTCCCGCCGATTCGGCCACGCCGAGCGCCCGCGCGCGAATGTCCGCGGACTCGTGCGCGAGCAGGAGCGGCGTGACGAGATGGCGCTTGTCCATCGCATCGAGCAGATCGATCGCATACAGCGCCCGCTTCGGTTCCGGGTGCGCCAGCTCGGTGACCAGGGTTTCGACTGACGACGGGTCGGGATTGGTGAACCGCAGTTGGGCCGGCTGGACGATCTGCTGCTCGATGCTGCGCCGGAACGACCGCATGTACTCGCGCCGCGCCGCGATGGCCACGACCACCCACAGGGCGACCAGCACCAGGCTCACGTAGCTCAGCTGCTGCCAGTCGAGGCCGAAGCCCCAGTCCTTGATCAACACGAGGATCATCAGCGCCCCAATGCCTTTGGCGAGCCGATCCATCGTCACGTCGACAAACGGCTTGGCGCGGTACTTGAGGTCGGCCGGCAGCGGCAGGAACAGGACTTCGCGAGACGTCTTGTCAATCGTGTAGCGAATCGAGGTGTCGATGATGCGGCCGAGGCTCGGCGCCCACAGCGCGCGGTTGAACAGGATCAGCGTCGCCGCGGCGCCCATACTGACCGGCAGCACCAGCAGCGCGAAGCCGATGCCGAGCACCCGGTGAATACGGCTGGTCAGCCCGACCTGGATCACGAAGCCGATGAGCGACAGGTAGACGATCAGTTGCCCGAGGAAGGCGGCAATGGCATCGGCGCCCTCGGCACCCTTGAACTCGGCCACCGCCATGTTCACCTGCTGGTCGACGATGTTCGAGGCGATCGCCCCGAAGGCGATGACCAGCGAGATGATCTGCAGGTGTCGCGACGAGCGGAGCAGCCGAATGGCTTCGCCGCCGCTCACGCCTTCTTCTTCGCCCGTTTTCGAGGCATCCGACGTGCCCGCCGTCTTTTCCCGGCGCACGATCCAGATGACGATGCCCAGGCAGATGAACATCACGCCCGCGGCGATCAGGATCATCGTCCGCGACCCGATCGCTTGCACCAGGAACGCGGTGAGACCGGCGCCCGTTGCGCCGCCGAGGCTCGCGCCGCCGCCGATGAAGCCGAAGATGCGTTTGGCCTGCCGCGGGTCGTAGACGTCGTTGGCCAGCGTCCAGAACTGGCTGATCAGCAGGATCGAGAGGATCAACGAGATGACGTAGAACGCCACCGCCACCCAGTCGGCGCCGACGAACGTGAACAGGAACCAGAACAGCACGAGCAGCAGCGCGATGCCGACCTGGGTGGTGGGGATCATCCATCGGCGAGGCACCACCGCGATCACCTTGGTGTAGCCCTGCATGATGAAGCCGATGGTGACGCCCATGCCGAAGGTGACCCATGGCAGGTCATCGGCGCCCAGGCTGGAAATGAATTCGGATCGGGTGATCGGCTTGATGATGTTGTAGCTCGTCATGGCCAGGAACGAGTACAGGAACATCAGCAGGGCGGTGGTGGACTCGCCTTCGCGAAGCTGCACGATTGGGCGCAGCAGCCTCGCGGCGAGCGTCGGACGTTCGGCCATCAAGAGTGAGCGGATCTTATATCGACGGGAGGCCCGGCACGCGGAGTAATCCGTGTAATCTTGTGGGCCTGTGGCCACCCTGATCGAACGCGCGCTCGGCCTGACCGGCGCCGAGCTCCGGCGCGCCTTTCCGATCTTCGCCTACCTGTTCCTGACCATGGCGTCGAGCGTGGCCAGCAAGGCGGCGCGCGACGCGTTGTTCCTGGATCGCTATCGCGCCATCGACCTGCCGTATGTCGACATCGCGATCGCCGCGCTGGTCGGCGTCGCGGCGAGCCTGTATATCTGGGCCGGCCACCGCACCAACCTGCGCAACCTGCAGGTCGCCAGCCTCCTGTTCTTTGCGGTCAACGCGCTGATCTTCTGGTCGTGGTCGATCTTCACCTCACAGGAATCCGGCGTCCTGTTCGTGGTCATCTATTTGTGGGTCGGCGTGTTCTCGGTGCTCGCGCCGTCGCAGGTGTGGACGCTCGCCAACCACGTGATGACCACCCGCGAGGCCAAGCGCTCGTTTGGCTTCATCGGCAGCGGCGCCATTCTCGGCTGGATCGTCGGCGGCTTCGCGACCCGCGCCGGCGTCTCGCGCTTCGGCACCGAGAACATGCTGGCGTTGGTCGCCGTGGCGCTGCTGACCTGCGCGGGCATCGTGATGCTGATCTGGCGGGCGCGGCCCTCGTATGTCGGCAACGACATGCCCGCTTCCGGGCTCGAGCGGGACACGTTCCCGCTGCAGGGCGCGTTCCGGCTGGTGCGCGAATCGCCGTATCTCAGGGCGATCGCGGCGCTGGTCCTGATCTCGGCGCTCGCCACCACGGTGGCCGGCTGGCAGTTCAAGGCCATCGCCAAGGCCGCCGTGCCCGACACCGACGAATTGGCGATGTTCTTCGGCACCTTCAACATGATCGCCGGGCTGATGTCGCTCGTCCTGCAGTTGCTGCTGACCGGACGGGTGTTGCGAACGCTGGGCGTCGGGCCGGCGCTTTTCATCGTGCCGACCGCGATGATGCTCGGATCGATGGGCGTGCTCATTCTCGGTTCGATCGTCGCGGCCGCCGCCCTCAAGGCCAGCGACCAGGTGTTGCGCTATTCCATCGACAAGGCCACCGTCGAGCTGCTCTACCTGCCGGTGCCGTCGGGGCATACGTTCCGCGTCAAATCGTTCATCGATACCGTGGTCTACCGCCTCGGCGACGCCGGCGGCGGGCTGGTGGTGCTGCTGTTTGCCGCGGTGCTCGGCTGGTCGCCGGCGCGCGTGTCGATTGTCGGCATCGTGCTCGTCGGCGCGTGGATGGTGGCGGCCTACGTGGCACGACGCCAATACGTCGAGAACCTCCGCGAGAGCATTCACCAGCATCGCGTCGATCACGAGCGCGCCTCGATGCCGGTGATGGACCGCGACACCACGCAACTCATCTCGTCGCGGCTCAAGGGCAGCACGCGCGAGATCGCCTACGCGCTCAACCTCTTCGAGATGGCGCACGACCGCAAGGTGCACCCGGCCGTGCGCGGGCTGCTCAACCACGAGCAGGCCGAGATTCGCCAGCAGGCCATCCGCCTCCTGGCGCGGGCCGGCGACGCCACCGTGAAAGACGAGGTCGAGCAGCTGGTCAAGGACCCCAGTCTCGAAGTTCGGACCGAAGCGCTGCTCTACCTGACCGCGTTCGATCCAACCGATCCGCTCGAGCGCATCGAGCAATTGGGTGACTTCGAGGACTTTTCCATTCGCGCGGCGCTGGTGGCGTTCCTGGCCAGGCCGGGCAAGACCCAGAACGTCGAAGCCGCCAGGCTGATGCTGGCCAAGATGGTCGAGGAACCTGGCGAGGAGGGCCGTCGCACGCGGCTCGAGGCGGCGCGCCTGATGGCCATCCTGCCCGACACGTTCGAGCGCGAGTTGCGCGCGCTGCTGGAGGATCAGGACGTCGAGGTGGCACGGACGGCGATTGCCGCGGTGGGCGCGCTGAAGAAGCGATCGCTGATCGACACGCTGCTCGATCGCCTCGCCGAACCGGCGCTCAACGAGAGCAGCGTCGCCGCGCTCGCCAAGTTCGGCGATCGCATCGTCGGCACGCTGCGCGACTACCTGGTCGATCCGGACATGCGGCCCGAAGTCCGCCGCGAGATTCCGAAGGTGCTGCAGGACATCGGCACCACCGCGGCGCAGGCGGTGCTGGTGGAGAGCATTCTCGATCGCGACGTGGTGCTCCGCTATCACACCATCTCGGCGATCAATCGTCTCGGCCAGGCGCATCCCGGACGATCGACCGATCGCAAGTTGATCGAAACCGTGCTGGCCGCCGAGATCATGGGCCATTACCGCTCTTACCAGGTGCTGGGCACGCTCGGGGCGATGGAGGACTCGGCCAATCCGGTCGAGCACGGGCTGCGCGAATCGATGGAGAAGGAGACGGAGCGGATCTTCCGGCTGTTGAAGATTCTGTATCCGCAATACGACCTGCACAGCGCTTATGTCGGGATGCAGTCCGAGGACCCCGTGGTGCACGACAACGCGGTGGAATTCATGGATTCGGTGCTGCCGCCGGAAGTGCGCTCGCTCATCATCCCCCTGTTCGATCGCAACGTGACCGCGGCCCAGCGAACGGCCACCGCCGACCGCGTGATGGGCTCAACACTCGGCGATCGCGAGGAGGCAATCGAGGTGATGGCGCTCAGCGAGGATCCGTGGCTGCGGGCCTGCGCCGCCTACGCCATGGGCGAGATGCGCCTGACCCGCTTTGCCGCGAAGCTGGATGAGTGGGCGCGCGATGACGCCGATCCGCTGCTGCGGGCGACGGCGGTGGATGCGAGAGAGAAGTTGCGGCATGCCGCGGCCGCTGCCGCCGGGGTCGACGCGCTGTCTAGCTGAGCCACAGATTGACACCGGCCACCGATTGACACCGATTAGACACCGATAAATCGTTTAATCGGTGTCAATCGGTAGCTAGTTAGCGTCGGCCGGTTGGATCGAGCATGCACGCCCAAAGATAGCTCGACATGCCGCCTGCGCTCGAGTCTACCTAAAAACGGTGGCAGCCACGACCTCGATAACGCGATCGAGAAGATCCGCGCCTGATTGGGGCGGTCGAGCCATTGGCGCGTAGGGCACTTGGGGATGGCGCGTGGAGCTGCCATCGAGCGCATACGAACCGCTCTCAGGAGGGGCTGACCAGGACGCGACAGGCGCGAAGCGTCCCGGCCCGGGGCGTATCAGTGGGCCGGGTCGATCCGACGAACGTTTCGGTTCGACGTGTTGGCGTGTCCCGGTGGCGGCGGCTTCGCCTTATGACGCTGATTGAACAGGCGGCGGTCGTGCAGCGAATCCTCCGACACTTCGGCTTGCCGAAAGAGGTACCCGCGCCGCACCCAGCTCGGGCGCCGCTCCGAGACCCACCGTGTTTCGGGACGAATCGCAGAAGACCGCTGATGAATTGCCGTACTCGACGGCCGTGATGTATAAGAGTGGCTCGGTTCCCTCGAGTCAAGCTCTCACCGTTACTGACAGGAGGCGTTCATGACCAAGGTACCGTGCCTCTTAGCGGGAGTTCTGTTCACGTCCATCCTCGCCTTTGCGCAAGGCGGCGGACCCCTTGGCGGAAGCGTCCGCTCGGTCGTCATCGATCCGACCGACCCCGCGGTCGTCTATGTGGGAACGGCCGCCGGAGGTGTATTCAAGAGCACGAATGGCGGAAGCAAGTGGATGTCGGTCAACACGACCATCTTCAGCCGCTTCGTGAACGACCTTGCGCTTGATCCTGGCCAGCCTGCGACGATCTACGCCGCGACCACTGGCGTAAACGGGGGCATCTTCAAAAGCGTCAACGGCGCTGCCACGTGGACGAAGCAGAACACAGGACTTCCGAACACCGTTGCGCTGTCGGTCGCCGTTCATCCGTTCGACTCATCAATCGTTTACGCGGGCATCTCGGGAGCGGGTTTCTACAAGAGCATCAATGGGGCGGGGTCGTGGGCAGCGTCGAACACGGGGTTGACGAACCTCTTTGTGGTAGCAATCGCGATCGATTCGAGCAACCCGCTCAACATCTACCTCGGATCAAGGACGGGAGGCATCTTTAAGAGCGCGGATGGTGGCGCGAGCTGGATTCCGGCCAACACGGGACTGACCGATCTCGCGATCTTGTCGGTGACCATCGATCCGAACAACCCATCGTTTTTGTACGTCGGCACCAACAACGGCGGGATCTTCAAGAGCACTAACGGCGCCGGATCGTGGGCTGCGGCAAACACCGGGTTGGCTTTGTCGACGTTGGCGGTTCGCGATATCGCAGTCGATGCCGCCAACTCCGACGTGCTCTTTGCGGCAACCTTCGGCGGCGCCTTCAAGAGCATCAACGGCGGTGCGAACTGGACGTCGGTCAACACGGGCATCAGTGTTCTGAGCGGCAGCGCGCGCCCCGGGGCGTTCGGCGTCGCGATCGACCCATCCCACAGCGCCACCGTCTATCTCACCACGCAGAGCGAAGGCGGCGTCTTCAAGACGACCAACGGCGGGTCGACGTGGACGCCGCTCAACTCTGGTCTGACCGCCGTGCAGGTCACGGCTCTTGTCGTTCACCCGAGCTCATCCCTCGTCTATGCAGCAACGACGAGCAATGCCGTCTACAAGAGCACAGACCATGGCGCGAGCTGGCTCGAGGCGAATCTGGGATTCACCACGCTGGCGACGACGAGCCTCGTGATGGATCCGACGACCCCCACCACAATTTATGCGGGCACCAGAAACATTCGAATGACCAACGAGTCAGTCTTCAAGACCACTGACGGTGGAGCGCACTGGGTCCGCTCAGGCACTGCGATCCCGTTTCCCGTCTCGAGCATGGTTCTCGACGCGACCAGCCCGTCAACCGTGTATGCGGGCTCGCTCGGCGGTGGAGTGTTCAAGAGTACAGACGGCGCGGCCACTTGGGTCGGCATGAACAACGGCTTGACGGATCCTGACGTTCAAGCCTTGGCGATTGACAGCACGAACCCGCAGAATCTGTACGCCGGCACGAACGGCGGCTTGTTCGCCAGCGTCGACGGGGGAGCAAGTTGGACGCCGGCGAACTCCGGGTTGACGAACATTGACGTATTGGATCTGGCGATCGATCCGTCGAGCTCGTCAACAATCTACGCCGGCACGAACGGCGGCGGCCTGTTCAAGAGCACCACGAGCGGCGCGTCCTGGACGGCAGCGAATACCGGGATCCTATCGCCGCGGATCATTCATGCGATCGCGATCGATCCGACGAATCCTTCGACCATTTACACCGGCAAAGCAAGCGTCGGGTTGGCGTTCAAGAGCACCGATGCAGGACAGACATGGAGCGATGTCAGCGACGGGCTGCCGGTTTTTCCGACGTTCCTGTCCGCGCTGGCGATCGACCCATCGATGCCTGCCCGAATATATGCGGGAACCGACAGCTCGGGCATTTTTACCAGCACCAGCGGAGGTGGAGCCTGGCAGCCCACAAGTACGACGCCGTCGACCCAGATGTCGATCGACGTGCTCAAATCGATCGTCGAGAGTAACCCGGGCACGCCAGTGGCGGACAAGGTCGGGGATGCAGTCGCCAAGCTACAGAGTGCCGTCACTGAACTCGCTAAGACGCCGCCCGATGCACAGGCAGCGGTTGGGAACATTGAGGGGGGCGTGGGGGATCTCGAAGCGGCTGTCAAGGACGGGCTGCTTGATCCCACACAGGGCGCCCAACAGATGGATCAACTCGCGGCGATCGCCAGACAGTTAGCAGTGAATGCCCTGGCGCAGGCGACTGCTCAGGGGGGTGATGCGACCAAGATCAACGAAGCCAGTCAGTCGTTGATCGAAGGGGATGTACGGCGAGGATCGGAGCTGTTCAAGGATGCGGTCAATAAATACAAAGATGCGCTCTCAAGAGCCGAGAGCGCACGACCCTGACGGAAGGCTCGGGCACTTCCGGATTGCCCGGTCAGAGGCGAGCGCCGCGGCGGCGGGAGAATCCGGCCACTTCGGCACCGGGCACGCCCCACATAGCTGGCGTGCGCCAGCCTCAAGTCGACGGATCCATACAAGCGCCGTGGTCGAGAAAGATTGTTTCCTCATCTCCCACCAGACGGCAGAAGCCTTGCGCTTTCGGGCCTTCGCGTCGATGTTGTTTCATTGTACCGAAAGCAGTAATCGATAAGGGGGAGGAAGATTGGCTGAAGCCTAGGGCAAAGCCAGTGCGACGAAAGCGCGCCGCTAAAGAATCAAAACAGCTCAGTCAGATTTTTTAGCTGGAACGTTTCCTCTGATGTATCGGCGCCGATCACAACAAACCTAGTCACTTTCACAATGGACGCGGCATACCTGGCCGGTAATTGCGCCTTGTGATCCTCTGTGATCGCGTCAACGTACGTGCCCTCGTATGCTACGCCATCGTCTCCGACGAGACGGAACGTTTTCTCGGTGGTATCGACCGCCTGCAGTTCACCATCTGTTTGTATTGCGGTTTCAGATGCCGTACGGGAAATTTCGTCGCGCAATAGTGTCAGTTCTTCGACCTGCGCCAGAACATCCCGTCGCTTAATTTCGTTTCGACGCCATTCAATGTTCAGCCCGAAGCCCTGTTGAATGTGAGAGTCCACCCATTGATACACGGCGTCAACCGGCTCTTTGCCTAATCGCCGAGCGATAGCAATGACCTTATCTTCATTGCCGTAGGACTTTACCAAGTCGAAAATCGTTTCGGTCGCCCTGTCTAATGCGTCATCGGGAAACAACTCTCCATGCCGATGATTTGGCACAGTCAGCGCGACTCCCACAGAGCCACTAAAGGCGTAACCGAAACCAAGCTGTAATTCAGGCGCGGGATCATTGACCGTCTTGGTTCGCGTGTTTGGTTTTGCGGAGGACGTTGGTTTGCCTGATTGTGCGTAGTAGACAGCAGACAACGCGCGTTGAAATCCCAGCCACGCCTTTGTCAGTCCTCCAATCGTAGGCTCGTAGCGATTGAGCACACGGTACCGATAAACATCGAGTGATGCATCCTCGGCTGCGTGGCTGAATTGCTCCTGAAGAGTTCTGCGCTCTTTCTCAAGCGCGCGAATGTTGGCCAGTGTCGAAGGACGTACGGGTGTCTCTGTGGCGGCTACTCGCTCCAGTTGAGCAATTAGCTCGCTCACAGTGAGAAGCTGTTCTTGTACGGCCACTAAGGCGCTCACTACCGCAACTCCTTTAAGCCAAGCGCGATAACTACAATACCTTTCGGCGTTTGAGATTGCTTACTGTAGCCGAAACGCTTTTTCCAATAGGTTAGGACATCCGGCGAATTACTCCTAGCCGGTGGGAAAATCAGCGCGAAACTAGTGTCGCAACCCGACGGAGGATTCCATCCGTCGCCACGGTCCACGAGCGAATCAACGATGGCCCGTTGTGCGGGCGTGGCGGCATCATAGTCTTCGGCACTGAGCAAGAGAACAAAGTCAACATCGCTGGGATTGATCTTCTCTGTGACGAAACTACCATCGAGCCAGATCTGACCACTGACACCGGCAGCCAAGAGCTTTTGACAAACCGCTTCCAGAGCCTCGAATAACACTTTGCGCGTCTGTGAAAGCTTGAATTGGTCAACGCAACGAGCCCTGATCTCGTCAAGGGTCAGCCGTACAAACGGTGACTGCCAGAGAGGTGGGTACTCGTTGTCATCACTCACTTTGAAGCACGAAGAATACTTCGTGAGCGAAACGCGGAGCTAGGTTGCTAAACTGCACATGCTTGCACAACATGTGTAAACGTAATTTTTACCGAAACAGATTCCTTTTCAGGAGGGGCCGAGCGCCTCGGCGGCGGGAGAATCCGGCCACTTCGGCACCGGCCGCGCCACGTAGCCGGCGTGCGCCAGCCGGCCCTGGAACAAGGCGATCTGCGAGGCGGCAAACTGCAGCCGCACGATCACCCGCAACACGATGTAGAGCTGTCCCACGGCGAACGCGAGCGCGTTGGCATTCGCGCCGGGGGCCGCCAGGAAATACACGCCAATCACGGCCAGAAACAGCAGCGCGTCAAGCGCGTAGAGCCCCATGGCCGCGCCCGGATTTCGCCGCACGAACCGCCAAGCCGCCACCAGCGCGCCGATCATGCTCCGGCGATCCTCGACCACCGCCCTGACTTTTGCGTAGTCGAAGATCAAGTTGGCCACGAGCAGCGGCGCGAGAAACAGGAGATACAAGCCGGCGCGATAGGAGAACGCGGTCCGTTCCAGGGTCACGCCTGCGATCAAGGCCGGATAGAGCTCGTCGAACAACATCTCGTGATAAGGAACGAGCAGCACCCAGTACACTCCCGTGGCGATGATCGCCAATCGCAGGAACCGCACCGCGTAGACGCCGCAGGCCGAGAAGAAGGCACCGGCGCCAATCGCGTGATCGCGGGCGAGCCGATCCATGATGCCGCCGATGAGGAACAGCGACACCACCATGTGCGCCGAGACCGCGATGGCGACCGTCGTCGGCAATGGCGTGCCGTCGGCAATGGTGCCGAGGTTCTTCATCACCGCCGCGAAGCCGAGTATGGCGGGCACGAAGCTCACGCCGACGCTTGAGGTCTGCGCCAGAAACTCGTTCCACCAGTCGTAGTTCACGCCGTCGGCGGCGGATTGCGCCGCCAGGCTGGCGCCCAGGTGATCGCCGATCAGCGCCTGCAGCATCATGGCGAACGGCAACGCCACGACGACGGTGGCACACCACAAGCCGATCACCAGCCAGGGGGCGCGCTTCACGCGCATGAGCCCCTCGAGGAATGCATCCCAGGGTCCTGGGTCTTGCCTGTCCGCCGTAGCCTCGGCGAAGGCGGAGG
>CAZEMI010000239.1:0-123703 GCA_964513235.1 uncultured Acidobacterium sp.
AACGAGATCGAACCCGGACCCATCAGGCAGCATCACGTCGAGGATCGCGAGATCCCACGGCCCCTGTTCAGCGGCGGCGCGCGCCGCCGCCTGCGTCATCACCCAGTGCACCTCGAGGCCTTCTTTCTCCAGCCGCTCGGCCAGCGTTCGTCCCAGTGAGCGATCGTCTTCGACGAGCAGCACCCGCGGCATCTAGTGGAGCGTATCAACGAAATCGACTCTATCGAACATCGATGCTCATCGACGGCAAATGGGGGCCGTTCCGTAGGAACGGCCCGCTTTCGACATCGAACGTAGACGCCACTAGACGGCCTCGGGCAGCTCGATGCTGACGCTGAAGCCCGGCGAGCCGCCCATCACGCGGATGCGCCCGTGCATTTGATGCAACAGGCGGCCGCACACGTAGAGGCCCACGCCGGAGCCGCTCGTGGCGGTCGGGCGGAGGAACGGCCGCTCGAGCGCGGTCGACAGATCGACGCTGGTCCCGGCACCGTCATCGCTCACGACAATCTCGACACCGGACGATCGGCGATGCAGCTCCAGCGAGACACGCGTGGCGCGGCCGTGAACCACGGCGTTCTGCAGGACGTTTCGCAACACGCTCTCGAGCGCGCGACGGTCGGCGCGCACGCGGCCGCCGCCGGTGAGATCGATCTGCAGCTCCGGAAAGTCCTCGCGCAGATATTCGACGAGCGCCGGGATGTCGATCGGCTCGATCAGCACGGCGCCGTCGGTGGTGGCGAGCGCCAGCGCGTTCTCCAACTGCAGCTGCAGGCGCACCGAATCTTTCAACATGCGCTGCAAATTCGGATTGCCCGCCGCCTGCGGCACATCCTCGCGCAACGCCTCGGCCTGCAGCCTGAGCGAGGTCAGCGAGGTTTTCAGATCGTGCGTGAAGGCCATGAAGAACGAGCGCAAGTCGCGGCGCCGGCGCTGTTCCTGGCGAATGGCGACGAGCAGCGCGCCGCCACCGGCGACCAGCATGCCGACGAGGATGACGCCTTCGAGCACCAGCATGCGGGTGACGCGGCCGATTTGGGCGCCGTCGGGTCCCTCGATCGCCGCGAGGTGTCGCGCCTGGCTCAAGCCGAAGATCAGCCACCACGACGCCAGCGCCACGGTGAACACCATCCACGCAATGGCGGCCGCGTACTGCCACGTGCTGCGGTCGGTCGTCGTCACGCGGGGTCCGCCTCATTGGCCGCCGCGACAAGGGCCCACGCCGCGGTGGCCAGCGTGTCGGCATCGTGCGCGAGTGACAGGAAGCCGACTTCGTACGGCGACGGCGGCAAATAGACGCCGCGCGCAATCGCCGCATGGAAGAAGGTGGCAAACCACTCCGCGTGGCCCTGGGGAATGCGATCCGGACGACGGATCTGGGCCGCGGTGTGCGGGTGGATCCAGAAGATCGATCCGTCGCGGACCACATCGAGGGGGTGGCGCAACGATCGGAACCCGTCGGCGAGTTGCGCGCAGAATGCGGCGCCGCGCGCGTCGAGATCGGTCCAGCCGCCGGCACGCTCGAATTTCCTCAGCGACGCCAGGCCGGCCCGCATGCCGATCGGGTTCGCGCTGAGCGTGCCGGCCTGATAGACCTTGCCCGCCGGCGCGACGCGCTCCATCAACACCTTCCGCCCAGCATACGCGCCCACCGGAAAGCCGCCGCCGATGACTTTTCCGAACGTGACGAGATCCGGCCGGATGCCGAGACGCCCGGCCATGCCGGTCTTGCCGACGCGGAACCCTGAAATGACCTCGTCGAAAATCAGCAGCGCGCCGGATCGCCGGCAGCGATCCGCAAGGCCGTGCAGCCAGGCGTCGCGCTGCGGCAGGAGCCCGTAATTGGCCGGCAGCGGTTCGACGATCGCCGCCGCGATCCCGGGACCGTGCGCGTCGAAAATGCGATCGAGCTCGCGATCGTCGTCCAGGGGGGCGACGAGGGTTTCGGCCGCCACCGCCGGCGACACGCCGTCGCTCGAGGCGACGGCCTGGCCGGCGAGACCGCTGCCGGCGCGGACCAGCATCGAATCCGCGTGGCCGTGATAGCAGCCGTCGAACTTCAACACCCGCGTGCGGCCGGTGGCGGCGCGCGCGACGCGCAACGCCGACATCACCGCTTCAGTCCCCGACGACACGAATCGGATTTGCTCCGCCCAGGGCACCTGCGAGGTGATCCACTCCGCGAGCGCCAGTGAGTACGGCTCGCAGCATCCGTAGGTCCAGCCGTCGTCGAGGGCTTCGGCTACGACGGCGCGAATTTCCGGATCGCAATGACCGAGCAGCAGCGGGCCGAAGCTCTGACAGAAATCGATGTAGGTCCGGCCCATGACATCGGTCAGGACCGCGCCGGAGCCGCGCTCCATGAAAATCGGCAGGCCGCCCACCGAACGAAAGGCGCGCACCGGGCTCTGCACGCCGCCGGGCGCGACCAGGAGCGCCCGCGCGTACAGCTCGGCGTGATCGATCATTCAGCGACTCCCAGGGTCCGGGCGCGGCGGGCGCCGTAGGTGATGAGGTAGGCCGCCCCGGCGCGCCGGAACACCTGCCAGGTTTCCATCAGCACCGCGTCGAAGTCCGCCAGCCCATCGCGCCCAAGCGCGCACAGGCCGGCGTACTCGCCGCTGACTTGATAGGCGCCCACCAGGCGGCCGGTGGCTTCGCGGATCGGCGCGATCAAGTCGAGCGACGTCATGCCGGGCTTCACCATCAACAGGTCCGCGCCTTCGTTCGCACACCGCACGCTCGATTGAATGGCGTCGGTTCGCGATCGCACGTCGATCTGATAGTGCTCGCGCGTGCCATGTTTCGGAGCGGAGCCGGCCGCGGATCGAAACGGCCCGTAGAAGCGGCTCGCGAACTTGGTGCTGTAACTCATGATCGGCACCGCGGCATGGCCGCCGCCGTCGAGCACGCGCCGCAGCCGCGCGGTGCGGCCATCCATCATGTCGCTCGGACTGGCGCCGTCGGCGCCGGCATCGGCCACGCGCAGCGTCATCTGCTCGAGCGCCGCGAGCGTGGCGTCGAGATCGATCTGTCCTCCGGCCCGAGAGATGCCGCAATGACCGTCGTCGGTGCTCGAACACAGGCAGATGTCGACCCACAGGTGAATCGCCTCGCCGAACGCGCGCTTGACGACGCCGACCACGGTGGCGGCGAAGGCACCGTAGCCGGCCAGGCTCGCACGCGACGGCACGGCGAACAGCAGGAAGTGACGCACGCCGGCGGCCACGTCGGCGGCGATCACATCGAGCGCGGCATCGAGGCCCAGCCGGGCATTGCCGTCGAGCCCGGGAATCGGCTCCGTTCCCTCGAGACCCTCGACCACGAAGATCGGCTGGACGAGGTGCGCGGTGGTGAACGACGTTTCCGCGCAGAGATCGCGCAGATGCGCAGAGCGGCGCAACCGCAATTGCGACCATCGCGCCATCGGCGCCGTCGCGGTGCTCATCGGCATACGTCTCGCTCCCAGGATTCGCGGTCCAGCCAGATACCGGTGCGCTCGGTGGCGCCAATCGTGGCCTCGATGGCGTGCCGGGTGCGGCCCGGTCCCGAGCCGTGCCACCCATCTTTGATCGACGGCCAGCGATCGATCGCGCGCCGGAACATCTCCCCGCTCGTCCAATAGAAGTGCGACCGCGAGGCGAGGTCGTCGGGCAGCGGCACCTCGACGTGATAGGTCGCCACCGCCTCCGGCCGGAAGGCGCGATCGTGCGTCAGGCTGATCCACTTGACGGTCCGTCCCGCGAGCAGATCGACGGCCGGACTCTCGTCGTCTCCTAACCCGTCCGCGCAACCGTTGATCCACACTCCGCGCCGGGCCAACCGGCGCCACGTCGCACTGCCGGCCGCCCACACGATGGCGCCCTCCGGCAACGACCACGTCTCCGGCAAGGCTTCAGCGCGCGACACGCGAAACGCGTCGCCGCCCGGTTGTTCGACCGCCATCGAGGTCCGAACCGGCGCGACGCCCTCGTTGCGGCGCGGCCACACGGCGTCTGCGGCGGCGCGCGGAAACGCCTGGCGGCCACCCTCGAGCGTCCACGTCGACCTCCCGCGATCGCGCGAGCGAATGCTCACCACGCGCCCGTAGGGCTTTTCGATCGCCGCCGCACCGAGCGCCTGATGGCACCCGCCGCCGTGTTCGTTGAGTATCTGTCGTTCGTAGTGCACCGCGGCCGTGGTGGACGCACACAGAATCGGCGCCAGCAGGTCATCCAGATCGGCGCGCCGGTCAGGAATTTCCAGCGCCAGCGCACCTTGCGCCGGTGCCCACGGAAACTCGCGCATCGGCAGCACCATCCAGCGGCAGTGATCGAGCCGGGCGCGCACGACGGCGGCCTCGTGATCGAAGGGCGCGCCGGATCCCAGCAGCCGATCGAGGGCCGCCTTCGCCACCACCAGGCCGTGCTCCTCGCCCTGCACGAGCTTCCTGAGACGGGTCTCGATGTTGCCGCGGACCGGCACCGCTTCAACGCCGCGAACCGGCCACGGCAGAAGTGCCGGCAGCGTCTCGCCGAGCAGCCAGGCGCGCCGCGGCGACGAGGACAGAATCCGGACCACCTCCGGCCGCGCCGTGATGGCGGCCTGGCGCATCACGAGCACATCGTGGGCGTCGGCGCGCGGCAGCGCGCCGGCAATCCGGGTGCCCCCGGGCATTTCGGTGGGGAGATCCTTGAAGGAGTGCACGGCGATGTCGGCGTCGCCGTCGATCAGCGCGCGCGAAATGTCGGCCGTGAACGCGCCTTTATCAGGCAGCTGCCACAACGGCGAGGTTTGATCCTGGTCGCCGGCCGACGTCCGCGTCAGGGCCTGCACGTCGAGGTCCGGATGGGCGGTACGCAGCGCCCGCTCGACCAGCGCCGCCTGCAAGCGCGCAAGCGCGCTGGCGCGGCTCAGCAGCCTTACGCGCACAGGTCGTGCCACCCGGACGGATTCAGCTTGGCGCGCGTGGTGAAGGCACGCGACAACTGCCGGATTTCCTCCTTCGCCGCCACGACACGGACATCGATCGCCTGTGCCGCCTGCTGCAAATCGGAAAACACGTCAGCCAAACTGATCAGGGGTGCCATCGACGGCAACGGATCGGCCTCGGCTTCGCCGCGCAGATCGATCACGACCTCGAGATTCGCGTACCGCGCGCTGAGGCGCACCACGTCGGCGGCGCGAATCGGCGCGGCGACCACGAGCGCCGTCGAGTCGTCGATCACCGCAGGGTGCGGGGAGTGGAGCGAACGATAGCTGAGCCCCGGCGCGGTGATCGAGCACTCGGTGCGCCGGCCCCACAGGTCCAGGACGCGATCCGGACCGGCCAGGAACGGGACGATCTCCCGGGCCAGGACGCCGGTGCCGATCAGGGCCACGCGCCCGCTCTCGCGGACGTAACGCCGTACCGCGCTGCCGTAGGAGCGCGAGCCAAGTCCGACGAGGTGCCGCGCGCGAACGGTTCGCGCATCCGCCAGCAGCCGCGAGCACAGGTCGCGCAGCGGCGACCGCTCACTGGGGAGAGCCTCGGCAAAGACCTTGAACTGATGGAGCACTTCGGTTTCGCCAACAATCGGTGAATGCAGGCCGCACACCACTTCGAGCAGGTGCGCGTAGGCGGCTTCGTCGTGCCAGGACCGGAGCCCGTGCGGAATGGCGGCCGGCTCATCGACAAACGCCACCTGCCGCACACACGTGCGCCAGACGACGGCATCCGCCCCGAACGCTGCGGCGTTCGGCGGCTGCTGAACCACGCTGAGCCGGATCACAAACGTGATCTTACGAACCGCGGTCAGCGGATTGTCATGGTTTTGTCGCCGCCTGGGCCGTCACCAGGCCCGCCAGCGTCCGGATCCACAGGTCATCGTCATTCAGGCAGGGACAGAGGGCGTAAGCCGCCGGATCGCCTCCCCCACTGGCAAATTGGTGCTTTCCTTCGTTGCCCAGCTCGTCGAGCGTCTCGAGGCAGTCGGTGGCGAACCCCGGCGCCACGACCAGCGGCCGGCGTATCCCCCGCGCGTGCAGGCTTTTGAGGATGTCCGCGGTGCTGGGCTCGAGCCATCGCTCCGGCCCGAAGCGGGACTGGTAGGACACCGTGTAGCGGCTGTCGGGCCACTCCATGGCGCGGACCAGCGCCTGCACGGTTCGATCGCAATGCTCACGGTACGGGTCGCCGCTGGTGACGTAGCGTGCCGGCAAGCCATGGAACGACACCACGACATGGTCCGGTTCGTGCGCGGCGATGGCGGTGCGCAGCCGCCCGCACAAGGCCGCGATGTAGCCGGGATGATCGAAGAAGGGCGGCACGCAATTCAACGCGGGGACGAACACCCGCGCGCGGCGGCCCCGATCGGTGGCGGCCGCGAACGCGGCGTCATACACCGACGCCGTGGTGGCCGACGAGTATTGCGGAAACATCGGCACCACGATCACGCGCGTGATGAGGTCAGCGATGAGATCGTCGAACGCGCGATCGAACGACGGTCCTGCGTAGGCCATGCCGAGGACCACGCGATAGCCATCGCCAAGCGCCGCCTGCAGCTTGGCGCGCTGCTTCTCGGATTCGACGAGCAACGGCGAGCCCTGCGGCGTCCAGATGCGCTGATACAACCTGGCCGATCGCCGCGAGCGCAGCGGCAGAATCACGCCGCGCAGCAGCGGCTGCCACAGCCACGCCGGATAATCGACCACCCGGCGATCGGACAGGAACTTCGCGAGGTAACGCTTGACCGCCGCCGGCGTCGGCGCCTCAGGCGTGCCGACTTGCGCCAGCACCACGCCGAGTTTCACCGCGCGGCGCTCACGCTCAAAAACGCCACGACGTGCCGAGGTGAATCAACCGCGGATGGCCCGGCAGAATGCCCCGGACACGGTCGATGATGAAGGTGCGATCGGTGAGGTTCTTCACGGCCACAAAAAGGCGTCCCGGTGTCCCCAGGATCGGAGTGGACGCGGTCATGTTCCAGTAAGTATACGCATCGATGCGGCCGCGCTGCCCGTCCGCGGTTGGCGCCGCGGTATTGAGGTCGTCACCGAACTGCGCCCCGACGTGTTGCGACTCGACGTTCACATCGAATCCGCTGGCGTGCCGATAGCCAAGGGTGAGCGTGTGCGACACCTCGGGCGCGTACGGCAGCCGGTTGCCGGAGACGCTCACGGTGGTGAAGCCGGAGACCCCGCTGGTGCGGAGGCCCTCGAATCGCGCGACCGGCAGCCAAGTCACCGCGGCGCGTGCATACGCGCCATGACGGGAGCCGCGCAGCGTGCGCCAGTCGGCCTGCGCGCCGGCCTCGATCCCCTGGTGCATGGTCTCGCCGCCGTTGGTCAACGCGGCGCCGACGCCGCCGGCGACGCTCGCCGGCACAATCTGGTTGGAGTAGTCGAGCCGGAACGCCGTCACGCTCCCTTGCACATGACCCCGTCTGGCGCGAAAGCCGCCTTCGTAATTCCAACCGCGCTCGGGATCGAGATCGATCGCGCCGCCGGTGGCGTTATTGATGACGTCTTCGGCGCGCGGCGGCGCGAACCCGCGATGGACGCCGCCAAACACGGTCACGTCCGGCGACGGCCCAAACGACACGCCGAGGCCCGGCACGATCTCCGTCAATTGCGTCGTACCGGAGACGTCGATCAGGCGATTGGTTCGCGAGTAGCTGATGTGCTCGACGCGCACGCCCGGTGTGACGGTCCAGCGGCCGCTCATCATGCGGTGCTGCACGAATGCAGAGAGCGCATCGGTGGTTCGCGCGTTGTCTTCGACGAGCACGCCCGCGCGCGCCACCGGCGTGGCGCCGTTCTCCTGGCGGCGATCCTGCCGCTCGACGTGGACGCGCGCGCCGAAGTCGGTTTCCTGCGACAAGGCGCCGCCAGACATCAGCCGCCCGCGGGCCTCGATGCCGCCGTGCGAAAAGTCGCGCACCCGCCCTTCGTTGCCGCACGTCGAGTTGAGGTTGCTCATGCCGCCGCAGAGCGGATCGGACCCGTCGTTCGGCCGTTGGGCGGAGTTGCTCGATTGGCGCCACCAGTCGCGCGAGAACGTGGAGCCGTACGCCTGCACCGTGGCCGCGACGCGCGACCAAAGCAGCGCCCGATACGAGGCGCTGGCGCCAAACCGGCGGCCATCGAAATGATCGTTGGCAAATGGATTCTGCCTGGGGTTCGACTGATATTCCGATTCCCGCAGCCCGCTATACGTGACCTGCGAATCCTCGCCGTAATAGTTGCCCTTCGCGGTCAGGTAGTGAGTGCCGCCGAGATGCCAGGTGGCCTTGCCGACCACGTCGGTGAGCGCCGACTCGATGTGGTCGCGCGAGCCATCAGCTTGCTTTCGTACGGCGTGACCAAAGAAGCCGGCGTTGCGCCAGCGCCCGCCGGCCGCGGCACCGCCATTCACATAGTCGCGGTTGCCCGCGGTGAGATCCAGGGACAGCGCGGCGCGGCTTGGCGCTTCCGGTGTGATGTAGTTGACGACTCCGCCCAACGTCACCGGCCCATAGGCAATCTGGCTCGACCCCTTCAACACTTCAATGCGATCGAACCGCTCGATCGGCGGATGGTAATAGCTGGCGTTGTCGCCATACGGTGCGTAGGTGACGGGGACGCCGTCTTCGAGCAACAGTACCTTGCTCGATCGCGTCGGGTTCAAGCCGCGAAAGCCGATGTTCGGGCGAAGGCCGACACCCTCCTCGTCGCGAACGGTCACGCCGAGCACTTTGCGCAACGCCTCGCTGCTGGTAAAGACGCGCGAGCGATCGAGATCGGCGCGCGTCAGCACGTCGTAGGAGCCCGGCGTGCGCCTGAGCATTTCCTCGGAGCCGATCAGCTGCGGTCCGATCACCGTGACCGCTTCGGACAACTTGCCGGGATGCAGCACCAGGTCGACGCCGGCCGCGCCCGGAAATGGAATCGTGACTTGCGCCACGGCAAAGCCATCGAGGTTCGCGGCCACCGTGTAGCGGTCGCGCTCGAGACGATCGAAGTGAAACGCGCCCGTCGCATCGGTGGTGGCGGTGGCGACCTCGGCGCCCGTACTGCCGCGCACCACCACGGCGGCGCCGGGAACCGGAGCACCGGAGCTGTCGCGAACGGTGCCGATCAAGGCCTGTTGAGCGAGTGCCGCGGACGAGAACGCGGTTACGACAAGCACGACGAGCGAACGAAACCACATGGCGATAACATCCTTCTGACGCTGTGTTGATGAACGAACTCAGGCAGCGCGAGGCCGCTCGTAATCCTGCGCGGCGCGGCGGCGCTTGAGCCACGCGGCCAGGCGGCGGAGCGCCAGCGAGAGACCCGTGTAAACGAGGAACGCACCGCCCAGAGAGGCGAGGCCGGCGATGGTTTGGCCGGTCATGCCATAGAACTCACCGGTGTGCGCGAAGCGCAGCCACGACCGCGCGCGGCGGCCGGCGCTCAGATGCGCAAACGCTTCATCTTTCGCGACGGCGGTGGCGGCGCGATCGAAGGTCAGCGTGCGCCGCTTCTGCGGCTGACCCGCGTAGCCTTGGTCCACGGTGATGACGATTGGCGCGTTCTCGCTGGTCGCGAGGCGCGTGGTGATCGTGCGCCACGATGGCACTTCCGCAATGGCCGCCGCCCACGAGGCATCGACGCCGTTTAGGTAATAGGCTGGTGCCTGGCGTTCAGCGGCGCGCGCTGGCGCGGCCGCGGAGGGCGGAGGCGGCGTATCCCCCGCGAGTCGATACACCAGCTTGCTCGCCCACGGATACGAGATCGGCAACGCGCCGGCGACCACGACGGCCAGCGGCACGGCGGACCAGAACCCGATCGCGTTGTGCCAGTTGAAGTGGCGCGCTTTCGGCGCGAGACCACGGCGGAACCACAACACGTTCCTCAACTGCTGCCACGTCCACACGCGCGGGAACCAGAGGTAGAACCCGCTCACGACGAGGAACAGGAAGCCGAGGTTCGCGGCACCGATGATCATCTTGCGGCCGGCCCCTTCCAGGGCAATGTAGATCAGGACGACGAGGCCGGCGGCGGCGCCGACGGCGAGGTGGATCCAGAAGATGGCGGAGCAGAAGGTCTTCATTAGGTCAATCTTGAGACGATGTCTCAACTTCCTCGGTAGCTTATTGCCGACTAAAATGGTCGGTCAAGCACAAAATGAGAATTGATCTCAATTCAGACCTGGGCGAGTCATTCGGACCGTGGCCGATGGGCCAGGACGCGGCGCTGATGACGAGCATCACGTCGGCCAACGTGGCCTGCGGCTTCCACGCCGGCGACCCCGGCGCGATGCGGCACACCATTGCGCTGGCGAAAGATCAGGGCGTGGCGGTGGGCGCCCACCCGGGTTTCCCGGATCTGGTCGGCTTCGGCCGCCGCGAGATGAAGGCGACGCCGGCGGAAGTGGAAGACTTCGTGCTCTACCAGGTCTCCGCCCTCGCCGGCATGGCGCAGGCGCTGGGCGTGACGTTGCAGCACGTGAAGGCGCACGGCGCGCTCTACAACATGGCCTGCAAGGACCGGGCGCTCGCCGATGCAATTGCGAAAGCGGTCGCCGCTTTCGATCGCTCACTCATCTTGTTTGGCTTACCGAATTCCGAATTACTGCGCGCTGGTGAAGCCGCGGGCCTGCCGGTGGCCGCGGAGGTGTTCGCCGATCGCGCCTACGAGCGCGATGGCTCGCTCACCTCCCGCGCGAAACCCGGCAGCGTGATTCACGACGCGAAGGCGGTGGTCGATCGCGCAGTGCGCATGGTCAAGGACCAGCAAGTGGTGGCGGTCGACGGCTCGGTGATTACGTTGAAAGCAGACACGATCTGTCTACACGGCGATACGCCTGGCGCCGCGGATCTCGCTCGCGAGATCCGGCGCGGGTTGGAGTCCGCAGGCATTCGGATTGCGGCGCTGAGGGACCAGGCCACCGATTGACACCGATTAGTTTAGGCACCGAGTGATCGGCGTTCAATCTGTGTCTATCGGTGGCTAGTCGGCCAGGAGGCCAAGCCAGCGTTCGGCCGCTTCTTTCGTGATCGGTCCCTTGGTTTGCGGCGAGGCCATTTCAAAGATCACCTGCGCAATGATCCCGTCCGAGCCGGGGCCAACGTATTCGATGAACTCCCCAACTTCCAGCAGGTCGCCGATCTGTTCGAGCTCCGCCGCAGTCAACTGGTCTTCCATGTAACGCGACACGAACCGCGTGATGGCGCGAGCATCGGCCGTATAGGTATCGCCGCTGTCGATCTTGGCCTGCAGTTCTTTGGCGCTCTCACTTCCTGAAATCGCACGTTCATTCGCCATGTCGTCACTCGTATCGCATCGCATCAACGGGCTGTAACGCCGCCGCTTTCATCGCGGGATACAAACCAAACACCAGACCGACAAGGAAAGAAACGACGAAGCCAAGCAACACAGCCGTCACGGAAATGTGCGTCGCCCATCCGGCGTACGCAGAAATTGCGATCGAGACGATAGCGCCTGTGGCAATTCCTGCGATCCCCCCGCCAACCGTCATCAACAACGTCTCGATCAGAAACTGCATCGTCACATCGCGTCGACGGGCGCCGGCGGTACGGCGCACGCCGATCTCCCGCGTCCGCTCCACCACCGAGGTCAGCATGATGTTCATGATCCCAATGCCGCCCACCAGCAGCGCCAGTGCCGCCACGCTGCCGACCACCACGCTGAAGGTTCGCTGCGTGCGATAGCGCTGCGCCAGCAGCTCGCGCGGCACCACGATGTGAAACTCGTCGGCCTCGCGCGTGTGCATCAGGATCCGGCGCAGCACTTCGCCCAGTTCGACGGAGCGCTCGGCATCCGCCACCTGGACCCAGATTTCCTCGACCGGCTGATTCGGCGCCACCGCCAGCGTCTTGCCGGTCAACGACGGCAGCGGCACGAACGCGGCGCGGTTGACGTTGTGCCATGCCATGCTGGTGCCAGCCTGCGGATCGCCGCCCTGCTCCCGCAGCACGCCGATCACACGGTAGTGATCGTCGGCAATCTCGATCGTCTCGCCGAGCGGATCGCGATACCCGAACAACTGCTGCGCCAGCAGCCCGCCCAGCACGCACACCCGCGCGCCGTCGTCGGTTTCCGTGAGCAACCGGCCGCGCCGTGCCGTCAATCGCAGTATGCGCTGAAAATCGGCCGGGGCCGCGAGCACCTGGTTCGGACTGACGTCTCCCCCGCGGCCGACGCGAACGTATCGAGACACCACCGGCGCGGCGAGCGTGGCGGTGGGGACCAGCGCGAGCACGCGATCGGCATCCGCGGCGGCGAGCGAGCGCTTCATCGTGCCGCGCGCATTCAACCCGCCGGTGCTCTGCGCCACGATGTTGTCGAGGCCGAGCGCATCCACCTGTGAGAGCGCTTCACGGGCGGCGCCTTCGCTCACCGACATCATCGCGATCACCGCGGCCACGCCGAGCACCACGCCGAGCACGCTCAGCGCGGTGCGCAGCCGGTAGCGTCCGAGCGCTTCGGTGGCGATGCGGAGGTATTCGACGAGCTCAGCGAGGCTGAAGCGCATTGCGGCGGGCCGGCGGGTCGTGCGCGCGCGCCGCCTCGGGCGCGGTGAGCGAGACGCGCTCGCCATCGTTGAGGCCGGCGACGATCTCGACCATGCGATCGTTGGACTCGCCCAGGTCGACCGGCCGGGTCTCGATGCCCGTGGCCGTGACGACGTGAGCGACGCGCGTGCCCTGGTTGTTGAAGATCGCGGTCACCGGCACCATCAGGACGTTGGTGCGCGTGCCGACAATGACGTCGGCGCGGATGCTCATCTCCGGGCGCAGCTCGGCGGTGGTCGGATCGAGCGTGATGATCAAATCGAACCGCTTGTCGTCGAACGGGCGCGTCGGCGAGGTGGCCGCGAGCGTGCCGACGCGCGTCACCCTGCCGGTGAGCTGCAGATCCGGAAACGCCTCGACGCGGATCTCGGCGGCTTGGCCGGCCTTCACGCGGTGCACTTCGGCCTCGCTCACCGACGCCTCGACGAGCATGCGGTTGACCTCGGGAATGGTGACGATGCCCTGCGTGGCAAAGACGCGATCGCCGATGCGGAGCTTCCGGCGCGGGTTGGCGTTGAGGTTTTCCTCGTAGACGACGAGCCCGGGTCCGCGGGCGCGAATGGTGCAGCCCGCCACCATGGTGGTCAGCAGGTTGAGCCGCAGCGCGGTTTCGTTGACGCGGGTGCGCGCGTTGCCGAGCTGCGCCGCCTTCTGCGCCAGCGCCAGCGCCGCGCGCTTCTGCTCGCGCGGATGCGACAGCTGCACGATCACGTCGGTGCGGCGGCGCGACAGGATCAGCTCTTCCTCCGCCTCCTCGAGCCCATCCTCGGTGCGCGCCAGCTCTTCGCGGGTGATGAAGCCCTTGTCGAGCAGCGGCCGCAGCTTCTCGTATTCCTGGCGCAGGCGCTCGGCCTTCTTCTGCGCGCGCTGCAGCGTCGATCGGGCTTCCTCGACACTCAGCGCACCCTCACCCTCGGTCACGGCTTTGACTTCGGCGCCGGCCTCGTCCCACTCGCCTTCCGCCACCTGCAGATCCATTTGCGCCTGGCGATGCTCCTGGCGGACCCTCGCCAGCTCGATCTCGAGATCGGTGGTGTCGAGGCGGACCAGCACGTCGCCGGCCTGCACGCGCGACCCCTCGGGCGCGAGGTCGCGGATCTCGACGTCGCGGCCGGGCACCGGCGAACGATAGGTGATCGATTGAATGGGCTTGAGCGTGCCGCTCGAGGTGAGGCGCGCGGTCAGCTCGCCGCGGCTGACTTCCACGACCATCCCGTCATCGGCGCCGGCACGCACCCAGAACACCGCGGCGGTGAGGGCGAACACCGCCACTGCGGCGGCGATCGCATATCGCGGCCGCGCGATCACACGCTGGGTCCAGTCACGGGTCATTGAGGATGGCGGCACAACTGTGCCGCCCTACTTCGTTAGATTAGACGCTGGAACGGGTGTCGCCGTCGAGCCCGTGATGTCGGTGCGCGGGTTGAAAATGCCCAGGACGGCACGCAGCCGCAACTCGGCCACGGCCGAGTCGGCGAGCGCCTGGATGCGCCGGCTTTCCGACTGCAGCAACGACGCCTCGGCGGTGACCACGTCGAGGTTGTTCGACAACCCGGTTTCGTAGCGCAGCTGCGCGACTTCGACCTCGCGGGTGCTGATGTCGACGCTGGTTTCGGCAGCCACCACGCTGCGGATCAGGCGATCGCGCTCGCGCACGATCTGCTTCACGCTATCGGCGATCTGCCGCTCCAGCGTCACGGTTTCGCGGCGACGCCGCTCGCGATCGATGATCGCCTGCTGGAATTCGACCTGCTGCGCGGTGCGATCCACGGGCGAGGAAATGGTGAAGAACGTGGCGAACCGGTAGCCGTCGAGGCCAAAACTGTCACGGAAACTGGGCGCGGTCTCGCGGCGCGTGAACGCGAAGTTGACGTCGACTTGCGGCAGCAACTGGTTGCGCGAGAACCGAATCTGGTTCTCCGCATCCTCGGCGACGGCACGGCGGCTCTTGAGATCCAGCCGGTTCGCCAGCGCAATGCTCGTGGCCGTGGGTACATCGATCGGATCCGTGCTCGGGCGCGGCACCTGGGCGCCGACCTCGAACGGCGTCGTCTGCGAGCGCCCCAGCAGGAACGTCAACTGATCGCGCGCGTCCTCGACCGCCGACTGCGCATCGAAGAACTGCATCTCCGATTGCGACACCAGCTGTTGGGACCGCAGCACGTCGAGCTGCGAGACCAGGCCGGCGTCGAGCTTCGCTTCGGAGGCGTCGCGCAGCCGGCGGGCGCGCAACAGGGTTTGCCGCGCCACCTCGACGAAGGTCTGCTGCGACACCACGCGGTAATACGCCGCCGCCACGTCGACGGCGACCTGCTGCTCCGCGAGCGACTGCTGTCGATCCGCTTCCTCACGCCGCAGTTCCGCGGAGGTCAGTCCCCGCCGCGACACGCTGCGGCCGAAGCCGCGCAGCAGCGGCTGCGACAAGGTCAACGTGGTGTCGGCGTTATAGAACAACAGGTCGCTGCCATCGCCGATGTCGCCGGGAATCTGCGCCGACGCGGTGCCGGTGGACAGCCGCAGCTCGGTGCCGGTCACGAGCTTCTGCGACACGTCAACGCGGTAGGTCTGCCCGCTGCCGTCGTTGCGGCCGAACGATCCGAAGATGTTCGGCGTGATCTTGGGACGGAAGGTGTTGCGCGCGAGCCGCAGGGCGAGGTCGGCCTGCGCGATCGTATCGCCTTGATTGACGAGGCGCTCGTTCTGCGCGAGCGCCTCCTGCACCGCATCCGTCAGCGTCAGTACGGGTGCACTTGTCTGTCCTTCGACTCGCAACCCGGCGCCTGCGGCACCGGGTTGCTCGCTCAGGTTCTGCGACGCCGACGCGGAACTCGCGAAGAGCACGCCGCAGGCGACGCCTGCGGCGACATGAAGCGCGTAGTGCTTGAACACGTCATCCCTCATCGTAAAGTGAGATTGATCGTTCCGGTCAACACCGCGCGGCTGCTGAGGCCCTGACCGCGAATTTCGACGGTGGAGTTGTGGGCCAGTGCACCCGTCACCGTGTTGCCGCTGACGGTTCCGGTAAAGGTAACCGACGCGACGGACGTGTACGAGAATCCCTCGAGGTTGCCGCTATCGCGGAATTCCTGCGTAAACCTCATCGTGCCGCCCGACCCGGTGACGCTGGCGCTATAGACGAACGGCGTGGGTGGAATCAAGCCAGCGCCGACGCCGCAGCTGTCGGCCGACACGCTCTGCGTCCCGTTCATGTCGAGGGTGCCGGTGATGCTGCCATTCGACGCGGTTTGGAGTCGAAGCGTGGCGTTGCCCGCGTTGCGGAGGCTCACCGTGCAGCTGAAGCCCGGCTCGCCCTCGAAGCTGACCGTGCTCGTGCCGGTCAGCGTGCCGTCCATTGGACCGGCGAACGACGAGCTGGTCGGCTGGGCCGTTGCGGTGGGCGTGGTCGGCGCCGAGGCGGTCGTGCCCGGAGACGTGGTCGAGGTCGTCGACGGCGAATCGTCGCCACCGCCGGCCGCCCGCGTCGCGATCAAGCCGCCGCCGGCCACCGCGCCGCCGATGATGCCGAGCGTGGTGCCCGACAAGCCACCAGCACCGCCGGCGCCGCCGGCCCCCGCGCCGCCACCCGCGCCGCCGCCACCGGCGCCAGAACCGCCGGCCGCGCCGCTCGCGCCCGCCACTTCCGCCGCGGTCATGACGTTGGACTGCACGATCGTGGCCACGGCCGTCTGACCCTGGAAGGTCGCGGTGGCCGAAATCTGCAGCGCGCCCGTGGCCGTGGGCGTGAGGCCGGCCGCGGTGGCCTGGCCAGCCGCGTTGGTCACGACCGTCAACGTTGATGCGCCGCCGAACGACGCGCCTTGCCCGCCAATGCTGAACGTGACCGCGACGCCTGACACTGGCAAGTTGTTGCGATCTCTGACTTCGACGACCGGCGCCACCGCCGTTTTCTGTTGAATGATATTGACTGCGTCTTCGCCTTCAATCACGACGATCCTCAAACCGGCTGCCGTGCTTGGTTGCTGGGCCGCCGCCGTCGACGACACCAGTGCCAAGGCCGACACGACGGCCATCAATGCGTTGCACATAATTTCCTTGCTTTCCGCTCGGGGGGGTTCTCGCGGCCGAGCTAGTGAAGGGTACTGGAAGGAACGCCGAAGCGCCACCCCCAAAGCGGGGATGGGTACGAAGGTACCCTATGACGATTCTTGTAATGTGGCCCTTAGCGAATGATCACGCGCCGCAGCCAGCCCGGGGCAGCAACCCCTCGATCTGGCCGACGTAGTTCCTGGCGTTCTTCGATTCGTCGAGGTGCGGGTTGATCTGCAGCATCTTCAGGTAGCTGTTGCGCGCATCTTTCAGGTAGCCGCAGGCCTGCCGCGCGTTGAACAGATCGCGATTGACGTTGCCGAGCAGAAAGTGGGCGATCGGATCGTTCGGGGCGTGGCCGAGCGCGCGCTTGCAGTAGTCGCGCGCCTTGAGCGGATTGCCGACCTTCTGCTCCGAGAGACACAGGCCGAGAAAGCCGGCGCTGCGCAGGCTGTCGTAGGCGCCCTGGCGATCCGCATGCTTGCGGCTGCCGACGCCGAGCCCGATGAAGTGGAACGCGAGCTTCGATCCCAGCCCGGTCGAGAAATTCGTGAGGTCGAGGAACGTGCGGTAGTTGGTCCGCGCGTCGGCGTAGAGGCTGATCTGCACCGTGCGATCGGTGCTGGCCGCCGCCATCTGCCGCAGCGCATCGGCTTTCCAGAGGTGCGCCTGCGCGTTCGACGGCTTGAGCGAGATGGCCTGGTCGGCGGCCACGATCGCCTGGCCCCACGCCGCCTTGTCCCAATACGCGCGCGCCAGCATCGCATATGCGACATCGTCTTTGGGATCGAGGCGCTGCGCCTCGGTCAGCTCGCGAATGGCCTCGTCGGGATCGCCCTGTTCGATCAGCACGGCGGCGCATTCCACGCGCGCGTCGACATGCGTCGGATCGATCGCCGTGGCGCGGCGAAAGCTCGCCACCGCCTCGTCGTGCTTGAGCAGTAACTGGTTCACCTGGCCGAGGTGATACGCGGCGACGGCGTAATCCGGATCGATGTCGAGCGCCTTCTTGAACAACGCCGCGGCGCGATTCAGATCGCCCTCGCTCTGCTTGCGCTCTATCGGCACGAGGTTCATGAGGCTCAACGACGAGCGCCGGGTGAACAGCAGCTTCTCGCCCTGCTCGTTGAGCGCCTGCGCCGGCTTCTTGATCTGACGGACGTAGCGGATGCGGAAGCTCACCGCGGATTCCTGTCCCGGGGCAATCATCACTTCCTTGCGATCCGGCTCGTAGCCCTCGCGCACGCCCTGGAACTCGTGCAGGCCGGACGGCAGGCTCGGGATGACGAGCGGCTTGCCCTTCGACATGCGGCCGACGAGCTTCCCGTCGAGGTACACGTCGACGTCGTCCATGTTCGACTCGATCACCGCGGTGCCGAGCATCGACGGCGCCTCGTTGGTGCTGTCCGAGAGGCAGGCATTGGCGACGCCGAGCAGCATCTCGGGCTCGTAGTCGCCGCGCGCGGTGGGCGTCTGCGACAACTGGCGTTCGCGCGCGTAGCGGCGGACGTTGGTGCGGACGTACTCGATCAATTCGTCGGCCGTGATGCGGCCGTCACACGGATCGACGTCCGCGTAGCCGCGGAACGCCTGCACCAGGTAGTAGGTGAAGAATCCGAACCCGGTCGACAGGTTGGGATCTTCAAAGCTCTGTTCGCGCTCGGTGGTGGCCGTGAGCGTGAGGAAGCTGCGCGGCAGCGCGCTGAACTGCTGCTCGAGCGCTTCGTTGGTGGTCTCGGCGTTGATCTTCCCCGAGTGGCACGCGTCGGTCAGCAACACCTTCCAGTTCGCGCCGACCTTGTTGGCCAGCACATCGCCAACGGTGGCCATGGCATAGGCGCTGGTCTCGAGCTGGTCGGGATCGACGTCCCACGGCGCCAGATACCCCTTGCCGTTCTGCACAAAACCGTGTCCGGCGAAATACACCACCACCCGATCCATCGGCTGCGCCACCTTGGGGAGCCATTCCTCGAGGTGGTACTTGATGTTGGCCAGCGTCGCCTGCTCGCCCTTGAGGAACTTCACGTTCTCGGCCGGGAACGCGCCGCCCTCGTGATTGATCAGCACGCGATACATCGCATCGGCGTCCGACTCGGGGAAGCGAAGCTGCTTCGACTCGTCGAGGTTCTTATACCGGGCGATGCCGACGATCAGCGCGTAACCCCGCGGCACGCCTTCGCGCACCGGGAGCGGCTTGTTACTCGGCGCCAGTACCAGGTCGCGGGGTGCCTGGGTTGGGGCCTGAGGTGCCTGGGGTGCCTGAGGCTTGTCCTGAGCGCGGGTCGCGGCATCGCCGCGACCAGAGTCGAAGGGTGCCTGCGCCGCGAGTGGCATCGACACCGCGGCCCAGATGGCGATCGCCAGCAGGCGCTTCATGGCTTGTGATTCAACGTGAAGCTGGCCGTCACAGCCTTGCCGAGCTCGGCCTGGTTGACGACGTAAGTGGCCGGTCCCTTGCCGGCGGACGACTTGTCTTTTTCGAGCACGAGATCGCGAGACTGGATGCTCTGCGCAAGCGTGGCCACCAGTGTCGGCGAGCTCCTCTCGAAGGCCTTCACCGGCCGATCGAAACCGGGCAAAGTTTTCATCGGCTCGCGGCTAAGGAACACGAAGATCTGTTCCTGTCCGGGAGTTCCCTCGAGCCTGAAGTAGGTGTCGTTCGGCACCTCGTGCTCGTCGAACCGCTTGACCTCGTTGAGGCCGCCGTTGATGTCCGGATGCGGGAACAGGACCGTCCAGTTGCCTGACGTGCCCTGCTGCGCCACATACAAGTAGCCATCGACGTTGGATTCGAACGCGAACTTGATCCGGTCGCCGGTGTAAAAGTCGCGAGCCGGATCAACGTCCATCGGCTTGCCCTCGGGGCCTTCGAGGATCATGCGGAAGCGAAGCCCGGGCGCCACATTGGTCGCGGTCGATGCAAACATCGCTTTGGCACCCGCATTGCTGACGGGAACGATCGCTCCACTTTCGACGGGTTTGGCGGCAACGGCCGGCGGCGCCACCGCATCGGTCTTCGCCGCCGCGCGAGCATCAGGCGCAGGCGGCTTCGCCGTTGCATCGACGGCCGGCGTGGTCAGGGCCGCATCACTCGCCGTCGCGGGTGGATGAGCGGGCGGGGGTGCCGGGATCGCCGGCGCTGGGGCCGTGGTCAACGGTGAAGCGGCCGGCGACGCCGCGTTCTCTGCAGTCGCCGTGGGCCATCCGAGCACCAGGACGGCGCCGACGATGGCGGCCGCGGCGGTGCCGCCCGCCCACCACCACTTCGCGGTGGACGGCGGTGGTGGTGGCAACTGCGATTGCGATTCCGATGGCGATGGCGACTGCCACGGTGACTGCGGCGGAGCCTGCGACGCCACCAACGTCGGAACGAAATCCTGGCTGGTGGTGGCGGCGCTGCTGCTGCCGCCGGCGGCCGGCAGCATCACCGTGACGCCCGCCGACGAATCGATCGCCGACAACTTCGCGCGCGACGCATCGAGGAAGGCACTGAGCGCGCGGCGCATCTCATCCGCGCTCTGGTAACGATCCTCAGGCAGCTTCGCCATCGACTTCGAGACAATGGCCTCGATCTCGGGCAGCATGCGGCTCACGTCGGTATTCATCGGCCGTGGCGCCTCGGAGATCACCTTGATGATCACCGACGAGATGCTGTCGTTGTCGGGCTCGAACGGGCGGCGGCCGGAGAGCATCTCATAGGCCATCACGCCGGTCGAATAAATATCGCTGCGCCGATCGATCGTCTGGCCCTTCAGCTGTTCCGGCGACGCATAGTGCGGCGTGCCCAGCACGTTGCCCGACGCGGTGAGCGTATCGGCGGTCAGCATCCGCGCCAGACCGAAGTCCATCAGCTTGATCGTGCCGTCGGCCTGCACGTGAATGTTGCTCGGCTTGATGTCGCGGTGGACGATGTCGAGGTTGTGCGCGTGCTGCAGGGCATCGAGCACTTTGGTGAGGATGCGAATCTTTTCGTCGAACGGCAGCGCGTGCTTCTCGAGCACCTCGGCCAGGTTGTCGCCCTGCAGGAACTCCATGGCAATGAACACCACGCCGTCGGCTTGGCCCGCTTCGAAGACGGTGACGATGTTCGGATGCGAGAGCCGGGCGCAAGCTTGCGCCTCGCGCATCATGCGCTCGAGATACTCGGGCCGATCGATATCGGGCCTGACCGTTTTGACGGCGACGGTGCGCTGCAGCGTGGGATCGAGGGCCTTGTAGACCTCCCCCATGCCGCCGCGGCCGAGCACAGCCTCAATACGAAAACGGCCGATTGTTTCCGGGATGGGCGCCTGACCTCGAACCATGGGAGAGACCTCTGGAAATTTAGACGAACAACGGTTGCAGGGAATCCAAGCTTGCCCGGGTGCAGAATTTCAGATGGTCAGAGTGTAACAGGCGGCCAAGAAAAGACTAAGGGCGGCAATCCCTATTCGGGACGGCCGCCCAAAAGTTGCCGCCAACCTGGCTCCCCCCAGCTACTGCAGCACTAATGCCACAGTAAACAGACTGGCGACGCGGACCGACAATCCAAAGTCCATGCCGACGGGCTTTGGGCCAGATTCAGCGAATTTCGCTTAATGGGGCTTCGCTGCGCCAACGAATTTGTCGGTCAGGATCACAGAAGTGTTGGGCCTCAGCCCGCGGCACCTTCGGGATACTGCAGGGCCAGCCGGAGTTCCTTGGTCAGGTTGTCGACCGTGGTGCCCTGCCGCTTCCACGCGCCGTCGGTTTCGAAGCGCAGCGCGCCGATGCGGCGGCCCCACGGCGAAATCACGCGGCCAATGGCGCGGTAGTCGGTGCGGTCGGCGTGATGCTGGTCGATCTTCTGGATCACATCGGGCGCCACGCGAATGAACGCGCGGAGCGCGGTGGCCGACTTGATGCTGTACTTGCGGCCGTTCCACGCCGATTCGAAGATCGTCGCGATCTGCTTGAAGTAGTTGACGAAGAACTTCTTCGACTCTTCGCGGAACTGTTCGCTCTTGCGCGCGCCGCCGAGCGCGGCCTCGTCGGCGAACAGCTTCTTGAGCTCCTGGGCCAGCGGCGCCTGGCCGACGCGGCCCTTGCCCACGCCGAGCAGCTTGATCTCGCCGTAGAGCGGCGACTCTTCGCGATCGTTGATCGCGCGCACCACGTCGTGCGCCGCGGCCAGCGCCTCGTCTCGATACAGCTGGCGTCCCGAGAGCGACACCAGGTGCGACGCGTTGAGGCGCGTGTGCTTGGCGTTGATGGTCACGAACATCTGGACGATGTGATCTTCAGGCACGCGGTCGAAAATAATCGCCGGCACGGTGAAGGGCTCGTCGCCGAACCGGTCGATGTCGGCGTGCAGCGCGAGCAGCCGGTGCTGGCCGTCGATGGCGCGCAGGATGCCTTCACGCTCAGGCACCTTCAGGCGGCCGACCGACGAGCCGCTTTCCGAGGGTTCGAAGCTCAATTTCTCGTCGCACGAAATGATCACGGCGCCGGGAATCGACGGGAGATCGCGCGCCTGGCGACACTGCTCGTAGTACTGGACGAGCTCGTCGATTTTCTTGCGGATGATCTGCCGCTGATAGGCCTTGTCATTCGAGGCGATGCGCCGCTCGAGCAGGTCCCAGTTGATCTTGGACTGCGGGCCGCCCTTTTTCTTGCCGCGAACGCCTTGGGTCCCCTGGTCCTGGTAACTCAGCACTTCGAATCGGACGAGCTTGTCGATATCGCTGGCGGTAAGGGAGGCCTGATAGAATTGCACGCCGAACTGCTGCATCCGAATAGCGGCTACGCTGATCATAAGAGTCCAACCAAAGAGGTGGATTCTATCGTTTGCGCCCGCGCCCGCTCAACGGTTTTTGCCCAGAATCGCGGGTCTTCATGGACAAGCACGGTGTCGCGAAACTCCGTAAAGATATGAATTTGAAGGGCTTATGGCCATGAAGACGAAATTGCGGGTGTCGGCTTTCTTTCTCGCGTTTGCCCTAATCCTAAGCTCAGCCGTTACGGAAGCCCAAAAACCGGCGCGGTCATCCGTCGGAGATGACACGGAATTTGCGGCGTTTGTGAAGAAAGCGACGACCAAGCCGGAATTCCTGTCGCCGCTTGTCGATCACCTGCCCAAGAGAGCCGGCGTCCCGACGCCGAAAGACGTCCTCGGCTACCACATCGGCACCGAGAAAAAACTGACCTACGTGGCCGACCAGCAGCGCTTCTTCCGCGCGCTCGAGAAGGCGCTGCCGGGCCGCTTCAAGACCGAGGTCACCGGCAAAACCGAAGAAGGCCGCGACATCATGGTCGTCTACGTATCATCCGAGGCGAACCTCAAGAACCTCGAGATCAACCGCCAGAACATGCGCCAGCTTGCCGACCCGCGCGGCCTGACCGAGGCGCAGGCGCAGCGGCTGATCGCGAACACCAAGCCGCACTACCACATCACCGCCGGCCTCCACAGCGGCGAGACCAATCCGCCGGAAGCCGTGATCGAGCTGGCGTATCGCCTCGCGGTCAGCGACGAGCCGTACATCACCGCCATTCGCAACAACGTCATCGTCAGCATCACCGGCGCCACCGATGTCGACGGCCGCGATCGCTACGTCGACTGGTACTACGCCTACAAGATCGACGAGCCATACGAGGGCGGCGAGAATTACGGACAGCCCCCGTACTGGGGCAAGTACGTCTATCACGACAACAACCGCGACATTAACTACGGCGTGGACTCGCTGCGCGCGCACCTCGATTGGTATTTGAAGTGGGTGCCGCCGATCTGGCACGACGTGCACGAAGCACAAACGCTGCTCTACACGTTCAGCGGCCAGCCGCCGCAGAATGCCAACCTCGATCCGATTCTCTACACCGAGCTGCCGTTCTTCGCGTCTTACGAAGTGAACAAGCTGACCTCGTACGGCATGCCCGGCGTGTGGCATTTCGGCTTCGTCGACATGTGGTCGCCGGGGTATCTCGGCTTCGCCGCCGCCAATCACAACGGCATGCTGCGCATGTATGAAGTGTTCAACCAGGGCGGCGCCAACACGAAGAAAGCGCGGCTGCAGGGCGGACAGACGACGCGGCAGTGGTATCGGCCGAATCCGGCGCCGGTGGGGGAAGTCGACTGGTCGATCCGTAACTCGATCAATTACGCGCAGACCGGACTCCTCACCGCTCTCGAGCTGACCTCGACGTTCCCGACCATGGTGGTCGAGAACTTCTACAAGAAGTCGGCGAATGCCGTGAAGCGCGGGCAAGACCGGGCGCCGCACGCGTTCGTGATCCCCGCCGGGCAGAAGGATCAGACCCAGATCGATCGCGTGGCCAACCTGATTCGGCGCCAGGCCATCGAGGTCCACCGCGCCTCCGCGGAGATCACCGTCAAGGACGGTGGCTTCCCCGCCGGCTCCTACATCGTCAAGTTGAACCAGCCGTATGGTCCGCTGGCAAAGACGCTGCTCGAAAAGCAGACCTATCCCGACGCGGCGCTCAACACCTACGACGACAGCGCCTGGACGATGGGGATGGCGAATAACATCGAGGTGAAGACGATCGACGACAAGGCGATTCTCGAGGCGCCGGCCACGCTGCTCACCGCGGACGTCGTGACCGCGGGATCGGTCGCGGGCACCGGTCCGATCACGGTGGTGAAGCAGAACGGCTCGCTCAACGTGATCACGTTCCGCTATCGCTTGAAGGACCTGCCGATGAAGGGCGCGAAGGCGTCGTTCAAGATTGGCGACGTCGAGTTTCCCGCGGGATCGCTGATCGTCGAGTCGGCGGGTGATCGCGTGCGAAAGGAAGTGCAGGCACTGGGCCTGGTCGCCACGGCGGTGGCGGCGGCGCCGAGCGTGGAGACGTCGAATATCGATCTACCCCGCCTCGCGATGTACACGACCTGGGCCAACACCGAGAAGGTGGGCTGGGTGCGGCTGGCGTTCGATCGGTGGGAGATCCCGTTCGATCTGATCCACAAGGATCACGTGCAGACCGGCGCCAACTTGCGCGCGAAGTACGACGTGATCGTGATGCCGCACCAGACGCAGAACGGCAAGTCGATTGTCTACGAGCAGCCGAAGCTCTCGAAGCCGCTGCCATATAGAAAGAACGACCGTTTCAAATCTTTGGGAATGTACGCGGAAACAGACGATGTGCGCGGCGGCATGGGCCTCGCCGGCGCGGCGGAGTTCCAGAAGTTCGTGGAGGAGGGCGGCGTGCTCTTGACGTTCGGCGTCGCGAGCGCCTTCCCGGCGGAGTTCGGCATTGCCAAGGGCGTCGACGCCCAGAACCCGTCGCAGGGCTTCTACGCACCAGGACCGTACGTCCAGAGCGAAATCCTGCTGCCACATCACCCCGTGATGTACGGCTACAACCAGAAGACGCTGCCGGTGCGCTTCAACGGTGGTCCGCTACTGCAGGCGGGGCCGCCGCCCGGCCTCGAGCAGTTTGCCGGATCGTCACCCGATCGCCCGCAGGTGATCGCGAGATTCACGGGCGGCACGGACGGCGTGCTGAGCGGGTTGATGCGGAACCCCGATCAGATTCGCAACCGGCCGATGATCGTCGACGCGCCGGCGGGCAAGGGACGCGTGATCCTGTTCGCGAACAACCCGATCTATCGCTGGCAGACGTTCGGCGAGCACGCCATGGTGTTCAACGCCTTGATGTTCTGGAATGACATGGGCGCGGCCGCCGCTCCAAAAACCTCGACGGCGGCCCAGTAGATGTCAGATCTCAGATCTCGGATTGCTGATCAATTGACGATGGCAGAAGTTGGATCGGAAATCCTCTATCGACCATCTGCAATTGATCAGCAATCTCAAATCTGAGATCTGAGATCGTCTGGTTTGGATGCCAAGAATTGCCGCATCAAAGCCGCATTCCTTTCGTTGGCCTTCCACCAGATATCGGCGAGGGGGCCAATGAGCGGGATGCCGCCGAGGATCACGTCCACCAGGACGTTCGACAGCATCTTCGACACCAGCGACGGCGGCGGCGCGAACTGCAGCGTGCGCGCGATCAAGGTCAGCGACACGGCCGCGCCCGCGAAGTTGCCAAACACCGGAATCAAATCGAGCACCGCATCGAGACCGACCCTGCCGACAATCGGCAGGGTAACGGCGCTGTCCATGATTCGCGCCAGCCGATCGATGTGAGCGCCGAAGAGCCGGTTGGCCTCGTCGATCGATATACCGCGCGCCTGGGCGAACTTCGCCAGGCGCGTGAACGCCACCGCCGCGGCGCCGCCCACGCTGCGATCGACGATCGTCGCCATCTGCTCCGCGGTGCGCATGAACAGCCACCGCGTGACGAAGTACAGCGCCACACCAACGACGATGGCGATGATGAAGGCGACGAGGAGCCAGAACAGGACGAGCTCGAGCATGACGATCTCAGATCGCAGATTGCAGATTGCTGATCAATTGATGATCTTAGATTGAATCATTCGATCTGCGATCGGCAATTGATCAGCAATCCGAGATCTGCGATCTGAAATCGTCAGGCGCGCGTAGCGGTGACCATCACGTCTGGATCCGCTACAGTCAGGCGCGTCGCCTGACCCTCGCGGGCGAAGGCGATCTTCACCGTCGGCACGCCAATCGGGAAGAACACCAGATTGCCGGTATGGATGAGGCCGCGGCGGGACGGTCCGGATGGACGATCGATCCCCAACGCGTCCCGCTGCACGTCCACCGCGAAGTAGTCGCGGGGTCCCGGTCCGTAGACGTACTTCCCGACCAGGGCATCGCGATCTGCGGGCGCGATGGCAGTGGACCGCAGCGGGGTGTCGGCGTCGCCGATCGACTTCAGGTACTCGACCACCGGCACGGCGTCGGCGCCGCCGGCGCGGGCGTGCGACATCAACGTGATGCCGTGGGGCCCAAGGGTCGTCTGGATCCCCGGTCGGCTGGCAACAAAGGCTTTCACCGCGTCGAGCTGTCCCAGCATCGCGGCGGAAAAGATCGTCGGCCGCGCGCCGTGGCTCAACAGGAAGTCGGCAATCGGCTTATTGCCGACATGCGCGGCGGCGTCGATGCACGTTTCCCAGTCGCCGAATCCCCAGTCCATCGAGGCGCGCGCATAGGCGGGTTGCTTCTCGACGATCTCGCGCACCCGCGCCAGGTTGCCGTGCGAAACGCCGACCACTTCCTTGACGAGCGCCGGATCCTGCCCGGGATAAACGTCGGCAGATGACACCGCGGGCGGCGACGCGGGCTGACCCCAGGCGCGAGTGACCGCCGCGGAAATGCCAAGGGTGGAAAGGCCAGTGACCGAAAGAAATGAGCGACGCGAACGCGGCATGGACATCACCTCCGCGGCGTTTATCGCAAGACGGCCGCGTTCAGGACAACCCAATTCGAGTTCAGGCTGTAACGCTCAGTGGTTCAGTCAGTTAGACGGAGGCGTCAGGACGCCCCTCGACTGCGCTCGTCCCTCGACTGCGCTCGGGACGACCTTGAGCTTGTCGAAAGGTCGGGGCAGCCCTGAGTATCATCGAAGGGCGTGCTCGCGAACGGCGCGCTCGAATTCCTCGACGACCGCGGCTTCGAGCCCTCGGAGTTGCTCGTCCGACACGGGCAACCGGTTCGCCTTCAGGTGAGCCTGGTCTCGAAGACGGATGAAATGCGTGATGAACCGCAGCCCCGATTCGCCGCGCTGCAGTTGCCCGAGCAACACGTAATCGGCCTGGACATTTTCCGCGATTACTTTGAGGTTGCGAAGGTTGCGCGGTTGCCGGAGCACGGCCGCGTTGCCGACCACCGCGAGGCGATCGGGATCCACCTTGGTGAGATGTTCGACGACCAGGTCCGAGAGGCCCGCGATGGGGCGATCGTATGCGGCCACACCGGTTTCGTTGTCGAACACCGAGACCGCGATCACGACGCGGTCTTGAAGGGACGGCGACGAGAACGCCTCATACATCATCCCGATCGACGCGGCGAGCATCGCGATCGTCAACGGAACGGTCACCCAGTTGTTGAACGTCTTTGCCGCAGGGGTGCTGTTGGCGGTGGCCGGCGGTGGCAGCGCCGACACCGGGGCAACAAACTTGAAGCCGCGCTTGGGGATGGTCTGCACGAAGCGCGGGTTCTCTCCGCTGTCGCCGAGCGCGCTGCGAATCTGCGACAGGCAATACGCGATGCCGCGATCGAAATCGACGTGCGTGTCCGATCCCCAGACCGCATCGCGCAGTTCCTCGCGGCTGACCACGTCCCCGGCCCTGGCGAGCAGCACCGCCAGGGCCTTGGCCGGCTGCGGCTCGAGCGCCACGGCACGGCCGTTCTTCCGCAGCTGGCCGCTGTCGCCGTCGAACTCGAAGACGCCGAACGTGTGCACCACGACCCCTTATACTCCACGCGTGGGGGACACATGAGCCAGATCAACATCGGCGGCGTGTTGAAAGGCGGGCTCGCGGCGGCGGTAATCATGACCATCAGCGAATTCATCCTCAACGTGCCGGTCGCCGGCGCGCAGATGGAGGCGGCGCTGGCGGCTCGCAACCTGCCGCCGGCCGACAGTGGCGCGCAGATCGCGGTGTTCGTGGCGTTGACCGTGCTCCTCGGATTCATCACGGTCTTCGTCTACGCGGCCATTCGCCCGCGCCTGGGGCCCGGCCCGAAGACCGCGATGGCCGCCGGCCTGATGGTATGGTCGTCGTCGTACCTCTACTCGGCCATCACCGCCGGTACCATCGGCTTGCACTCGATGGGCCTGGTCGTCCTGATCATCGTGTGGTCGCTGGTCGAAATGCTCGTGGCCTCCGCGGTCGGCGGCTACCTGTATAACGAATCCTGATCACAGACGTTGGCCACGGAGGCACTGAGCCACAAAGGACACCGGCGTCAGCGCGGTTCGCTCGCGGCGCTACGCGCCGCAGGTCGAATGATCAGTCGCGACAAAATGAGTCAACCAGTCGTGTCGCGAGGACTCATTTTTCGCGACCGATCATTCGACCGGCCGCCGGCCGGAGGCCGGCGTGAACGAACCGCGCTCTGCTCCGTGTCTCTGTGTCTGCGTGGCCAACGTTCGTGTCACTTGATCACCAACAGCCGGTAGTTCGCCGGATGCAGGAACTGAATGCCTACATCAGTCAGAATCGCGTCATCCTCAATCGGAATGCGAAGCTTCGCGCCTCCCCATTCGGGGATCGGCGTGTAGGCGAAGTATTCGAACGAGAACATGTGGTGGTCGTGCATCGTGAACGTGGTCTGCAAGGGTTGCCACGTGGTGAGCGATGGGCCGATGTCGTGGCCGGTGTTCCCCACCGGATGGAAGCCGTAGACCACGTCGGTCTTGTCATCCTTGTTCGGACGATTGAACTCGATGACGCCGAAGCCGGCGGCGCGCAGCGCGGCGTCCATCGCCTTCATCGTGTCGTCGGCGCGCACGCCGACCTTGATCGCCTTCTTCAGGACATCCCGCACCGACAGCGCCCTGTCGAAGGCGTTCTGGATGCTCTTCGGCGCCGCGGTCTCACCGGACTTGAGCACGTAGGCGACGCGTTTCACGTCGGTGCCGAAGTTCATGAGCTGGACGCCCCAGTCGATCATCATCACGTCGCCCGGCTGGATGATGCGCGCATTTGAGGTCGCGGCAATGCCGGTGGGACCGGTGATGTAGACCGAGGGCATGTCGAATTCGGAGCCCAGCGCGCGGTCGAGCAGGCGATCCTGCATCCACCACGCCACGTCTTCGAGCGTGGTCTTGCCCGGCGTGATCACGTCGTTCGAGAGCGCGCGTTCGGTGAGTTGAATGGCGATGTTCGCGGCCTCGCCAAACGCCACAATCTCAGCGGCGACGCGGTGCGAGCGGAAATCCGCGACGAGCTTCTCGGCGGAGACGAAGCGGGCGGCGTAGGTCTCGCCGAGCGTTGTCTTCAGGTGTGCGAGCATCGTCACCGACAGCCCATCAGCGGGTCCGATCTCGTCGGACATGTTGAGCCCGATCCGCTTGGGGTCTCGCTCGGTGACGTGCGCGGCCAGCGTGGCGGCAGGACCGATGATGTCGTAGGCGCCCGACTCGTTGAGCAGGTAGCCGCTGGGCCCGAGCGCGGCGCGCTCGATGCGGTCGCCGCCGCGATCGGTGAACACGTAATAGCCGATGCCCGACACGTAGCCGCGGCCAAGGTCGTTCCACAGCGGGTCGTAGTGGTTTTCCTTCACCGCCACGATCCACATGTCGATGCCGTTGGCGCGCATCGCGCGCGGCAGCACCTGCTCGAACTTGTCGAGGCGGATCTGCCGCTGAATCTCCCAGCGGCGGCGGGCTTCCTGTGCCACCGCCGGCGCCACCATGCACGCCGTCAGTGCGAACGCGACCAAAGTTTTCATAAGCCTCCGCGCGATCTGCGTCATCGTGGCCCTTTTTACAAACGGTTACACGAATTCGGGCGTTTTCGAGGACGATTGACGGCTGTCAATGTATACGCGATTCGCTTCCTTGGTCACGGCCGTGGCTCTGGTCACGCCCGTGGCGGCCGCCGCGCAGGGCGCGGACAACGGCAACGGCATCAATTACGACACGGCGCGCCTGGAGCGCCGGCTGAACGCCGCGCAGGCGCAGGGCCGGATCGAGCTCGATGGGCGCCTGGACGAGCCGTCGTGGGCGGCGGCGCCGCTGGCCACGAATTTCGTGCAGAACGATCCCAACGAGGGACTGCCGGCGACGTTCGACACCGAGGTCAAGCTGCTCTACGACGATCGCGCCCTTTACATCGGCGTGTTCGCGAAGGATCCCGAACCGGGCGAAATCATCGTCAACGAGCTCCGCAAGGACTTCAACACTGGATCGGCCGACGGCTTCGAGGTGGTGATCGACACCTTCCGTGATGAGCGCAACGGGTATCAGTTTGCGATCAACCCGTCCGGCGCGAAACGCGACTCGCAGATGTCGAACGAAGGCCGCGACCAGAACTCGAACTGGGACGGCATCTGGGACGTGGCGACGCGGATCGGCGAGGACGGCTGGTACGCGGAGATCGAGATCCCGTTCAAGACCCTGAAGTTCGGTCCCGAAGCGATGCAGACGTGGGGCATCAACTTTCAGCGCCGCCTGCGCCGCAGGAACGAGAACAGCTACTGGTCGCCGCTACGCCGCATCCACTCGCTGTCGCGCGTGTCGATGGCGGGCACGTATGAAGGGCTGCAGGGGTTGCGGCCGGGCGCGAACGTCCGCGTCAAGCCGTACGCGCTGGCAAATTTCAACCAGTTACCGAACGCGTCGCTCGATCGCGACTACGACGCGGGCCTCGACGTGAAGTACGGCGTGACGTCGGGGCTGACGTGGGATTTCACCGTCAACACCGACTTCTCGCAGGTCGAAGCCGACGAGCAGCAGATCAATCTCACGCGCTTCAGCCTGTTCTTCCCTGAGAAGCGCGATTTCTTCCTCGAGAACTCCGGCGTGTTCCAGTTCGGTTCGGGCAACACGGGCGGCGGTGGCGGCGGCGGTGGCGGCGGGCGCCAGAACGCGTCGCAGGACATGATCTTTTTCTTCAGCCGGCAGATCGGCCTGTCGCCGGCGGGGAATGCGATTCCGCTGCTCGCGGGATCGCGCATCACCGGCCGCGTCGGCGGCTGGTCGGTGGGCGCGCTCAACATCCAGCAGCGCGAACAGGACGCCAACCCGTCGACCAACTTCACGGCGCTCCGGTTGCGGCGCGACATCCTCGCCAACTCGGACCTCGGCGTGATGTTCCTCAACAAGGATCCCAGGGGCGCGGATCACAACCGCGGCTTTGGCGCCGACGCCAACTTCCGTTTCTTCCGCGATCTCACCGCCAACGTCGCGCTGGCGAAGAGTGATTCGCCGGTGGCGCGCATCCCCGGCGAGGGCGACGACTGGTATTCGAAGAGCAGTCTCGCCTATCGCAGCAACAAGTGGGACCTGCGCGGCATGTACCAGACGATTGGCGGCCGGTTCAACAGCGAGATGGGCTTCGTGCCGCGCACCGGTGTCGACAACTCGGAGTTCTACCTGGGAGGCCGGTTCCGCCCGCGCAAGGTCCAGCGCTGGGTGCGCGAGACGTTCCCGCACCTCCAGTTCGAGAACTTCACGCGCAGAAACGGCGGCGGGCTCGAATCACGCTACATGGACTGGCACTGGCCGGTCACGTTTCAGAACAGCACGTTCGTCGAGATCGGCGTCAACCCGAACATCGAGGTGATCGACGAGCGGTTCACGATCAACAGCCGCCGGAACATCTTCGTCGACCCGGGCCGCTACGAATTCAACGAGAACTTCATCCTGGCCAACACCAATTCGGCGGCGCCGTTCTCGATGAACCTGCGTTACGGCAACGGCGAGTTCTACGACGGCTATCGCCGCAACTACACCATCGGCGGCACCTATCGGATGAACCAGCACCTCAACGTCTCGTTGAGCGATCAGATCAACGACATCGAGCTGGGATCGGGATCGTACGTGACGCATCTGCTCACCGGCCGCGTCAACGTCTACTTCACGACCAAGATGTTCGTGAACGCGCTCGTGCAATACAACACCGACACCAACCAGTGGAGCTCGAACGTCCGCCTCGACATCATCCACCGGCCACTGAGCGACATCTACCTGGTCTACAACGAGCGGCACGATTCGCGCAGCGGCGCGCTGATCTCGCGCGCGGTGATCGCGAAGATGACCTACTTACTCGCCTTCTAACGCCGCGCTCGCCGACGGGAGGCAATTCTTGTCGGGAGGCAATTCCCGACGGGAAACATCTCCCGACGGGGAAACACTTCCCGACGGGAAACATTTCCCGACTATTTCAGAACGGGGCTCAGGATTCTAAAAGGCCCGGATAACCGTACTTCCCGCATCTTTCCATCCTTCCACCGCACGATCGCGTACAGCAGCGCGCATAGCAGCACCGTCCCGAGCCACGAAAACTCGAGCGGCATCGAGCGACGCAGCGGCAGGGCGATGGCGCCATACGCCATCTCGACGTGAATCCAGTAGACGAACAGCGACGACCGGCCGAGCGTCGTGATCACGCGGCCGGGCACATCGGGCGCGGTGAAGAGCGCGGCCCAGCGCCGCCGCACGAACACGTGGCAGCGATCGATCGCCCATGCCGTCGGCACGAGCGCCGTGTTCAGTCCCAGGCGCATGAAAAAGAACGTCGGCGAGCTGGTCCAGAAACTGGCATTCGGATAGATCGCCGGCTGGAACGACAGCGCATAGGCGACGGCGATGCCGGCGATCCCGGCGATGAGCAGGCCGAGTTGCAACCGCCGCTCCGCGCGATCGGTGTGCGCCGCATGGACGAGCTCCCCGGTGATGGCGCCGCCGAGCAGGAAGCCGGCCCACGGGAACCACGCGAAGTTGCTGCGGCCGGCCAGCGGGCGAACGTAGGCTTCCATGGCATCCGGCAGCGCCGCGAGCCATCCCGCCTCTCTCACGAGCGGCGTGCTCATCGCCAACGCCGCCGTCGCCAGCGAAAACAGCGCGATGCGAGCAGCCCGATGCGACGACAGGCTCCACAGGATCGCCGCGGCGAGCATCGCGAGGCCCATGATGTTGAGGATGTCGACCTTGAGGAGGTTGACCAGCGGTCCCCATCCAAGCAACTGCGCCTGCAGCCTGAAGAGGAATGCCAGCGCGAAGATCTGCAGCCCGCGCACACACGCCATGCGCGCCGCGGCCCGATGTCCCACCGCGGTGGCGCGGGCCGACGCCGCCATCGACAGCGTCAGGCCGGCGAGGAACAGGAACAACGGCGCCGCGAGCCCGGCGATGATCACCGTGTAGCCGTAGAGATCGCGCTGGCGATCCTCGACGCGGGTCCATGCGTCGGTGACGTGCGCGGCGACCATCACGGTGACGGCGATGCCGCGCAGCCAGTCGAGATACGGCTTGCGCTTCGTCCTGGGCGTGGTCGAAAGGCTCGCCCTGAGCGGAGTCGAAGGGCTGGCCACAGGGCTAGCCCTGAGCGGAGTCGACGGGTGCAGGGTCGACCTCGAACGACGTGTCGAGGGCGATGTCGGCGCCGAGCGAATGCCACACCGAGCAGTACTTGTCGCGCGAGAGTTGAATCGCGCGCTCCACCGCGTGACTGGGAATTTCGCCCGTGACCGAGAAGTGCAGGGTGAAATGCGTGAAGCGGCGCGGCGGCTCCTCGGCGCGCTCGCCGGTGATCCGCGCCTCGAGCGCGGTGAGCCGGTGGCGTCCCTTGATCACGATGTCGGCCACATCGATCGCCATGCAGCCGGCCAGCGCCATCGCCACCGCTTGCAGCGGCGACGGCCCGGCCTGGCTGTCACTGTCGAAGATGATGTGGTTCTGACCGGTCGTGGCGCGAAATCGAAGATCGCCCTGCCACGTCAGCGTTGCGGTAATTGGCGGCTTCGTCATGTTGAATTGGGGACAGACCCCGCTTTTCAACATTTGTCACATCTTCGGTGAATGCCCTATCCGTGAGAAATGTTGAAAAGCGGGGTCTGTCCCCTAATCAACATTATGCCGCCTTGCCGGGGACGGCGGAGCGGGCGGGTGTGCGGTTCGAGCCGGTCAGCATCGCGAACAGCAGCCATCCAAGGGGCACTGCGACGAGCATGTAGGTCAGGTACTGGCCGTAGACGCCGTCCGGCCCGTACGGTTCGGTGGCCCAGTGCAAGGCTTCGCTGCCGGGGAACAGGTTGGCTTCGGTCAATTCGTGGAAGCCGTAGATCAGCAGCTGCCCGACAAACACCAACAGGAAGATCGCGGTGACCTGGAAGAATAACGCGAGGTTGACGCGGTGGCCGTAGCGCGACCACAGCATCGCCACGCCGGCGGCCGCCAGCGTGCCGCCGATGGCGCCGCCCAGAATCGACATCGCCTGCACCTGCGTCAGCAGCGTGCCCATCAGCAGCGCCGTCTCCATGCCCTCGCGCGAAATCATCAGCAGCGTGAACAAGAACACGCCGACCCAGGCCGCGGTGCCGGTCTTCTCGGTCGACTCGCGCAGGTGGCCTTCAATCTCGCTCTTGATCTTCTTGGCGGTGCGCCACATGTGCACCGTCAGCGTCGCCACAGACACCGCCGCGACGATGGCGAGGATGCCCTCCCAGAGCGCCTGGTTCGACGCCTGCTGGAACAGGTACGCGGCGCCGACGCTGAGCAGCACCGACACGCCGATGCCCCAATGCACGGCGGGAATCAGTTCGCGCCGGCCGCTCTTGCGAAGATAGGCGAGGCTGATGGCGATGATGAGGAACGCCTCGAGCCCCTCACGCAGCGTAATCACGAATGCTTGCAACATGCGAAATGCCTGGATGTCTAGGAAATGAGAATCAGTCTCACTTCGGAAGTCCCAGCATATGCGACCGATTCGGTCCGGGCAAGTAATTGCTTTGTCACCGACAACCTGCTAAATATTTAGCGTGCTAAATTATTAGCATGTGCCCATGAAAACGCTCGCGCTCGTCATTCTGCCGCTGTCCGCGCTCACCGGCATCCATCAGCCGAACCCGGAGCTCCCGCGCGCCGAGGTCGTGATCCGCCGCATCTCCGTCCTGGACCCCACCGCGGCGATGTGGCTGCATGACCGCGACGTCATCATCCGCAACGGGAAATTTGCCGCGGTGCAACCGGCCGGCCGGCCGGTGCCGGCGGCGAAGTTCACCATCAACGGCAACGGCAAATTCGCCATTCCTGGACTCTTCGATCAGCGCGTGCATCTCGAAAAGTTGGACCGCGCCGGCGCCGGTCTATTCGTGGCGTCTGGCATTACGTCCGTCTGGGACACCGGGACCGACGCCGCCAAGATCGCGCGGTGGCGGCGCGACCTCAGCTACGGAAAATTCATGGGCCCGCGCATTGTTCGATCCGATGCCGCAGCGCCGGCGCCGCAGCGCGAGCGGAGCGCCGTGGCACTCCACGAGGAGCTCGCCGCCCGCGTGCGGGCGGGCCAGACGCCGGCGGCAGCGCTGCGGAGCGCGACCATCGAGGCGGCGACCTTTCATGACCGCGGCCAGGACCTCGGTTCGATCGAACAGGGGAAAATAGCCGATCTGATCGTGCTCGGCGGCGATCCTCTTGCCGACATCGCTCACACGCGTACGATCGATGCGGTGGTCTTCCGTGGCGAGGTCCTGACACGCGCCCACCTCAACCAACTGCTGTCGCACGCCGGTCGGCCCGGAGCACGATGAACACGAGCGAAACGCTGTCGCGCCGGGAACGAGAGATTCTCGACATTCTTTACGCGAAGGGATCGGCCACCGCGGCCGAGGTTCGCGAAGCGATGGCCGAGGCGCCCAGCTACTCGGCGGTGCGCGCGCTGCTGCGCATCCTCGAGGAAAAAGGCCACGCCAGTCACGAGGCCCAGGGGACACGATACGTCTATGTGCCGTCGGTGCCGCGCGAACGCGCGCGCAACTCCGCCCTGACGCGCATCGTCAAAACGTTTTTCGACGGATCCGCCGCGCAGGCCGCCGCCGCGCTCGTGGATTCGGGGTCGTTGTCGGATCAGGAGCTCGAGCGGCTGTCGGCGCTGATCGAGCGCGCACGGAAAGAGGGACGGTGATGGAAGTCGACTTGATCGCTCGCACGTCCGCCGTCCTGCTCGCCGCCGCCGCGCTCGCCGCGTCGCTGCGTGGCGCCGCGCCCTCAACGCGCCACCTGGTTTGGCATCTCGCGATCATCATCGTCCTGCTCGCGCCTGTGCTCGCCCCGCTCGCTTCGAGGGTTCCATTGGTTCCAAACGTTCCAGCGGTTCCAAAGGTTGAGTTCTCAAAAGCGGTTTCAACGGTTCCAACTTCGCTACTCGAGAACTCGGAACACCCAGAGAACCCTGCCCTTGGAACCCTTGGAACAATTGGAACCCTTGGAACCGGCGCCGTTCTGTTCTGGTTCCTGTTCTGTTGGCTCCTAAGCGGCCTGTCTGTTTGGCGCGGGTCGAAAGCCGCACCGAAGGAATGGTCTTCGGAGGCGGAGAGGCTTGCCCATCGCATCGGGCTGACGACCCCCGTCGCCGTGCGCCAATCCATGCGCGAGGTGACCCCGCATGTGGCCGGTCTGTTCACCTCGGTCGTGATGCTGCCGCCGTCGGCCGCCGAATGGAGCACCGAGTCGCGGCAGGCGGCGCTGGTCCACGAATTGATGCACATCCGCCGCGGCGATCGCCGGACGCAGGCGATCGCGCAGCTGGCAGGCGCGATCTACTGGTTCAACCCGCTGATCTGGTATGCGGCGGCCGCCCTCGCGCGCGAGCGGGAGCGCGCCTGCGACGATGAGGTGTTGAGGCTTGGCGCGAGGCCGTCGGCGTACGCGAGCTTGCTGCTCGACCTGGCGCGATCGCCGTCGGCGTGGACGCCCGCCACCGCGTTGAGCATGGCGCGGCCATCGGCGATCGAGGGCCGCCTGCTGGCGATCCTTGGCCACGCCGCGAGAACGCCTCGCCGATCCACGCGCTGGATCGTGACGGCCATGCTCGCCGTGCTGGCCACGGTCATTCTCGGTGCGCAACCGGCGGCGCCGGCGCCACAGGCGGTGGCGACACCGAAAGCGCCGGAGCTGATGGCAGACAGCGCCGAACAGCCTTCGTCTTCGATCACGGGCGCGCTGGTGGAAGCCCTGAACGATACCAGCCAGCAGGTCCGCGAACAGGCGGCCATGGGCCTCGCGCTCACGCCAGGCGGCGACGTGATCGATCCGTTGCTGAGGGCGCTCAAAGACGAGGACCCACAGGTTCGTGAAAAAGCCGCGATCGGATTGTCCTTCCGGCGCGATGCGCGCATCGTGCCGCCGCTGCTGGCCGCCATCGAGGATCGCGATGCGCAGGTGCGTGAGAAGGCGGCCATCGCCCTGGGCGCGAGCGGCGACGAGCGCGCCATTGGCGCGCTGCGGAAGGCGATGCGCGATCCTGATTCGCAGGTGCGCGAAAAGGCCGTGGCGGGCCTCGTGCTGCTCGGACTGCGCCAATGATCTTTGCCGCCGGCGCGCTCGCCACGCAGATCGCACTCGCGCCCTGCGCCATCGACGGCGTGCCCGGCCAGGCGCACTGTGGCACCTACCAGGTGTGGAAAAACCGCGACTCGAGGCAGGGACGCCAGATCGACCTGGCGGTCCTCGTGCTGCCGGCGCTCGAACCGAACAAGAAGGCCGACCCATTTTTCATGCTCCAGGGCGGGCCCGGCGATGCGCCGTCGTTCAACGCGCGCTTCTATGGCCGCGTTTTTCACGACATTCGCAGGACTCGGGACCTCGTGCTCGTGGATTTGCGCGGGACCGGCAAGTCCGGCGCGTTGACGTGCCCCGAGCTGGCGAAACCGGATACTGACGGCAACTTCGATGCGAACCTGTTGAGCGTGCCGGCGGTGCGCGCCTGCCGCGCGCGGCTGGAGAAGATCGCCGATCTGCGTTGGTATACGACGGAGATCGCCGTCGACGATCTCGAAGACGTCCGCCAGGCCCTCGGCTATGGGCCGATCAACGTCTATGGCACGTCGTACGGCTCGCGCGTCGCGCAGGTCTACCTGCGCAAGTATCCGAAGAGCCTCCGCGCCGTGGCGATGAAAGGGATCGTGCCCGCGTCGATGGCGATGCCCGAGACGCACGCGCGCGCTGGCGAGGATGCGTGGACAGCGCTGGTGGCGCGTTGCCAGGGCGACGCGAACTGCCGCCGGACATTTCCGACGCTCGACGCCGACTTCCGCCAATTGCTCGCGCGCCTCGACAAAGAGGCGCCGGTCCTGACCCGGTCCGCGGGAGGAAGCCGGCCGGCAGCGACCATCCAAGTCACGCGTGGTTTGTTCGCGGAAGCGTTTCGCAACGTCCTCTACACGCCCGAAGGCGCGGCGCAGGCGCCGCTGCGGGTGACGCAATTGCTGGCCGGCGACGATCGCCGTCTCGCGGAAACGGCGCTGGCCGGCCGCACGGTGTTAGGAGGCGAACGCCTGGCGGCCGGGTTCTTCCTGTCGGTCACCTGCACCGAGGACATTCCGTTTTTGTCGAAGGATGCCGACGCCAAGGCCACCGGGACGTTCGGGGGCGCCTATCGACTGCAACAGCAGCGAGCCGCGTGCCAGGAGTGGCCGCGCGGCGCGGTGTCGACCGCGCATCGGCAACCCACCACCTCCGCCGTGCCCGCGTTGTTGATCTCCGGCGAGCTCGACCCGGTGACGCCGCCCTCTGGCGCCGACGAGGTGGTGCGTCATTGGTCGCGCGGCCGTCACGTGGTGATTCGCAACAACGGTCATCCGATCGGCAACGCCGAAAAATGCATCGGCGAAATGATTGGCGAGTTCCTCGATCGTGGCTCCGCCGATGGCCTGGCGATCGGTTGCGCCGCCAACAACCCCGCGCCGCCGTTTCTCCTTTCCGGACCACAGCCGTGACCGCGATGCTGGCCGACTTTACCCACGGGCTTCGTGTGCTCATTCGCACGCCGCTATTCACCACCTGCACGATCGCGGCGCTGGCCATCGGGATCGGATCGACCACGGCGCTCTTCAGCGTGGTGCATGCGATGCTGCTGAAGCCGCTGCCGTACGCGGACGCGGATCGGCTGCTCGTGATCTGGGAACACAACCGGCCGCGCAATCGCCCCCGCAACGTGGTCAACATCGTCAACTTCATGGGCTGGCGCGATCGCAGCAAGTTGTTCGACGGCATGGCAGCGCTCCAGCAGAACCGCGTCACGTTGACCGGCAGCGCCGAGCCGATGGAGCTGTCGACGCTCGTCGTCACGGCCAACATGTTCGACGTGCTCGGCGCTTCGCCGATGATCGGGCGCAGGTTCCTGGCAGGGGAAGATCAGAGCACGTCGGCGCGCACGATCCTCCTGTCGCACGGACTCTGGGTGCGCCAGTTCGGCGGCACCGCGAGCGTGCTGGGCACGCCCGTCACCGTGAACGGCGAGCCTGTGGTGGTGATCGGCGTCATGCCGCCCGGGTTTGAGATTCTCGGCCAGCAGGCCGACGCCATCACCGCGTTCCGCTTCGGTCCACAAACGGGCACGGGCGGCCGCGGCCTGGTGGCGATCGGCCGCATGAAGCCTGGTGTCACTCGCGACCAGGCGCAGGCCGAGCTCGAGGGCGTGATGACCGGGTTGCGCAACGAGCGGCCTGACTTCAACACCGGGTGGACCGTCAACGCGGTGCCGCTCCGCGAGCAGCTGGTCGGCGACATCCGGCCGGCCTTACTGGCGCTCTTTGGCGCCGTCGGCGCGGTCTTGCTGATCGCCTGCGGCAACATCGGCAGCCTGATGCTGACGCGCGCGGCGGGCCGCCGCCGCGAGCTCGCCATTCGCGCGGCGGTGGGCGCCGGCACTGGCCGCCTGCTGACGCAGCTGGTCTGCGAAGCGTTCGTGCTGGCGATGGCCGGCGGCGTGCTCGGCGTGATCCTGGCGCGGTGGCTGCTGAGCGGCCTGACCTCGTGGGTGTCGACCCGCGTGCCGCTGCCCCTCCTCGGACAAGTGCAAATCGATCCCACCGTGTTGATCTTCGCGGCGGCGATCACCATCCTGACCACGCTGGTGTGCGGGCTGGCCCCGGCGATTGGGGCCACCGGCGGCTCGCTCGTGTCGGCATTGAGAGACGGCGCGCCCACCACGGCCGGCAGCGTGCGCGGCCGGCTGATCCGGCAGGGATTTGTGATTGCCGAGATCGCGCTGGCACTCACGGTGTTATGCGGCGCGGGCGTGCTCGGCCGCAGCCTGATGCAACTGCAAGGCGTGAATCCCGGGTTCCAACCGGAATCCGCGTTGTCGTTGCGGGTCACGCTGCCGCAACGGAGTTACCCGGATTCGGACGCGCAACACACGTTTCACGTGCGGACCATCGACGGATTGAAGGCGCTGCCGGGCACTCGAGCGGTGGGCGGCACGTCGTTCCTGCCGCTCGCGGGTATTGGACCGGCAACGTCGTTCTGGCGGGCCGATCAACCGCAGCCCGCGCCTGACGATCGCCCCGTGGCCGATGCCCGGCCGGTGACCGCCGGCTATTTCACCGCCATGGGCATTCCGCTGCTCGCCGGCCGTGACGTCAACGACAACGACACGTCCGATCGTCCACCGGTGGCCGTGATCAACGAATCCTTCGCGCGGCAGATCTATCCGGGCGACAACCCGATCGGCCGGCAGTTCATCCTCAATCTCGGCAACGAGCAGCCGCACGAGATCATCGGCGTGGTCGGCGACGTGAAGCTGGTCAGCCTTGACGGAGAGATTCGCCCGACCGCGTACCTGTCCTCGCGCCAGTATGCCTTCGGGATCATGACCTACGTGGTTCGGACCGACACCGACCCCTCGACGATCGCGCCGGCCGCGGTGCGCGTGATTCGCGAGATCGATCCGCTGCTGCCGGTGTCGGCGGTGCGGCCGCTCGACGAGGTGTTCGCCGAATCGATCGCGCGGCCGCGATTGACGGCCTCGGCGATGAGCATCTTCGCGGGCGCGGCGCTGCTGCTCGCGGCGCTCGGGGTCTACGGCATCGTCGCGTATTCGGTGGCGCAGCGCTCGCGCGAGTTCGGCATTCGCGTCGCGCTCGGCGCCAAGCCGGCCCAGATCATCACCATGGTTGTCGGCCAGAACCTGCGCATTGTCGTGATTGGCGTCATCCTCGGGATCGTCGTGGCGATTCCGGCCACTCGCATGCTGCGCGGGTTGCTGTTCAACGTGCCGCCCAACGATCCAGCGACCTTCATCGCGATCGGCGTGATGTTGTCGGTCGTAGCGATGGTGGCCTCGTATCTGCCCGCCAGGCGCGGTACACAGATCGATCCCGTGGTGACGTTGAAATCGGAGTAGCCGGCAATCAGTCGGCCTGAACGACCGTGCGCACGCTGCGGTGCCCGCGGGCGAGTTCCGCGGGCAGCAGCTTGCTGAAGTACAACTTGGACTCGTCGTTGTCGGTGGGGTGCGCCTCGTGCTTGACCACGTTGAAGTGGAGCTGCGCCAGCACGGCACGCATGTCGTAGTAGCGATTCTTCGCCTTGACGACCACTTCTTCGAACCCCGCCGACATCGCCCACACTTCTGATTCCTCGGTGAGCGCGCGGAAGTGGCCCTGGCCGCGCCAGTCGCGCCGCGTGCCGCCGATCCATTGATAGAGAATGCGCCGGCCGTCGAACTTGACGGGACCGTTGATGCGGCTGACCAGGTCGCGCAGCTTGGGGATCGATTCCTGCGCGCGGATCTCGTGCACGATCTTGTAGGACACCGGCACGAGCGCGCCGCTCGGATCGTCAGGCAGCGGCGCTTCGGCCATCAGGATCAGAAATTCGCGATCGCCTAACCGGTCGATGATCTCGGACGCCGTCTTGCGGCGCGGGAACTCGCCAAAGTATTCCTCGAGGTATTGGATTTCCCACGCCCCGGGCTCGAGGGCGTACTGCTTGATCAGGTATTCCACCAGACCGTCGATTATACGAGAAGGGATAGGCGCGCCGTGAGCCAGCGGTGTTCGGGCGACGAGCGCGCCAGCCCAAGGGCGGCGCGATAGCACGCCGCCGCGCGCTCGAGATCGCCGGCCTCCCGCCATAATTCGGCTTGGATGGCGGGCAGCAGCGGATAGCGCTCCAGCGCCGGCGCGTTCGCGACCCCGTCGAGCGCGGCGAGGCCCGACAGCGGGCCGTCGATGCGCGACACCGCGACGGCGCGATTGACCGCTACCACCGGCGAGCGCGTCAGCGCGAGCAGCGCGTCGTAGAGTTCGACGATCTGGGGCCAGTCGGTGGCGTCCCATGACGGGGCGGCCGCGTGGCAGGCGGCAATGCCCGCCTCGAGATGCCGCGCCGTCACGGTCTCCCCCGCCGCGGCGCGATCGAGCGCGTGCAGGCCTTCGGCAATCAGCGCGCGATCCCACGTGCCGCGATCCTGATCTCGCAGCAGGAACAGCGTGCCTTCCGAATCGACGCGCGCCGGAAATCGAGCGGCGTGCAACAACATCAGCGCCACGAGCGCCCATACGCGCGGGCACACCGTGGCCGGATGCGCCGCCAGCATGCGCGCCAGCCTGATTGCCTCGAACGCCACCTCATCGCGCACGAGTTGATCGCCGGCGGTGGCGGCGTAGCCTTCGTTGAACATGAGATAGAGCGCGTCGATGACGGAGTCGAGCCGCTCACCAAGCTCGTGCGGCGCGGGCATCCCGAAGCTGACTTCGTCGTCGCGCAGCTGGCGCCTGGCGCGCACCAGCCGTTGCGCGATCGTGCTTTCCTGCGAGAGAAACGCGCGCGCGATCTCGCCGACGCTGAAGCCCCCGGCCAGTTTCAACGCGAGCGCGACGCGGGCATCGGCCGGTAACGCGGGATGACACGTGAGAAACAACAAGCCCAGCTGGTCGTCGTCAAGCGCGGGCAGTTCGTCTCGCAGCAACGGATCGGCGGAGGGTAATTCAATGGTTGCGGACTCGCGCGCGAGGGCCGGCTCCTTGTCCGCCACCATCCTGCCGTGACGCAATCGATCGAGCGCGCGGTTACGCGCCACCTGGAAGAGCCACGCTTCGGGGCTGTCGGGAACGCCGCGAAACGGCCACTGCTGCATCGCCGTCAGTAGCGCGTCCTGCACCGCGTCTTCGGCGACGGTCAGGTGGCGTGAGCCCAGGGTCCTGGTGAGCGTCGCGACCATCTGCCCCGCCTGCCGGCGGAACAGATGATCCACAAGTGCAATAGCCTCGGTGGTCACGGTCCCGGACCCTTTACAATTACGTGGGATCAACCTCGCGGATCTCGATCGAGCCGAAATCGAGGTGCGGGCAGTCCTTGCTCAGCTCGACCACTTCTTCGTAACTGTTCGCCTCGACGATGAACAGGCCGCCGATCACCTCGCGCGCTTCGGCGTAGGGGCCGTCGGTGACCTTTGTGCTCCCCGACCCGCCGCGCATCACGCGGCCCTGGCCGTCGGTGAGCTTGTGGCCCTCAACCTTGCGGCCGTTCTGCTGGATCTTCTGCCGCCATGTGACGTAGCGCTGGATGATGGCCTGGATCTGGTCGGGGCTGATGTCGGCCGGGAAGCCGGCGTCGTGCAAGAGCATGATGAACTTGGGCATAAGGCACTCCTTGTCGGGATCCGGGATCCGGGATCCGCTAGTTGCCCAATTGACGATCAACCGTCCGCAAAATCGACAACACGGTTTCAGGGAAGCGCGTCATTGTAACCAACCCTTTGCCGGCCCATCCCGTCTGATACTTCGAATGTCTAGGTATCCCGCGGATTTCCTCCACGGCACGCTCGACACCCTCATCCTCAAGACCCTCACCGGCGGTCCCATGCACGGCTACGCCATCGGCAAGTGGATCGAGGACGCCACCGATTCCACGATCGAGCTGGAAGAAGGGTCGCTCTATCCCGCGCTGTATCGGCTCGAAAAGCGCGGGCTGCTCGATGCCGAGTGGGGCACGTCCGAGCTCGGGCGGCGCGCCAAGTTTTATCGCCTGACGCGCGCCGGCCGGCAGCAACTCGCCAGCCACGCCGCGGCCTGGGCGGAGTTCTCCGCGGCGGTCAATCGCGTGCTGTTGTCGGCCTTCGCTCGCGCGGGTTCTGGCGAGCTACGGCGAGATCTCGCCGTAGCGCCCTCCGGGCGCGGAGGCGGGCGAGGAGTGTAACGATGGCTATTCGCAGGCGGTTGCGATCGCTCCTGTGGCGCGTGCCGATCGAGCAGGAAGTGCAGGAGGAGCTCGATCATCACATCGCGCTCAGAACGCAGGAGCTCGTCGACACAGGCGTCGATCCCGCCGAGGCGCGTGCGCAGGCACGGCGCCGGATCGAGAAGGCACGCCTCGAAGCCGAGCTCACGCGCCTGGGCCGCGAGCGCAACACCACCTGGGCGCGCCGTGAAGCGCTCGACGAGCTTCGCCAGGATCTCGCCTTCGCGCTGCGGCAGTGCCGCACCAAGCCGGGATTCACGATGGCGGCCGTGCTTACCCTGGCGCTTGGCCTTGGCGCCACCACCGCGATCTTCAGCGTGGTGCACGCCGTGGTGCTCACACCGTACGCGTACCCGGACCCCGATCGCGTAGTGCTCACGTTCTCGCTGCTGCGCGGCAACCGCGGCAGCTGGTCGGTGGGGAATTTCCACTACTTCGATCAGCGGTTGACGACCACGTCGCATTTCGCCGCCGCCGCGGGGACCAGCCTCAACCTCGCCGGCGCCGGCGACCCCGAGCGCGTGGTCGGCAGGCGCGTCACGCATGACTTCTTCCCACTCTTCGGCATCGCGCCGGCGCTTGGGCGCACCTTCACGGCCGACGAGGATCAACCGGGCCGCACCAACGTGGTGGTGCTCAGCCATCGGCTGTGGCAGCGGCGATTCAACGCCGATCCTAGCCTCCTCGGGCGCGCCATCCGGATCAATGGCGAGCAGTACGACGCGATCGGCGTGATGCCTCCGGATTTCGATCGGATCGGCGATGCCGCCGAGGCGTGGATTCCCGCCGGCTTCACGCCCGCGCAGCTCGCCATGTTCGACGAGTTCTACCTCGACGTGTACGCGCGGCACAGACCGGAATTCTCGCTCGCGCAGGTCAACGACGAGTTCGTGCGAGTCGGGCGGCAACTGTCGGTCGATCAGGCATTCATGAACGCCGAGCGCAGTGCCGGCGTGGAACGGCTGAGCACGTTCTATATCGGCGATTACCGGCTGCGCTTGTTGATCCTGCTCGGCGCGGTTGGCCTCGTGCTGCTCATCGCCTGCGGCAACGTCGCCAACCTCCAGCTCGCCCGGCTCGCGGCCCGCTCGCGCGAGCTCGCCATTCGCGCCGCCATCGGTGCCGGGCGCGGCCGCATCGTCCGGCAGGTGTTGACCGAGAGCCTCGTGCTGGCCGGCCTCGGCGGCGCGGCCGGTGTCGTGGTGGCTTATTGGGCCCTGCCGATGCTCGTCGCGATGGCGCCGGACGGCGTGCCGCGACTGACGACGGCACGCCTGAACGGCAGCGTGCTCGCGGCCGCCGGCCTCCTGGTGGTGCTGAGCGCGATCATCGTCGGGCTGCTCCCGGCGTGGCAGGCGACGCGGCGCCGGTTGTTGACCGACGACCTGGGCGACGGTAAAGGCGCGTTGAGCGGGACGCTCAAACCATGGATGCGCCAACTGTTGATCGGCGCGCAAGCGGCGATCGTGATGATCGTCCTGTCTGGTGCGGCGTTACTGGTACGCAGCGCCATCAATCTCCAACAGGAGCCCATGGGCTTCGACATCAACGGCGTGCTGAGCGCGCGGATCGCGTTGCCGGCGGCGCAATACGGTCCGCCAGAGACCTCGCGCGCGGCCTACCGCCAGGTGCTCGAGCGCGTCGCGGCGTCACCAGGTGTCCGTTTCGCCGCGCTGGATTCACAGGCGCCGCTGGTGACCCGCGGCGGCTCGAACGGGCTGCTGCCGGAAGGACGACAGCAGGGCGGCGATCTCATCCAGTCCGACTCGCACTTCGTGACGCCCGACTACTTCAAGGTGTTGAACATCACGCTCACAGCGGGACGCACGTTCACGGACGCCGACATCCGCCAGGCGCCGCTGGTGATGGTGATCAACGAAACGCTCGCGCGCGCGGCCTACGGCGATGCCGATCCGATCGGCAAACGGATGATCTGCTGTGAAGGCTCGCCCGACGATCCGATGTGGAAGACCGTGATCGGCGTGGTCGGCGACGTCAAAGGCCGCGGGCCGGCGCAACCGCCGCGTCCGGAGTTCTACCTGCCGCTCATGCAGGTACCCGATCTGGCCTGGACGTGGTTCGGCCGCACGCTCACCATCCTCACGCGCGGCGACGATCCCGCGTCGATGACCACGGCGATTCGAGAGTCGGTGCGATCGCTCGACCGCAGCCTGCCCGTGTTCGCGATCCGCACGATGGACGAGGGCCTCGACCGAGTCATGGCGCAGGCGCGCTTCAACACGATGTTGATGACGCTGCTGGCCGCCACGGGCCTGCTGCTGGCGGCGCTGGGGATCTACAGCGTGATCGCATGGCTGGTGGTGCAGCGCACGCGCGAGATCGGCGTGCGCATGGCGCTGGGCGCCTCGACGCGTGACGTGATCAGGATGATGAGCGTGCACGGGCTGAAACCGGTGATCGCCGGACTCGCGGTTGGCGTCGCCGGCGCGCTGGCGACGACGCGGTTGCTGCAGAACCAGTTGTTCGAAGTCGGCCCGCGCGATCCGATCACGCTGGTCGCCACGGCCGCGGTGCTGCTCGTCGTGGGCGGCGCCGCGGCGGCGATTCCGGCGTGGCGCGCCACCGCCATCGATCCGTCGGCGGCACTACGGGATTAACACCGGGCGCGCGGCCGATTCCCACTGGGCGTCCCAGCGTTGCGGCGGATTCTGCCGCAGCCACGCGCGGGATTTCGCCAGCGGACCGTCAGGCGCGATTGATCGGGTGGCGACGCTGACGAGGAGACTCGCGAGGTCGCCTGGATCGCGGAACGTGACGCCTTCGTGTCCCGTCTCCATCACTTCACCGAGCACCTGCGAGTAGTCGTAAGTGGCGGCCGGCACGCCCGCGCCGCGCAGATCGGCCAGCTTCATCGGCAAGTCGAGTCCCGACGAGGACTGGTGCAGGCAGAGGCCGAGGTCGGCCATGCCGACGAGCGTCGGATAATCGGCTGGCTCCAGCCACGCCGTCTTCACGGCAATCGCCGTGAAGTTGCGGCGAGCCGCGCGCTGCTCGAACGTGTCACGCAGTGGGCCGCGGCCGGTGAGAAAGACCGCGAGGTCCGCCCCGCCCGTCGCTTCGCCGGGGTTCGCGCCGGCGGCGGCGGCCGATCGCGCACGCGTCAGCGTCCGCTCCGCGCGCTCAAGCGCTTCGAGCAGCAGATCGAAATCCTCGTCCGGCGTCCAGCTGGTGGGGCACACCACGATGGGCGGACGTGTGGCGCCGAGGTGATACTCGGCGGCGAGCCTGTTCCACAGCGCCGCCGCCACCTCCGGCGATGGCGGCGCGAACGACGCCGCGGGCCGGTCGTACACGACCACCGGCTTCACACGATATTCGCGCGCCAGCCAGTCCCCCATCGCCTGCGACACCGCCAAGTGTCCGTCGGCGCGCTTCGCCCACCGCCGCTCGCTTCGCGCCAAAGACTTCACCGCGCGATGGCCCTCACCCACCGTCACCGCGGCAATGGTGTGCGAGAGGTTGTGCCAGTCGATCACGACGCGCGCGCCGCGCAGGCGCGCGGCGAGCCAGGCCATCGAGAGCGCCGGCACCGCCGGCGGGTTTTGCACGAGGATCACCTCGGGCTTGGGAATGCGCATCAGCGTCGAGAAGAGGCGCGCCGCTTGCCCGGCGGCGCGCAGTGCCGATCCCCAGACGAACCGGCGGACGCCGCCTGTCGCGCGGCCGGCGAACGCCCGGTCGCGCAGGCGATGACAATGAATCCGTGCGTTCCCCGACACGGCCGGCACCGTCGGCGCCCCTTCGAGCCCGATGAGATCCACCTCGCTGCCCGCGGCGGCGAGCGACACCGCGTGGTACTGCATGCGCGGGCTGCGGCCCAGATCTCCGATTACGATAACGGCGGTTCTCATTGAGCTTGTACCTGCTACTCGGCGTTAGCGGTGCCGCGCTGGCCCTGTTCCTGACCCCGCTGATTGGACGGGGTTCGACCGTGCTTGGACTGGTAGACGCCCCGGGGGGCAGGAAGGTTCATGCGCAATCGGTGCCTCGCCTGGGCGGCGTGGCGGTCGTGCTGGCCGCCGCGCTCGCGCTGGCGATCGTACCCGCATTGCTGCCGGGGTCCCGCGATCCCGAGATCTGGGTGGCGATGAGGCCCTTTGTGGTCGGCGGCCTCCTCATCTTCCTCGCCGGCCTCGTCGATGATATCCGCGGGCTTGGACCGGCGCCGAAGCTGCTCGTCGAGGTTCTCGCGGCCGCGGTCATGATCGCCTCGGGATTGTTGATCGAACGCGTCACGATTCTCGGCAGCACCTGGACGCTCGGATGGATCGCCTACCCGGTGACGGCGGCCTGGCTGGTCGGCGTCACCAACGCGTTCAACCTGATCGATGGCGTGGACGGGCTGGCGCCGGGCATTGCGGCGGTCGCCGGCGCGGCCTGCGGCGCCCTCCTCATCGTCCGCGGCCACACGGCCGAAGCCATGCTGCTGGCGGCGTTTGTCGGCGCGATGCTCGGGTTCCTGGTCTACAACTTCGAGCCCGCGTCGATCTTCCTCGGCGACAGCGGCAGCCTGGTCGCCGGTTTCCTGCTCGCGGCGACGGCCATCGCCGGCTGGCAGAAGGGTGCGACGGCGCTCGCGTCGGCGGTACCCTTGCTGATCTTCGCGCTGCCGCTCGCCGACGCCGCGTCGGCACTGATGCGCCGCGCGCTGGCGCGGCCGACCCATGGCCGATCGCTCGGCGCCGTGATGCGGCAGGTGGTTGAACCGGATCGCGAGCACATCCATCATCGGCTGCTCGGTCTCGGGTGGTCGGTCCGCCGCACCGTGCTCATCCTCTACGGCGTGACCGCCGTGCTGTCGATCCTGGCGCTGGCGACCGCGCAAGTAGACGCCAGATGAAGGCCACAAATGGCACGGAACCGCATTCCAGCAAGCGCGTGCTGCTGGTGCAGCCGTCGATGCAGCCGCCGGGCGGCGGCCACGGCGTGGCCGCATGGGTGCTGCAGGCGCTGGCGCCGGAACATCGCGTCACCGTGCTGTCGTGGCGGCCGGTCGAGATCGATCCGATCAACCGCTTCTTCGGCACGCACCTGAAGCCCGCCGATTTCGACACGCTCGTGGTGCCGTGGCACTGGCGCGTCATCCCCGATCATCTGCCGGTGCCGGCGGCGCTGGTCAGGCTGTCGCTGATGATGCGCTACACGCGCCGGGTCAGCCGCGGGTTCGAGGTGGTGTTCGGCATGTTCAACGAGACCGATTACGGCCGCAAGGGTATTCAATACGTTCACTATCCGACCTATCTGCGCCCGCGTCCGGCGGTGGACCTGCGGTGGTATCACGCCGCGCGGTGGCCGCTGCGGCTTTACTATGCCGCCGCCGATCGTCTCGCGCACTTCTCACACGATCGCCTGAAACAGAACCTGACGCTGGTGAACTCCGACTGGACGGGCCGGCACGTCCAGGGGTTTCTCGGCGTTCCGACGCGGACGTTGTACCCGCCGGTTGCCGATCCGGCGCCGGGCGCGCCGTGGGCGGAGCGCCGCCACGGCTTTCTCGCCATCGGCCGCCTCTCTCCGGAAAAGGAGTTCGAGCGCGTGATGACGATCCTGGCGCGGGTCCGCGACCGGGTCCCGGCCGTCACGCTGACGATCATCGGCACGTGGGACCACCAGGCGCGCCGCTATCGCGATCGGCTCTTCGATCGGGCGCGGTCGCTGGGACCGTGGATTACATTCCGGCAGAACATCAGCCGCGACGAGATCCGCGCCCTGATGGCCACGCATCGCTATGGCATCCATGGCATGCGCGAGGAACATTTCGGGATGGCGCCCGCGGAGCTCGCGCGGGCCGGCTGCATCGTGTGGGTGCCGCGCGGCGGCGGGCAGATGGAAGTCGTCGGCGGTGAGCCCGCGTTGATGTACGACTCGGAGGATGACGCGGTCGAGAAGATCGCGAGAACGCTCGCGTCGCCGGCCGAACAGGATCGGCTGCGTCAGGTCCTCACCGCGAGCGAGCGGTTTTCGACCGCCAACTTCGTCAGGCAGGTCCGCGACATCGTCGAGGAGTTCAGGTGAGCTGTCGGAATCCGGGATCGCGCATCAGCTCGTCGTAGGTGCCGAGGCCGGCAATGCCGCCGTCGCGCAAGTAGATCAACTGATCGCAGCCCTTCACCGTCGACAACCGGTGTGCGATCGCAATTACGGTGCGCAAGCCGTGAACGTTGGCGATGGCCTCGGTCACTTCGCGTTCGGTCTGGTTGTCGAGCGCCGCGGTGGCTTCATCGAAGACCAGCACCTGCGGATCGTGATAGAGCGCGCGCGCAATCGCCACGCGTTGCCGTTGCCCACCCGACAGGCGAATGCCGTTTTCGCCAATCACCGTCTCCAACCTGTTGGGCAGCGCGGCGACGACCTCGTCGAGCCTGGCCTGCGACACCGCGTTGGCCAGCCGCTGTTCATCGATCGCGCTGTCGGGAATGCCGAACGCGATATTGCGGCTCAGCGAATCGTCGAGCAGATACACGTCCTGCGGGACGTAGCCAATCTGGCGCTGCCACGCCCGCTCCCGGCCGTCGAGCGGCTGGCCGTCGATCAGCACGCGGCCGCTCGTCGGCGCGAGCAGGCCCAGCAGCAGGTCGACCAGGGTGCTCTTGCCGGCGCCGGTGGGGCCGACGATGCCGATCGATTGCCCGCGCGCAATCGTGAACGAGATGTGATCGAGCGCGGGGGCCGGCGCGTCCTCGTAGCGAAACGACACATCCTCGCACGCCAGGGTGGCCTGCAGCATCGGCGGCACGGGTTCGTAGGTCCGCGTCGCGGGCGGCTTCAGCCGCCGCATGTCCTCGTCCATGCCGCGGATCCACGGGTGCGCCTCGCGCATGTAGCCGACGTTCAGCATGATCCGGTTGGCCGACGGCACGACGCGGAATCCCGTATACGCGAACAGCGCCAGCACCGACACGATGTAGGCGCTCGGCACGGCCGCGCGCATCACCAGAAAGACGACGATCAACATGCTGAGGATGAGCGTGGCTTCGACGCCCAGCCGCGCCACCGCCGCCGCCGTCGCGCGCCGCTGCTTGGTGGCGCCGAGCTCGCGCTTCACGTCGCGGAAACGCTCCTCGAAGAATGGCTGCCGGCCCGTGACTGTCACGTCCTTGATGGCGCCGAGGCTCTGCTGCAGCAGATGGAGCTGCTGCTGATAGAGCGTGCGCTCGGTGGCGCCGATGCGCTCCCACGAACGGCGCGTCAGGACGATCGGCACGAGCACCACGCCAAGCACCACCGCCACGGTGACGACCGTGACCAGCGGCGCCGACACGATCAGGACGATGGCGAGGGCGGTGATGGTGGCGGCTTCGGCAAGGATGTTCACCGCCGATCCGGCGCCGAGCTCGAACGCGATATCAGAGGTCCGCGACACCGGTTCGATCAACGACGCCGAGCGCCGCTTGACGTGGAATAAATAGTCGGCGGCGAGATACCGGGCGAGCAGCCGTTCGCCGGCGATCGCCGAGGACCCGTAGACGGTCCTCATCCGCACCCATTCGGCCCACGACAGGAACGCCGCACGCAGGACGTAGAACGCGGCGACCGCGAGCGCGAGCAAGGCCACCATCGCGCGGGGCTGGTATCGCGACGGCATCAGGGTCCACAAGTCCGACACCACCGGCGCGGTCCGCACCAGTTCGGGATCGACGACCAGCCGCAACAACCCGAACACCGCCAACGCGCCCGCGGCTTCGATCAGCGCGGCCATCCCGGCGATCGGCACGAGCAAGAGCCACCGCCAGCGCCATCGCGCCGGCAGCCATCCGATCACGGATCGTAGGTCGCGCAACAAGGGGAACCTGCTTACTATTTACGCTTCATGTAAAAAGGAACCTGCTTCCCTTTTACGTGGTTCGTAAGAGCAATGCAGATTCTGCCACTTTGTGGCGAAATTGTTCAGCTACACTGCCGTATGCAAGACCTCACGACGGGTTCCCTCACAGGTCATCTCCTCAAAACGACCAGCTTCATGCTGGTCAGCATGATCTTCCAGACGTTGTACGTGCTGGTGGATCTGTTCTGGGTGGGGCGCCTGGGAACCGACGCGATCGCCGCCGTCGGCCTGAGCGCCAACCTGTCGTTCATCGTCATTGCCATCACGCAAGTGCTGGCGGTTGGGGCGACGACGCTCGTGTCGCATGCGGCGGGCACGAAGGATCAGGAGCGGGCGATCTTCCTGTTCAACCAGTCGCAGGTGCTGTCGATGGTCGTGGGGATCCTGTTTCTCGGAATCGCGATGGCGCTGCGGCATCAGTACGCGGCCGGCCAGAGCGCCACCGAGGGCATGCGCATCGCCACCGAGGAGTACTTACTCTGGTTCATTCCGGCGATGGCGCTCCAATTCGCGATGGTGGCCATGGGCGCGGCGCTGCGCGGCACCGGCAACTTCAAGCCGGGTATGTATGTGCAGACCGGCACCGTGATCATCAACATGGTGCTCGCGCCGTTCCTGATTTTCGGCTGGGGACCGTTTCCGCGGATGGGCGTGAGCGGCGCGGCGGTGGCAACGCTGCTCGCGATCGTCGTCGGCGTGGTCTGGATCTCGTTCTACTTCATCGATGCGAAAGCGTACTTGCGCTTCCATGCCGGCAGCTGGCGCCCGCAGCTGCGCGTGTGGTGGCAGATGCTGAGGATCGGGCTGCCGGCCGGCGCCGAGTTCGCCTTGATGGGCATCTACATGGCCGTGGTCTACGCGATCACCCGGCCGTTCGGGGCCGCTGCCCAGGGCGGATTCACGATTGGCCTGCGCATCGTGCAGTCGGCGTTTCTGCCGGTGGTGGCACTGGGCTTCGCGGTGGCCCCGGTGGCCGGCCAGAACTTCGCGGCGCGCAAGGGCGAGCGCGTCCGCGCCGCGTTCAAGGCCGCCGCGGGCATGGCGGCGGGCGCGATGCTGGTGGCCGGGATCGTGATTTTCTTCGCCGCGGTTCCGTTGATGCGCATCTTCACCAGCGATCCCGACGTCATCTCGGTGGGCGTGGAATACCTGCGTATCGTGGTGCTGAATTTCGTGGCCTCGGGCATCACGTTCGTGTCGTCGAGCATGTTCCAGGCGATGGGCAACACCATGCCGTCGCTGGTCACGTCGGCGCTGCGGCTCTTCGTGAGCATTATTCCCGCGATATTGCTGTCGCGAGTGGCCGGGTTCCACCTGACGTGGATCTGGTACATCAGCGCGGTGGCGGTGTTCCTGCAGATGAGCGTGAACCTCTTCCTGCTGCAGCGCGAATTCCGACTGAAGCTGGCGTAGGGATGACACGGATATTCCGTGTAATCGGATCAAATCCCCTATAATCCAAGAGCTGCATGAAGCTCGCCGTCCCGAGAGAATGCCGCCCCGGCGAACGCCGCGTGGCGGTGACCCCTGAAAACGTTTCGCGATTGATCAAGATGGGCTTCGCGGTTGCCGTCGAGCACGACGCCGGCGCCGCGGCCTCCTTTGGCAACGACGACTACCTGGCGGCGGGGGCGGAGGTCATCACCGGGCCGCGGGAGATCTGGCAGGCCGGCGACATCGTGCTGAAGGTGCAGCCGCCGGCGATGCACCCGGTGCTCAACGTCCACGAAGCGGATTTGATCCGCGAGCGCGGCACGTTGATTTCGTTCCTCTACCCCGGCAAGAACAAGGAGATCGTCGAGCGGCTGGCGGCGCGCCAGGCCACGGCGATCGCGGTGGATCAGATTCCGCGCATCACCCGCGCGCAGAAGATGGACGCGCTGTCGTCGATGGCCAACATCGCCGGCTATCGCGCGGTGGTCGAGGCCGCCAGTTTCTACGGGCGTTTTTTCACCGGCCAGATGACGGCGGCCGGAAAGGTGCCGGCGGCGAAGGTGCTGGTGATCGGCGCCGGCGTGGCCGGGCTGGCCGCCATCGGCGCGGCGCGCGGCATGGGCGCCATCGTGCGCGCGTTCGACACGCGCCCGACGGTCAAGGAACAAGTCAAGAGCATGGGCGCGGAGTTCATCGAGCTCAACGTTCATGAAGACGGTGAGGGCGCCGGCGGCTACGCGAAGGAGATGAGCCCGGCGTTCATCAAGGCGGAGATGGACATGTTCGCCGCGCAGGCGAAGGATGTCGACATCATCATCACCACGGCGCTGATTCCCAACCGCCCGGCACCAATTCTGATCACCGAAGAGATGGTCAAGTCGATGAAGAAGGGATCGGTGATCGTCGACCTGGCCGCGGAGAACGGCGGCAACTGCGCGTTGACCGAACCCGGCCACGTCGTCGAACGCCACGGCGTGCACATTCTCGGCTACACCGATCTGCCCAGCCGCCTGGCGCCGACGGCGAGCCTGCTGTTTGGCAACAACCTGACGCACCTGCTGGCCGATCTCGGCGGCGCGAGCCATTTCCACCTCGACCTGGCGGATGAAGTGGTCCGGGGCGCGCTGGTGCTGCGCGAAGGCGAGCTGCTCTGGCCGCCGCCGGCGAGGCCGCCGCTGGTGTTGCCGCCGGACCCGAAAGTGGTTGCGGTCAAGACACCGGCCGCCCTGGCGCCCCCGCCAAAGAAGACCAGCATCGCGGGTCCGATCTTTGCAGTCGTCGCGGCCGCGGCGTTGGTGGGTCTCGGTCTCGTCGCGCCGCCTGCATTCCTCTCGCACCTGACGGTGTTCGCGCTGGCGTGCATCGTGGGGTGGCAGGTGGTGTGGAACGTCACACCCGCTTTGCACACGCCGCTGATGAGCGTGACCAACGCGATCAGCGGCATCATCGTCATCGGCGGCATGCTGCAGGTGAGCGGCCCGCCCTCCTCCCCGATCGTCATGCTTGGCGCCGCCGCGATTCTGCTGGCGACGATCAACATCGCCGGCGGCTTCCTCGTCACGCAGCGCATGCTGCGGATGTTCAGGCGCTAGGCCATCGATGAAAACACCAGGGCCACAGAAGGCGCAGATGTCACTGCTCAATCGCCAAGCGGTGCCGAGTGCCTGAGACGCTCGTCACCGTCGCGTATCTGGCCGCCGGATTACTTTTTATTTTCAGCCTCGGCGGGCTGTCGGCGCAGGAGTCGGCGCCCCGCGGCAACCTGTTCGGCATGGCCGGCATGCTGATCGCCGTGCTGGTCACGGCCGTTGGTCCGCGTGTCGACAGCTACATGGTGATGACGGTCGCGCTGGTGATCGGCGGCGCGATCGGCGCCATGCTGGCGGCACGCGTCGGGATGACCTCGATGCCGCAGCTGGTGGCGATCCTCCACAGCTTCGTCGGCGCGGCGGCGGTGCTCGTCGGCATTGCCACGACGCTCGACCACAGCCAGCTGTTTACCGGCATCGAACGGCGCATCCACGACACCGAGATCTTCGTCGGCATCTTCGTCGGCGCCATTACGTTCACCGGGTCGGTGGTGGCCTTCGGCAAGCTGCAGGGCGTGATCGGCAGCAAGCCGCTCCTGTTGCCGGGCCGCCACGTGATGAACCTGGTGATGCTACTGGCGTGCCTCTATCTCGGCGACGTCTTCGTCACCTACGGCGACTACTTCCCCGTGCTCTGGCCGTTACTGGTCGTGACGGCGATCGCCTCGCTGATGGGCATCCACCTGGTGATGGCCATCGGCGGCGCCGACATGCCGGTGGTGGTCTCGATGTTGAACAGCTACTCGGGGTGGGCCGCGGCGGCGGCGGGCTTCATGCTCGAGAACGACCTGCTGATCATTACCGGCGCGCTGGTCGGTTCGAGCGGCGCGATCCTCAGCTACATCATGTGCGCCGCGATGAACCGATCGTTCCTGAGCGTGATTCTCGGTGGCTTCGGCGCCGAGGAAGGTGCGGCTCCGGCGGGCGGATCGGCGCAACCGGCCGGCGAAGTCAAGTCGGTGACGGCGGAAGAGACCGCGGATCTCCTGCGCGATGCCAAGAGCGTGATCGTGGTGCCGGGCTATGGCATGGCGGTGGCGCAGGCGCAGTACCCGCTGTATGAAGTCACCAAGCTGCTGCGCGACAAGGGCGCGAACGTGCGGTTCGCGATCCATCCCGTGGCCGGCCGCCTCCCCGGTCACATGAACGTGCTGCTGGCGGAAGCCAAGGTGCCGTACGACATCGTGCTGGAGATGGAAGAGATCAACCAGGAGTTTCCCACCACGGACCTGGTGCTCGTGATCGGCGCCAACGACATCGTCAATCCGGGCGCCCTCGACGATCCGTCGAGCCCGATCTACGGCATGCCGATCCTCGAAGTGTGGAAGGCGAAGACCGCCATCGTGATGAAGCGCGGCATGGCCAGCGGCTATGCCGGGGTCGACAACCCGCTGTTCTACAAGGACAACACGCGGATGCTGTTCGGCGACGCGAAGAAGATGATCGACGCGGTACTGACCGCGCTGAACAGCTAGGCCACCGATTCACACCGATTCGACACCGATCCACGCGCCTCGCCAGGGCGCCTTACTTTGTAAATAAAAGTTCTTTGTGTATGCTGGGCGGGTGCATTACCTGCTTCGCCGGACGCGACGCGTCAAACTGATCCTCCCGGCCCTCACCGAAGCCACCAGCCCCTACTGGCGACCCGTCAAATATTCGCTGTTTCCGCCGCTCGGCCTGGCCACGCTCGCCGCGTATCTCGATCACGACGCCGAGGTCGCGCTCCAGGACGAGCACGTCGAGCCGCTCGACCTCGACGACGACCCGGACCTGGTAGTGATCCAGGTCTACATCACCAATGCGTATCGCGCCTACCGCATCGCGGACCACTACCGGCGCAAGGGCGCGCACGTGGCGCTCGGCGGCCTGCACGTCACCTCCCTGCCCGATGAGGCCGCGCCCCACGCCGACACGATCTTTCTCGGCCCAGGCGAAGACACGTTCCCCCAATTCCTTCGCGACCTCGCCGGCGGCGTGCCGAAACGTCGTTATGTGTCGCAACTGAGAACGCTCGATCACCTGCCGCCCATTCGCCGCGACCTGATCCGGCGCCACCGCTACCTCGTGCCCAATTCGATCGTCGTGTCTCGCGGCTGTCCGCACCACTGCACGTTCTGCTACAAGGACGCCTTCTTCGAGGGCGGGCGCTCGTTCTACACGCAGCGCGTGGATGCGGCGCTCGCGGAGATCAACCGGCTGCCGGGACGCCACCTGTATTTCCTCGACGATCACCTGCTCGGCAACCGCAGGTTCGCCCGCGAGTTGTTCACCGGCATGACCGGGATGAACCGGGTGTTCCAGGGCGCGGCCACCGTGGATTCGATCCTGCGCGACGACACGATCGAATACGCCGCCGCCGCGGGCCTGCGCAGCCTGTTCGTGGGATTCGAGACGCTGTCGCCGCGCGGCCTGGCCGGCGCCGGCAAGCGACAGAACCTCGGCCGCCCATTCGACTCGCCGATTGGCGCGGTGCGCCAGTCGGCTCGCTCAGGGCAGGCGACCCACTATCGGGAGGCCATCCGCCGGCTCGACGATCTCGGCATCATGATCAACGGCAGCTTCGTCTTCGGCCTCGATGGCGACGATCCCGACGTGTTTCGGCGCACCGTCGATTGGGCCGTGGCGAGCGGCATCACGACCGCGACCTTTCACGTGCTCACGCCCTATCCGGGCACGCAGCTGTACGCCGAGATGACCGGGCAAGGGCGAATCGTGACCGGCAACTGGGATCTCTACGACACGCGGCACGTGGTCTATCGGCCGCTTGGGCTGTCCGCGGAGGAGCTCACGCGCGGCTACGACTGGTCGTACCGCGCCTTCTATGAGTGGGGCGCCATCGTCAAGGGGGCATTCGCGCATCGATCGGCGAAGCATTCCCTGAAGCACTTCGCGTACAGCGCCGGCTGGAAGAAGTTCGAGCCCGCGTGGGACGTCGTCATTCGCCTCAAGCAACTGGCGCAGATGCGGCCGTTGCTCGAGGCGATCCTCGCACCCGTGCGACACGCTCCGCAAATCGCGGCAGCCCCGGTTGCGCTAGAATCGCGGCACCTCTCCCGTTGAGAGTGACGAACCATGAAGTCGCCAAACGGCCGCTGCACGGTCACGAAGATCGACTACAACGAAACTCGCATGGGTGGTCCGCTGATCGGGCGGATTCACGTCGATGGCGGCCGCGCGAAAACCGGGGAGCGCGAATTCGGAGAGGCGATGGCGTTTAGTCCCGACTCGCGTTACCTGGCCATCGGCGAACTCGTCGGCGTGACCAGGGACCATGCCGGGCCGCACAGCCAGGTCGTGGTTTTCGACCTCGAGCTGGGGAAGGAATACGTCGTTCATGACGAATACGGCGGATTGATCCACGGCGTGTCCTGGGATGTGCAAGGCTGCCTGTCGGTGACCGCGTGGCGGTACCCGGACGGTGAATCGGAACACCGCGACGTTTGGGGGCCGAGCCTGCCATGATCGATCAGATCGCGGCGGTGATCGTGAGCGAGAACAAATGGCTGCCGCTGGCCATGTCCGCGGCGGTCGGGTCGGTGGCCGTGTTGCTCGCCCGGCAGCGCGGCTCGGATCTGCCCACGACTCGCCTCGTGATGGCGGCGATGAATCTCTTCGCCGGCGTCATGCTCGCGACGATGGGAGCCGGGCACGTGCTGGCGGTGACCACGAAGCTGCTGCTCGGGACGCTGGAAGGATCACCGCTCGTCCTGTATCCAATCGGCGCCGCGGTCCTCGTGCCGTCGTGGCTCGTCATCGCTCACACCCGCGCGATCATGGTCAGAGCGGATTCCGGCAGGACAACCATCGGCCTCAACGCCTGGCTCGCCGTCACGCTCATGGCGCTGGGGCTGCACAACTTGCCGCTCGCGGCGCCCTCGTTGTTAAATATCGGCTATCGCCTGCACTCGCGCCGGGCGATCGGCATGGCGATCGTCAGCGTGGCGGTGGTGTTCAACGTGGCGCTGTTCATCGGCGCGTTGGTGTTCATGGCCAGCGGACAGACGTTCGAACAGTTCAGTGAAATCGAATAGGCACTGCCTATGACGGTCGATCCTGATCCCGCCGCGCTCGTCTCGTCGTTCGCCGACGCGGCACTGCGTGTCGAGACGTTGGGTCGGCTGCAACAGCTCGGCGTCGCGGCGCTGCCGGCGGTCCGGGAAGGGCTGAAGCACCCCGACTGGCACATCCGGCACTGGTGCGCCATCTACCTCGATCGCGGCGCCGATCCCGAGACGCTCCGCGACCTGGTGCCCTTGCTGACGGATCCGGAACCTAAAGTGCGCGTGTGGGCGATCCATTCGATCTCGTGCGAGCACTGCAAGGATGACGAGTGCCCGGTCGACGTGGTGCCTCTGCTAATCGAGCGTGCCGAGCGGGATAGCGTGCCGCGCGTTCGGAAGATGGCAATCGCGATGCTGGCCAGCCTGCCCGACGATCCCCGGATCGCCCCGGTCCTGCAACGCGCGCTCGTGGTCGAGTCGGATGCGAAAATTCGCCTGCACGCCAGGCTCGGTCTCGAGAAGTATTCAACCGCGTAAGCCGCGCGTCGGGCGGTCGCGCAGGGTAACATGACGCATTCATGAGCTCCGTTTTCGCCGACGCCACGCTGGCGCGGCGCCTCGAAACCACCGAGGGTCAGGGCAACGCCGCGTTTGTCGACGCGCAGGCGCGGCACGAGCCGTACTCCGGCGCCATCCGCACCGGGATTGCCGGCACGCAGGTCATGTTCGCCGGCGTCGGTTCGCCGATCACCCAAACGTTCGGCCTCGGCATCCATCAGCGTCCCGGCGACCGTGACCTCGATGCGATCGAGCGTTTTTTCACGTCACGGGGGTCCGCGGTCTTTCACGAAGTGAGCCCGCACGCCGGCGTCGAGGTGCTGGCGATGCTCGCGGGGCGCGGCTACAAGCCGGTTGAGATCTCGAACGTCATGTTTCGGGAGATCAAGGGTGCGCAGGGTGCACAGGGTGCGCAAGGTGCGCAAGGTGCACAGGGTGCCCTTCGGGTCAGGCGCGTCCATCTCGACGAGGCCGAGTGGTATGGCAGCATTGCGGCACGCGGGTGGAGCCAGGAAGCGCCGGAAGTCTTGCCATTCATCCACGGCTTCGCCCGATCCAGCGTGGAATGCGCCACGTGTTTCGTCGCCGAGCACGATGGCCAGGCCATTGCCACCGCCGCGCTGTTCATGCATGGCGGCGTCGCATTGTTGGCGGGCGCGAGCACGGTACCCGAAGGCCGCCGCAAGGGCGCGCAACTCGCGCTGCTCGACACTCGTCTCAGTACCGCGGCATCACACGGGTGCGACCTGGCGATGATGGTCGCCGCGCCGGGCAGCGCCTCGCAGCGCAACGCCGAGCGGAATGGTTTTCGCGTCGCTTACACACGCACCAAATGGCAATTATGAAGACATGGGCCGGGGGTGGCACTTCTTGCCGGGGTCGACGTCACGTGCCGGGAATGGCACTACGGGCCGGGTTAATCGTTGCGCTGATCTTCGCGAACTCGCCGAGCGCGTTGGCGCAGTCGACGCGCGTCGAGACCATCGCCGAAGAACAGGCCGAGAAGGCCAGGCAGCTGGGCGCCGAGGGCCCGGGCGGGGCCGAACAGGTGATCCGACGGGTCCTGCTCTCGCCGCTGCTGTCGGGCGGCGACGGCGCCTATCCCTGGTTCGGCAGCGTCTACAGCGGCACGGGCATGGCGATCGGCGCCGGCTACCTGAAACGCCTCGAGAAGGCGGCCTCGATCAACGTGCAGACCGGCATCTCGCTCAACAACTCGATGATGCTGCGCGGCAACGTCGTGGCGCCGGAATTGTGGCGCGGTATGTTGCAAGTCGACGCCAGTGCGCAGTGGATGGACGCGCGCGGCGTGTCGTTCTACGGTCTCGGCCAGCACTCGTCGAAACAGACGCGGCAACGCTACGACTACACACCGATGGAAGCCGGCGCCAACGCCACGCTCAAGCCGATGCGGTTCCTGTCGGTGAGCGGCAGCTATTCGTTCCTCGCCCTCGATACCAATCGCGATCTGCAGTTTTTCACCGAGGCCGAAATGCCGGGCATCGATCGCGAGCTGGCCTACCACGTGACGCGGGCGACGGTGGCCCTCGACTGGCGCACCTCGCCAGGCTACAGCACCCGGGGCGGCTACTATCGCGCGACGATCGAACGCAACCGCGAGACCGGCGGTGAGCCGTTCTCGTTCCGGTCGCAGGAATACGAGCTGGTGCAGCTGCTGCCGCTCATGCGCGAACAGTTCGTGCTGGCCGCGCGCGCCCTGATAACGGTCACCACGCCCGATGCCGGCCACGACGTGCCGGTGATGCTGGCGCCGTTTCTCGGCAGCGGCAGCACGTTGCGCGGGTTCGCGAATCGCCGGTTGTCGGATCGCAATCGCGTGCTGTTCAGCGGTGAATATCGCTGGCGGCCGTCACGCTATCTCGACATGGCCCTGTTCATGGATGCCGGCCAGGTGGCCGCCGATCGCCGTGATTTTCGCGCCGGCGAGTTCGAAACCGCGTGGGGACTGGGCGCGCGGTTCCATGGACCGAACTTCAACGCCTTGAGGATCGAGGCGGCACGGGGCCGTGAAGGCCTCCGCCTGATCTTCGCCGGATCGCAGGCCTTCTGATGACACGACCTCACTCCCTCATCGCGCTGCTGCTGGTCGCCGCGTCGGCGCTCTCGCTCGGCGCCCAGACGCGGCGCTTTTATCCCGACGATCCGATCTGGCGCGAGCCGATGACGCAGGATGTCACGTCCGCGGCGCGCTATGAGCCGGACCTCGCCTATCAAACGATCGAGAACCTGTTCCTGAAGCCCGGCGATCCGGTGCTCGGCCAGCGAGCGAAAAACATCAATACGGTCGATGAAGTTCCCGACGGTCCGTACTTCGTCAATCGCGCCGGGCGCATGCCGCTGACGCCGGCGCTGGTGGCGCGGGCCGCCAACACCAGCAACGGACCCGCGCCCGGCAAGTGGACCGTGGTGTCGGCGAAAAGCGACGGCGTCACGCCTGGCTTCACCATCCGCGACGCCGCGAACCAGCTGTGGTTCGTCAAGTTCGATCCGCCCGGCTGGCGCGGCATGGCCACCGGCAGCGAGATCGTCGCGGCGAAGCTGTTCTGGTCGGCCGGCTACCACACCGCCGAGTACCACATCGGCCAACTGGTGCCGGTCAACCTCGTGATCGGCAAGGACACGCGCATCACGCCGCCGGGCGAAATGGCGCGGGCCATGAACCAGGGCGACATCGCGTGGCTGCTGTCGCGCGCCGATCGGGATCCCGACGGCTCGTATCGCGTCATTCTCAGCAAGGCCACGCCCGGCCGCCCGGTGGGCCGCATTCGCTTCCACGGCACGCGCGCCGACGACCCCAACGACGTCGTCCCGCACGAACATCGCCGCGAACTTCGGGGCTACTTTGTGTTTGCCGCGTGGCTCAATCACGTCGACGCCAAGGGCATCAACTCGCTGTCGTCGCTGGTCACCGAGAACGGCCGCAGCTTCATCCGCCACTACCTGCTCGATTTCGGATCCGCGCTCGGCAGCGCCGCCGTCGGCCCACGCGAAGGCTGGGAAGGCTATGAAGCACTGGTCGAACAACCGGGCGAGATTGGCAGACGCGCACTCTCCTTCGGGTTCAAGGTGCCGGTGTGGCGCACGCAGGATTATTTCGAATCGCCGGCGATCGGCCGCCTGCCGCGTGATCACGCCAAGTGGGACCCCGAAACATGGTGGCCGCACATCACCAACGCCGCGTTCCGCCACATGCGGCCCGACGATCAATTCTGGGCGGCGGCGAAGCTGGCCGCGATCACCGAGGACATGATCCGTGCCGCGGTCGCGGAAGGAAAGTTCGGCGATGCGAAGTCTGAAGAATTTCTCGCCAAGGCGATCATCGATCGCCGGCTGCGCATCCTGCAGACCTTCCTGCCCAAGGTGAACCCGATTGTCGATCCGGCCCTCGATGCGAAGGGCCGCCTGACGTTCCGCAATGCGGCGTCGGATGCCGCGGTGGTGGACCGGGCTCCGGGCTATCGGGCCCTTTGGTACACCTTCGATAACGCCTCCGACCGGGCCACCCTGGTGGCGACCACCGAGGAAACCCAGAGCCCGATGCTGATGCCGGCGATGCCAGCGTCCGATTACATAAAGGTGGACCTCGTGGCGGTTGGCGGGCCGGAAGCCTGGGCCAAGCCGGTTTCCGCGTATTTCCGCAGAAATTCGGGAAATTGGATACTGGTTGGGTTCGAACGCCAACCGTGAGATACTGTGAGCCGTTTTTCTCGTATTTCAACCTAAGAGAGTTTTAATGCACGTTTTGCGTTTGACCGTGTGTTCCCTGGTGTTTTGCGCCCTGACGGTTCCGGCGTGGGCGCAGGAACCATTGCCAACCGAGAATCCAGGGGATACCACCGGGGCCGCAACCGCGCCGGACGCTGGACAGATCGTGTTGCCCCCGACGGCCAGGCCCGTCGAGCTGCCGATGGCGACGGCCATCGAAACCACCAACGTCTTCAAGCTTTCGGCCGGTGACTTCAAGAATTTCTTCAGCTTCGACACTGCGAAGGTGATGAGCTACGTCTCGCTGGTCGCGATTGCCACCGCACCGTGGGATCGCGAGGGCGTCAACAACGGGTTCAACATCCCGACGTCGCTGTTCGAATCGGGCAACCTGCTGGGTCAATTCGCATTTCAGGCCACCGCGGGGTTTGCCACCTACGGCATCAGCAAGACCATCGGCAACAAGAAATCGGCGACGGTCGGCCGCGATATCGTGCGCGCGCAGGTGCTGTCGCAAGCGCTCGTGCAGACGGTGAAGCACACGGTGCGCCGCCAGCGTCCCGACGGCAGTAACAGAGCCTCTTTCCCTTCAGGCCACTCAGCCAGCGCCTTCGCCACGGCCACCGTGCTGCAGCGTCACTACGGCTGGAAGATCGGCGTGCCGGCGTATGCGCTCGGCGGTTATATCTCCCTCGCGCGCATGGCATGGAACCGCCATCACGCCACTGACGTCGTTATGGGTGCAGGCTTCGGCATCGCGTCGGCACGCACCGTGACAATGTCGATGGCGAAGAGCAAGTTCAGTGTCGGGGTGCGGCCGGAAGTGGGCGGCGCCTCGGTAAACTTCACGAAGATCGTCAAGTAAACAGCCCGTCTTTGGCGGGTGATCCACCTTCGCGCTTCGCGCTTCGGTGGACAAGATGCGGAGGTCCCCCATGACCAGGATAGGCGGCGCCCTCGTCGTCCTGTTACTGACCTCGTTCGTACCCGTTCCCACCTACGCGCAGGCCGTTGCGGCTGCGCCCGCTCCCGCTCCACACCTCACCGTGGAGCAGACGAAACACTTCCTCAAGAACGCCAGAATCACCCGCACGCGCAGCACCAGCAAGGGCGTCACCGCGCCCAAGCGCCTCACGCTGAGCGACGGCGTGATTACGCACGACGCGGTGTTCCAGTCCGTCGACGAGCGACAGACGGTGGCCAGCCTGGGCGGCGGCGGCCGCCAGGCGACGACCGAGTTCAACTTCGTCGACTCGTATCGATACAACCTCGGCGCCTACGCGCTGGCCGAGCTGCTCGGCCTCGACCACATGATGCCCGTGCACGTCGAGCGGCGCTGGTCGGGCGCGAGCGGATCGATGAGCTGGTTCGTGGACACGTTGATGGACGAAAGCGATCGGCTCAAGAAAAAGATTCAGCCCCCGAACGCGGCCGACTGGAACAACCAGATGTACCGCATGCGCATCTTTTCGGCGCTGGTGCGGGACACCGATCGCAACCTGACCAACGTGCTGATCACACCGGAATGGAAAGTGATCATGATCGACTTCAGCCGTGGCTTTCGATTGCAGGCGCAGCTGATGCACGAGAAAGATCTTGCGAAGATGGATCGCGCGCTGCTGCCTCGCCTCGAGGCGCTGACGAAAGAGGGCGTGAAGAAGGCCGTCGGCGACTGGCTCACCAGCGGGGAGATCGACGCCATGATGAAGCGGCGCGATCTGCTGGTCGGGCACTTCAAGAAGCTGATCGCCGAATTGGGCGAGGAAAAAGTTCTCTATTGATCGTCCAATCACCAGCGCGGCCGTAATCGTCGCTCCCACCACCTCTCTACAAATCTGCAGGCCCGAAATATACTCCGCCCATGAAGAGATCTCTGTACCTACTCACGCTGTGCGTGTTGTGCCTGCCGTCGTTGCACGGGCAGGAACGGCAGGCCCAGGACGACACGGCCAAACCCGCCGAAGGCTTCACGCTCAAGACGGCGGAGACTATCGAATTCACCACCGACGAAGTGACGTGGATGCAGGTGGACGTGTCACCCGATGGCCGGACCATCCTGTTCGACCTGCTCGGCGATCTCTACACGATGCCGATCACGGGCGGCGAGGCGACGCGGATCATGGGCGGGCTGTCGTTCGAGAGCCAGCCGGCGTGGTCGCCGGACGGCAAGACCATCGCCTTCCTGACCGATCGCACCGGCGTCGAGAACCTGTGGATCGCCGACGCCGACGGCACCAACCCGCGCGCGGTGAGCAAGGACGGCCGCACCAACGATCGGCCGCAGATCATGGTGTCGCCGGCGTGGACGCCGGACGGCAACTTCATCGTGGTCTCGAAGTCGCGGCCGCCGGACCCCGGCACGTTCTGGCTGTTCATGTATCACCGCGACGGTGGCACGGGCGTCCGCGTGGGCGCGCCGCCGCCGCCGCCGCCCAGCCCGGATGCGCAGGGGCCGCCGCCGGCGCCGCCGATCAACCGAATGGGCGCGGTGGTGTCGCCCGATGGCCGATTCATCTACTACACGCAGCGCACCGGCACGTTCACCTACAACGCGCGCTTCCCGCTATGGCAGATCTACCGTCACGATACCGAGACCGGCGACGTGACGCAGATCACCAACGCGCAAGGCAGCGCCATCCGCCCGGCGCTTTCTCCCGATGGCAAATGGATGGTCTTCGGCACGCGGCACAAATCGCAGACCGGCCTCCGCGTCCGCAATCTCGAGACCGGCGCGGAACGGTGGCTTGCCTACCCGGTGACGCGCGACGACCAGGAGTCGCGCGCCAGCCGCGACACGCTGCCGCGCTACGACTTCATGCCCGACGGCACATCGCTGATCGTGCCGGTGAACGGCAAGCTGCAGCGCATCGACTTTGCCACCGGCCAGGCCACGCCGATTCCCTTCACCGCGAAGGTGGCAGCCGAGATTGCGCCGCGCGTCTACACGCCGGTGCGCGTGGAAGACGGCGCCACCATGCGAGCGCGGTTGATCCGCTGGCCGTCGCTGTCGCCGGATGGGCGCACGCTCGTGTTCTCGGCCATGAATCGTCTGTACATTCAAGACTACCCGAACGGGAGTCCTCGTCTTCTGACGGGTGCGCAGGGTGCCGCTGAAGGGGAGTTCATGCCGGCGTGGTCGTCGGATGGTCAGTCCATTGTGTATGCGACCTGGACGACAACGGGAGGCCACATCAAGCGGATCAGCGTGAATGGCGGTCAGCCGCAAACGTTGACGCGGAACGAAGGCTACTATCTCGACCCCGCGTATTCGCCCGATGGATCGCGCATCGTGTTCATGGCGGGCGCGGCGTCGGACCAGCTGTATTCGATCCTGATGGACACACCGCCCGAGGACGAGATCGATCGCGATGAGCATGCGCCGCGCGAGATCACCGGCGTGAACCCGCCGAACACGCTCGAGATCCGGTGGATGCCGGCCGCCGGCGGCGCCGGCACGCTGGTGGCATCGGCACAGGGCGGGCGCGGGCCGCACTTCGCGCGCAACGATGCGGGCCGCATCTACTTCACGACCAACCGCGGCCTGCAGTCGATCACCATCGACGGCCACGATCGCCGCACCCTGGTGCGCATCACCGGGATCGCGCCGGGCGGCGCGCCGAATCCACCCGCCGCCGGCACCATCCGCCTCTCACCGGACGGCACGCGGGCATTTGTCAACCTCCAGGAGCGGCACTACCTGGTCACGATGCCGCGCGCCGGCCGCGAGACGGTGAATATCCGCATCGAACGACGCGGCGACAGTGCGGTCCCGGTGAAGAACATGTCGCTCGAGGGCGGCGATTACCTGGATTGGAGTGCGGACGGCAAGGCCGTTACCTGGGCGTGGGGCTCGCAGTTCTTCCGCCAGGACATCACGGCCACCGATCCCCGGAAGACCGACGTGGTGGTCGAGATGCCGCGCACCAAGCCGAAGGGCTCGCTGTTGCTGACCGGTGCGCGCATCATCACGATGAAGGGCAACGAGGTCATTCCGCAGGGCGATGTGCTCGTCACCGACAATCGCATTGCGGCTATCGGCAGGCGCGGATCGCTCGCGGTGCCCGCGGGCACGCGCACCATCAGCGTCGCCGGCAAGACCATCATGCCGGGCCTGGTGGACGCGCACTCGCACATGTGGGCGCCGCGCGGCCTGCATCAAACCGAGGTGTGGCAGTACCTCGCCAACCTCGCGTATGGCGTGACCACGACGCGCGATCCGCAAACCTCAACGCCCGACGTGTTCGCGTATGCCGACATGGTGGACAGCGGCATGATGCCAGGCCCGCGCATCTACGCCACCGGCCCGGGCGTCTTTTCCGGATCGGGCATCGACAGCCGCGAGGCCGCCTTCCGATTCGTCAAGCGCTACAAAGAGGCCTATCGCACCAACACCCTCAAGCAATACGTTGCCGGCGATCGCATCGTCCGGCAATGGATCATCGAGGCGTGCCAGGAGTACGGCATCACCCCGACCATCGAAGGCTCGCTCGACTTGAAGTTGAACCTGACGCAGATGGCCGACGGCTATTCCGGCCAGGAGCACAGCTTCCCGATTGCGCCGCTCTACAAGGACGTGACGATGTTCGTGGCGAAGACGAAGACCTTCTATACGCCGACGATTCTCGTGGCCTATGGCGCACCGTGGAGCGAGAACTACTGGTTCGAGACGGAGACACCGGCGAACGACCCCAAGCTGCGCAAGTGGGTGCCGTGGGAGCTGCTCGACGGCATGGTGCGCCGGCGTCCGCAGTGGTTCCTGCCTGAAGAGTACGGTCATGCCTTGATCGCCAAGGGCGTCACCGACGTCGTGCGCGCCGGCGGCCGCGCCGGACTCGGCAGTCACGGACAGCTGCAGGGCCTGGGCGCGCATTGGGAAACGTGGAACCTCGCGTCGGGCGGTCTCACGCCGCACGAAACGCTGCAGGTGATCACCATGCACAGCGCCGAAGCGATCGGCCTGCAGCAGGACGTGGGCTCGCTCGAGGCCGGCAAGATGGCCGACCTGCTGGTGCTCGATCGCAACCCGCTCGAGAACATCAAGAACACCAACTCGATCCGTTACGTGATGAAGAACGGCGAGCTCTACGAGGCCGACACGCTCAACATGGTGTGGCCGCAGGCCAGGCCGCTGCCGAAGCAGTTCTGGTGGGAAACGGAACCGAAGGCTCCGGCGGTGCCGGTGCAAACCGGCAAGTAGTGCCGGGAAGGCGGCTACCGGCGCCGGGAGGGCGGCACATTTGTGCCGCCGCTACATAGATTCACGAACCACCGACGGGGTTCTTCCAAAGCTCCGTCGGAATGTGTCCGTGAAGTGGCTGTGGCTCGAGAATCCCAGGTCGAGCGCGATATCGATCAAATCGAGGCCGGGCTGGGCCAGCCGCTCGAGCGCCGCGCGCAGCCGCAGTTGATTGCGATAGGCGTGCAGCGAAAAGCCGGTGCGCGCCTTGAACACCCTCGCCAGGTGGAACACAGACGATTCCGCCTCCCTGGCCACTTCCGACAGCGACAGGTTTTTGGTGAACTTGCGCGCGATCACGTCGCGGGCCGATTCCACGAGATCGACGTCGCGGCGGCGCGTCCGCACCGGCCGCTTGACGCCCTGCCTGGCGTAGGCGAGGCGCGTGACATCGCCGAGGATCGACAGCACCGCCTCTTCCACGAACAAACGATCGGCGTTCTGTTCGCGCGACACGTGTTGGAACACCGTCCGCTGGCGCAGGTAGGTGTCCGGATCGCTGGGGCCGTGCGTGAACGTGAACGGCATGTCGGGCCGATCGATCGCTGCGGGTTCGTGCGCCGACAGCGTTTCCGCGATCGCTTCGGGCGCCACGGAGAACCATTCGCACTGATCGCCGCGCTGGCTCAGCTTGCGCCGCGTGTAGGCCTGGCCCCGGTTGTAGTAGGTGACGGTGTTGGCGTCGGCGACGAAAGGCTCACGGCCTTCGTGCTGGATCCACACGCCCTCGCGCGGAAACACGAACAGCGCTTCTGGCGTGGGCCCCGAATCGACGAAGACGGGATGCTCGGCTGGACAACGCCACCTGCCGACGCGGACCAGTGGCGACGCGAACACCACCACGTCGATGTGATGGCGCGGGCTGTGCGCGGTGACGGTCACTTCGTCTTCGCGCGACGGGTGTAGATCAGATCGTAACCTGCGCTCCACGTGCCATCCGGGCTCAGCGATTCCGAGAACTGGCGGACCTTGTCGGGCCCGAGGTGAAAAAAGGTCAGGCGAACGATGCGGCGGCCGGCGAATCTGGACGCCGGCGGCAACGGCACCTGGCCGATGAACACCATGTTGCCGTCAGTCAGCTCGCCCCAGTATTCGTGCAAGCCGCCGTTGCTGTCTACCCACGTCTGGTGCCACTGCTGGCGCACCCGGTCGTAGAGGTTGAAGCTCTGTCCCGTTCCGCCCTGGCGGTCGTCCCAGTTTTCAATCAACACGCACCCGTTATGTGCCTTCTCGATGACGTTGCTGGCCGGCTTGCGTCCCGGCTGCGGCGGCGGCGCATTCGCAGGCCTGGCCTCGGGATTGGGGACGACGTCCCATTCGCCAATCCAGAAGTCGAATTCGCGGTGCTGCGCGGCGGTGCAATCGAACGGCTTGGGCGGCGGCGTTGGTTGCGTTTGAGTGGGGGCGGCGATCACCGAAAACCACAAAGCATATGAAGCAAGCATGCTTGTTGATACCCGTGCGGGATGGGTCGCGCTACCAGATTCGTGCCGCCTTCGCCGCTGAGTCTCAGTTCGGGCTACGGCGGGCCAAGGCCACGAGGCTTGAGAGTAAGCTTTGGCCGTGAACGTGCCTCTCGTTCTGCTCCTCGTTTACACGGTCGGCTTCACCGTGTTTGGCGTCTGGATCGGGCGCCGGGTACGCGGGCCCGCGGATTTTTTTGTCGCCGGCCGCAAGCTGACGTGGCCGCTGGTCGGCGGCACCGTGCTGGCCGCGAACCTCGGCGCCGGCACCACGGTCGGCGCGGCCGGTGTTGCTTATTCCGACGGCATCAGCGCGTGGTGGTGGAATGGCTCGGTTGGCATCGGCACGCTGGTGCTGGCGTTGTGGGTCGGTCCGAAGCTCTGGGCCATCGCGTCACAACACGGCCACCTCACCATCGGCGATTACCTGGAGCATCGTTACAGCGCCACTGTGCGCGGCACGATCGCGGCGCTGACCCTGATCGGCACGTTGGCGGTCCTCGCCGCCCAGCTGATCGCCGGCGCGGCGGTGCTCGAAGTGGTGGCGGGTCTGCCACGCTGGCAGGGCGTGGCGATCGGCGCCACCGCGATGACGATCTATTTCACTGCCGGCGGGCTGCTCAGTTCGGCGTGGGTCAATGTCGTCCAACTCGTCGTACTGATCGGTGGCTTCGTGATCGCGCTGCCATTGGTGCTGTCCGCGATCGGCGGCGCATCCGCCATTGCGGCGGCTCCGGGAGTGCCGGCGACGTTCTGGAACCCGATGTTCTCAGCCGGCGCGACGTCCGGCTGGACGATGCTGATCCTGTTGACGCCGGGCTTCATTATCTCGCCCGGCCTCGTGCAAAAGGCGTTCGGCGCGGTCAGCACGCGGGCGTTGCGCATCGGCATTGGCGCAGCCGGTGTGATCCAGCTGGTGTTCTCGTTCCTGCCGGTCCTGTTGGGCATGGCGGCCCGCGTGAATCATCCGGGCCTCGACAATCTCAACATCGTCCTGCCCACGGTGTTGCTCAACGATCTACCGGTGTTCGTCGGGGCCCTGGCGCTGTCGGCGGTTTTCTCCGCCGAAGTCAGCACCTGCGACGCGATTCTTTTCATGATGGCAACGAGCTCGTCCAGGGATCTTTACCAGCGATTTTTCAATCCTGGAGCGTCCCCCGAACAATTGCTGCGCATCGCAAGAACCGCCGCGCTCATCGGCGGCGTGCTCGGGATGATCCTCGCCGTGCAGCTCGAGACCATCGTCGATGCGCTCCGCATCTTTTACTCGCTCCTGGGCGCGTCGCTGTTCGTGCCGGTGGCCGGCGCGCTGTTGTGGCCGCGCGCTGGCGCCAGGGAAGCGATGGGCGCCATCATCGGCGGCGTCGGCACCTTGCTCGCCGTGTATTTCGGCACCGATCGCACCGGATGGTGGGACCCGGCCCTGTGGGGCTTGGTCGGCTCAGCGATCGGTTTTGGACTGGCCGCGTTATTTCCGAAACAGCGTTAGGAATCCCGGCTGCACCTTGTCCCCCGGCGGCCACTTGTCGATGGTGCGGACGTGGGTGAAGCCCGCGCGCGCCATTTCCTCGATCACCACCGACGGCGGAATGCCGTGGCCGCCGCGGTTGGCCGGCACGCCCTTAGGCAGAGGCGACCCATGGTCCGGGACGAAGTCGATGATCGCCAGCCGGCCGCCCGGTTTCAGCGACGCGTGCAGGCTCTTGTTGAACGCGTCGATCTCGGTGATGTGGTGGTAGACGTGCCGCAGGAGCGCTGCATCGCAACACGTGTCTGGCAGGTTGGTGGCCGCGGCCGCGCCTTCGATCACGGTGACGTTCCTCAGGCCTTCCTTCTTCACGTACTGGCGCGTCCATCGCAGGGCGTGCGCGGTGATATCGGTTGCAAAGACGCGGCCGGGCGCAATCCATTTGCCAAGCACCACAGTCATCGCGCCACCGCCGGAGCCGACGTCAGCGACCGTCATTCCGGGCTTCAGCTCGAGCACGTCGACGATCTTGGGCGCATCGAGCTCCGCCTGGGCGCGCTCCTGCGCCATCTCCCGCGCGTCCTGCTCCTGCGGTTGGGCCACCAGCACGCCTGCGGACAGGACGGCGACTAGGGCAATCACTGGGAAGTGACGAGTCATAGTCGATAGACGTCCTTCGAGGCGGCGTGGTTTGAACCAATTCCGAAGAAATGGCTCCGTCATACGGCTCCCATGCGTTTGCCCCTCTCGCACGCGGCCATCAACTTGTCCAGGCGACGGAGCCGCGTCTCTTCGGCCTTCGCCATAGTGAGCCAGCCGGTCATCAGCTTGCGGTAATACGGCGCCTGGGTCTGGAAAAACTTCCACGCCTTCTTGTTGGCCTTGAACTTCTTCTCGAGGCCCTTGTCGAGGACAAAACGGTCCTGTTCGTAGGTGTAAATACGTGACTTCGCCTCGGTGCGCTTCGCGAATGCCGCCAGGCCGGCCGGCTGCATGCGTTTCAGTTTTGTCAGCTCCTCGACGCGCTTGATGTTGATGGCGCTCCAGTTGCTGCCAGGACGCCGCGGCGTAAATCGATTCGAGTACGCGTCGGGCGGGTGGCTGCGCCGGATGCCGTCGATCCACCCGAAACAGAGCGCCTCATCCACCGATTCCTGCCACGTGATCGTCAGCTTGCCGGACTCTTTCCTGTAGTAGCCGACGATGATCTCGCCAGCCGTCTTGTGGTGCTTCTTTAGCCATGCCCTGAACGCGGCCGGTGTGGCAAAGAACGTCGGTTTCAAGTGGTCCACTGAAAGAATAATCCACGGATTTCACTGATTTCACGGATGAACACGCGAGCGAATCCGTGTCATCGTGTAATCCGTGGACTAAACATGTCCGCGCGAGCGCATCAGCTCCAGATACTTGTCGTACGGTTCCGCGGTCCAGCCGTTGATGCCATGCCTCGGCAACCAGACTAGGTGAACGTAAGCGGCGGCAATCAGTGGCAGGGCGAGAAGACCATACGCCCACACGCGCCCGACCGTGTTGGCCAGCGTCACCGTCACGGTCAGCACAACGACGACCTTGAGCAGTCGCTTCCATTTGGGCCGGTGCTGTTCGAAGTGGCCGAACAGAATCGTGCCGAAGCCGAACATGCTCATCACGACGGCGACGTCAAACCACGGCGTGTTGATGGTCCACACAAGCGCCTCCACTCATCGTCCGCCCTCCGCCATCTTCACGGCACCACGATCTTCAGTTCGGCGCCGTACAGCGACGTTCGGTCGTTGTCGATGGCGGCCCAGTGAAGGAGCGCGTTGACATCCTTCTTGACCGCCCCGCTGAACACCTGCTTGCCGTTCACGGTCACGACCATGTCCTTGCCAAAGTCAATCGCATCGGGCGACAACAGGATCGTGAATGACGCCACGTCGCGGACGATCGCGTCGAACGTGTTGCCGTTGCGGCGGATGTCGACGCGGCCCGATCGCTTCGTATGCTGGAAGAACCCGAGGTCGGTCAGCTCGGTCTGTCGTGAGGCGTCGCTACGAAGCTCGTTGATGATCAGCCAGCGATTACGATTGAAGCGATCGACGCGTTCGGTCTCCCACGACAGCCCCGCCGGATGCGGCGGCCGCGGATGATCGTGCACGAACTTCTCGAACGGGGCGCGCTCGGTGGGCCACCACGCGGTGTTGTGGCCGGCGCCCGCCTGGGGCCGGAACACGAGATTCACGCCCATGCGCTTCAACCACGCCATGTGCGGTGCCACCTGCGCCACCGGGTAGAGCTGATCGTTCTCGCCGTTCACGACATACAGCGGCGCGTTGATGAAGTTGTTGCCGTGCATCTCACCGTCGGCGCCGGTCTGCGGGTTGCGAAGCACCGCGAGGCTGCCATTGAGCGGCAGATACGACGACCAGGGATTCGGCTCCTTGAGCGCCAGGTAATACACGCCGGTGCCGCCGTCGGAAATGCCGGTGACGTAGATCAGCCGCTCGTCGATGTTGTACTTCCGCTTCAGCGTGTCGATGGCGCGCAGGATGTTGTCGACCTGCTCTTCGTCCCACCACTGCGCCTGCATCCAGCCGCTCGGATGGAGATAGATCTGCCGCTCGCCCCCGATCCGGTTGGGCGCGCGGGCGGGCGGCGGGCCCGGCGGCGCGGGCGGGCGTCCCGGCGCCACCGCGTTTGGGGACGGCCGGCCGACACCGCCGTGCAACTGCACGCGCAACGGCCACTGCTTCGCCGGGTCGTAATCCACTGGAACGTCGACGACGTTATTGAAGAACGGACCGGTCTTCGATCGCCACCGCAGCGCGTATTCCCCGCGCTTCTCGTCGAGATACGGGCGGCCCTTGCGCAGTCGATCGAGCGCGGTATCGAAGTCGACGCCGGCGGCCACGATGGCCTCCGCGGCAGTGGTGGCGGCCGCGGGATCCTCGGCGGCAAAGAACGTCGCGAAGAGCGCATCGATGGCCGGTGCCTGACCGGCGACGGCCGCGGCGAGCTGGACGAGGCAGGCCGTGGCGATGACCAGGACGCGAATCTTCACGACGGGAGAATAGCGCAGAACATTACCGCGAGGCGGGACGAACCAGCAATCCGGTCGTCGAGACGAGGACCTCGAGCTCCGCCGGCTCGGTGACGCGCACAAACGTGCCCGAGCCGTACTCGGCATCGAGCAACGGCGACAGGAACGCATACCGCTGCCGCAGCCCGAAGAGATCGATGCGGCGGTCGGGCGCGAGCGAATAGACGGTGCGCTCCGCGGCGCGCTCGCGCTTGATGTCGTCGTAGCGCCCGGCCACGCGGTCGAGCTCGTAGGCCGTGTGCAGGCCCAGCATGTTCACCGCCGGCTTCCACTTCAGGACGTGCGCATCGACATACAGCGCATCGCCGGCAAGCTCGTAATGGATCGCCTCGGGGCGTCCCGTGATGTGGAATGTCGCCGAGAAGCGCTGCGGCTCGTTGAGCGGCTGGACGATCACGCGCGCCGCCACTTCCTCGCGGGTCAAGGCGCGATAGCCATTGAGCCCCACGCCGATGGCCGCCAGCAACCCGCCGACCGCCAGCAGCAGCAGTCCCAGCAGCGTGCGCAGGGCGAAACGGAACGGCCGCCGCCGCCGCAGTGCCATGAGGCCGGCCAGCATCAACAACGCGCCGGGAACGGCCAGCACAACTGAAGCAACGACGAGCGGCGACACCGGCCAGGACGTCATGTGACTAGCATCGCACTAAACTCCGCCAGGACCATGGCGGTGGCGCCCCAGACCTTCTCGCCCTCGATGTCGTAGAACGGCACGTCGACGTCGATCGTCTGCCCATTGACGACGCGCGTCCGGATCTCGCGCTTGAAGACGCTGGCCTCGGCCAGCAGCGAGACGGGCGCTTCGATGATCCGGGCCACTTCCCACTCGGCCCGTTGGAAGGCCGGCCTCATCGAGGTAAAGCCAATGACCGGATGCAAAATGAACCCGCTGACCGGAATGTGAAGCGGTGTCAGGCGGCCGATCAATTCGACCGCACGCGGATCGACGCCGACTTCCTCCTGCGCCTCACGAAGCGCCGCATCCTCGAACGATTCACCTTCGTCCACGCGTCCCCCCGGCAGCGACACCTGGCCGGTGTGATTGCGCAACGCCGAGCCACGCACGGTCAAGGCAAAATGCAGCGCCTCGTCATGCGGATAGACGAGCAGCAGCGCCGCGCCGGCGCGTGCGCCATCCGGGAACTTCAGCGGATCCCAACCGAAGCGCGGGGTCGGCGCCATGCGTAGCTGCGCCTCGAGGCCAGGCAGCGGCTGCGCCAGGCGCGATCGCAAGCGACGCAGCCAGTCGCTGGTCATTCCTGGCGCTTGAGCGGCTGATCGCGCCGCACCGGCGACACGTACGAGCTGACCAGGCTCTCCTGCCCGTCGGCGCCGATCGCCGACACGCCGAACGCAAAATCGTCGATCGACACGTTCTTCAGGGTGAACTGCGTCACGTTGCCGATCGTCTGGCTGTGCTGCCAGTCGTTGCGCCACGTGTCGCGCCAGTAAACGCGGTAGGCGACCGCACCAGGCGAGGCGTGCCATCGCATCGTCGCGTCGTATCCTGACGGATCGCGCGACAGCAGGTTGCCGCCGCGATCGTTGGTCACCTTCGGCGCTGGTGGTGCGAGCGCCAGCGCCGCCATGCCCGCGACGTTCACTCGCGCGTTCTGTGCCAGGTAGCCGAAATCCACGCCGTCGAGCGTGTCGTCGGGGCCGTGCTGTTTCGAAAAGTTCTCGTTGGCTTCGCGGAACACGACCGCCGGGTAACCCTGCCCGGTGAACGACGATTGGTCGCTGCCGCGGCCGAACCGGTCCTCGCGCGCCATCGGCCGCACGCGGTGCGACGGCACATACACGCCGGCCGTCCTGACGATGTGCCGGGCCAGCGCCCGCGCCGGCGAATCCTCGGGGCCGATCGCGTAGACGCGCACGGATTCCGCGTCGACAATGCCGTTGCCGCCGCGCGAGTTGCCGACGATGTCGTTGTTGAAGACCGCTTCGACGGGGATTTTCTGAGCGGCGAGATCCATGGTGTGCGCGCGCGAACCAACCAGGCCCTGTTCTTCGCCCGCCCAGCAAATGAACACGAGCGTCGCATCGAACTCGATGCCGCTCTCCGCAAACACGCGCGCCAGCTCCATCGTCAGCACCGTGCCGCTGCCATCGTCATTGGCGCCAGGGGCGTCGACGTCGTCGGCATCGCGCGTCGGACGATTGCCGGTGGGGGCGATTCCAGGCGTCGCGGCATTCGACACGTTCTGCCCGCCGACGTTGAGCGAGTCGTAATGGCCCGACACGTAGATGCGCCTTGGCGAACGCCCGGGCAGGATGGCCATGACGTTGCGAAGGTCGACCTGCCGCGTCATGCGGCCCTGCGGTGGAATGATGTGCGCGTCGAACGTGACGCGCAGCTTCTCGCTCGACCGCCGCATCTCCTCGAGGATCCAGTTGCGTGCCGCGCCGATACCGCGCGTGGCCGAGGTCTGGTCGGACAGGGTGTTGCGCGTGCCGAAGCTCACCAGCGTCGTGGCCAGCTCACGCAGCCGCTGCTCCGACACGGCCGCGACCAGTTTCTCGATGCGCGGGTCCGCGTCTGGACGCGGCGCGGTTTGCGCGCCGGCAACCACGGGCACCGCAACGAACATCAGAACGAATATTTGCCTCCGAGCGAACATCGTCATCTCCCTATTAGATAACACCGTGGTAATGGCGGAACTCGAAGCGGCGCGGCTCCTCGCCTGGAGCGATCACATCGAGCACATAGATCTCGGACAAGTGTCCGGCGCAGCCTGGAGTGATGAAGTGCGACAGACGAATGCTAAGATTCGAGTCGGCGATTGTGGCCGTCAGGATCACCTTGGCCGAGTCGAGGAATTGCGGCACCGTCGTGCACTCGAAGTCCTTCGGAACTGAGCTTTTCTTGTCCGCCGCGATCTCAACGCGCTCCCGGGCCGTGGTCGGGCGCAGCTGGCCTCGGTCGCGCCTGCTGATGTCGGCGAGCGGCAGCCGCTCGTCCCACCCGAAGAGGGCCACCGAACTGTGGACTCTGTCGTCCGCCCGATAGCGTGCGAGGTTGCGATCCTCCAACGCCATGCGGTCAACGGTCGAAAAAATATCGAGATCGGACAGCTCGCCGGTGGTCTCGCGACGCGGGAAGTAGTACTGCTCTTCGGAATCCTGAGTCACCGTCCGAAAAAAATCGGCGGCCAACCGCAACGACGCGGCTTCGTGTAGCGGCACCAGCGTGATTTGTCCGGGCCAGGAACGTTTCTCGTCGGCCTCGAAGCCTGCCACGTAGACATTGCCGGACGCATACGCCTGGCCGACCACGATCGCGCGCGCGATGGCCTCGGGGCTCTGCCGCGCCTCACCACTCCCCGGGGCCACCAGGGACGCGATCAGGGTGAGGGCAATCGTGAATTGACGATTGTCAATCGATGGATTTCGCGACTGTTTGGTGATTGTCAATTTTGAAATCGGCGGATTCGAATGTGCAATTGCCAATTGTCAATCGCCCAACAGTCACTAATTCAGACGATTGACGATCGGCAATGCTTTTATTGCATGTCAGTCGCCCCTGTCACCGACGCCCGGCCCATCTGTGCGGCCGGCACCGGCGTGGACGGGCCATGGAACATCCCGTTGAAGATCAACTTGAACGTCGTGCGCGGCTGGGTGCGGAAATCGATCTGGCTGCCATAGGTCACGACGAAGCCCTTGTTGATCCGGAACGAAAGAATGTTCGCCTGATCGCGCAGGTACTCCTCGCCGAGCAGCCATCCGCTCTGCAGGATGTTCGAGGTCGGATAGCGCGACACCACCTGCGTCTCGATGCCGAATCCCGGGCGCAGGCGATACGCCTGATCGCCTTCGAAAAACACCGGCCACGACGCGGGCATGCCCCAGGCCACCGGGTTGTTGACGTCGAACTCGTTGGCGAGGAGCGACCCCGGGCAGTAGAACAGCGACTGCGGATCGGCCACGCGATCGCGCAGCGTCTGCATCAATCGCGCGGGACTGCTGAACGCGTCGCGGAGGACGGCGTCGGCGGAGCCCGTCGCCGCGGCAGGACGTCCTTCCGGGAGCACCTTTTCGATCGGCAGGTCGAACAGTTCCTGTGCAGTCTCGACCGCCGACCCAATCGCGAGCAACGTTCCGCCGTTCTCGACAAACGCGCGCAACTTTTTCCAGCCGTCTTCGCCAACACCGAACGCCCACGACCACTCCCCTGGATCGTTGCGCTTCGGGTCGAGGCCACTGACGATGCGCGCCTTGGAGGTATTGGTCGGCAGCAGGATCACGTCGTACTTGGCGTTCAGGTCGCCCGTGAAGTCCTGCGACTTCACGATCTCGTGATTGATCCCATACTGCTCGAGCATCCACAACAGCCACCCGCCCGGCATGTTGTTGGCGCCTTTCCACAGTCCGACCTTGGTGGCCGGCTTCAGGCGGAAGCCATCAACCGCGGGAACGCGGTCGACACCGGCGATCGCGATGCCGAGGCTCTTCCCCGCGGTCTCGACGATTTTCTGCGCGGCAGCGGTCGGCGGAATCACCCAGGTGCCGGCCGCGTACTTGGCCCCTTGTGTGTCAAAGGCTTTACCGGCGCGATACACCGGCACGCCGGCCTTCTGCAGTTCCGCCACCGTCTTGAAGAAGCCGTACGAACCGGGATCGACGAGGTACGCGCCCCTTGGCCGCGCCGCGACGGTGGCCGCGACAGGAGCCACCTCCTTCACGAGCTCGAGTGGCGCATCGAATGGCTTGTCTGCCACGTCCACGGTCACGCCCATCAACATCCACAGCGTATGACCGGTCACGTCATACGGCCGCTGCGGCGGGCCGCCCGGAGACACCCTCAAGTCTGGATAGTCCTGCTTCTCGAGCATCGTCTTGGCGAACGCGCCATACGGCTGCGCGGTCTTGATCACCCAGGAGCCGGCCGGGTACTCCTTGCCATTGGCGCTGAACCCCGACGTCGCCTTGTGAACCTCGACGTCGCCGAACTGGAGGATGTCGAGCATCTCGTAGGTCGCATACGGATCGCGCTGCGTGGCGGGCACGATGAACGCGAACGGACCTTTGTCGTAATTCACCCAGTCGCGATGCACCTTGTAGAAGTTGTAAAGCCATTCGTGGCCGTACTTCGCGACGTGCGCCATGCCGGCCAGGGCGGCGGTAATGCCGTAGTCCACCTGCTGGCCGAGCGTCCAGGTGTCCTTCGAATACGGCACCGGGAAATTCCATCGCCGCTCCTGTGGCCCGAGCGGCCGGCCCTGTTGCGGATTCACGTACGGATCGGCCAGGTTGCCGCCGCTGTTGGCGATCTCGGTGAGGATGCGCGGCTGGCCGTGGTAAATCATGTACTGCCGCGCCGGCGACCACATGTCGTAGCTCTGGAGCCACGCCACGCCTTCTTTGCCTTCGCTGATCAACTGCGAGGCCATCGCCTGCCCGACCGTCGCCTGGCCGAGCGCGAGGATCGGGTGAATGTTGACGTCGAACGGATCGGTGAACGGCGGCACGAAAATGCGCGAGCCGCCCGCGCCCTGCTGGTGCATGTCGTGCGAGATGATCGGCTTGAACTTGTTCTGCACCAGCTCGATGTTCATGCGCGTTTCTTTCTGCGTGAACATGAACCAGTCGCGGTTGTCGTCGTGGCCGACGTACTTGTGATACAGGTCCGGATAGACGCGGTTGTACTGCGTGCCTTTCGTCTGGTACCAGTGGTCGATCACGAGGTGCTGGCCGTCGGGATTCTGCGACGGCACCATCAGCACCACTGAGTTATCGAGAATCTGGCGAATCTGCGGGCTGTTCTCCGTGGCCAGCCGATGGACGATGTTGATGATCGCCTGGCCGTTGGACACTTCCGTGGAGTGAATGGTCGCGTAAACCAGGTAGAACGGCTTGCCTTCCGCGGCGAGCTGTTGTGCTTCCGCATCCGACAGCCCGCGCGGATCGGCGAGGCGGCGGTTGATCTCGACCAGCCGATCGAACCGCGCCAGGTTCTGCGGCGAGCTGATCCGCAACAACGCATAGCTGTTGCCCATCGTCGTCTTGCCGACCTCCTCGTACTTCACGCGATCGGTGGTCTTGGCGATGGTCTGGAAGTATTCGAGGATCTTCGGATAGCGGGCGAGCTCGCCGTCGCTGCCGATCTTGAAACCGAAGTACTGATCTGGGTGCGGAACGGCTTGTTGAGCCGTGAGGCGCGGCGTGGTCAGCGCCAGCAGGGTGAACCCGACAAGGCAGAATCTCGAGATGTTGCGCATGCGGGAATTCTACTCCCGGTAGGCGACCGGCCGCCTAAAGGCGGCCTCTATATAGAAAACCCTATATAGGCAACCGTTAGGTTGCCGGACACCCCAGCTCCGCCTCGTGCATCTCGCGGAGTCGGAACTTCTGAATCTTGCCTGACGCCGTCAGTGGAAACGCATCGACGATGCGAATGAAGTGCGGGATCTTGAACCGCGCCAGGCGGTCGCGGCAGAAGGCCCGCACGTCCTTCAGATCCAGTGTCATCCCAGGGTGCAGTCGTAGCGCCGCCGCGACGTCCTCGCCGAAGAACTCACTCTTCACCGCGTACACTGATGCGTCCGCAATCGCCGGATGCGTGCGCAACACGTCTTCGACTTCCTTCGGCGCGATGTTTTCACCGCCGCGAATGATGATGTCCTTGATGCGGCCGGTGATCCGGATGCGACCGTCCTCGTCGATCGACGCCTGATCGCCGCTCCTCAACCAGCCATCGGACGTGATCGCGGCATTCGTGGCGTCGGGCATCTTGTAGTAACCCTGCATCACCACGTATCCCCTCGCCCATAACTCGCCGTCCGCGCCAGGGGCGACATCCCTTCCGGTGTTCGGATCGACGATGCGCACTTCGGTTTCGGGCATGACGCGTCCGACGGTCTGCGTGCGTTCGATCAGGTCGGCATCGCGCGGCGTTTGGGTCAAACCGGGCGACGTCTCCGTCAATCCGTAGACGATGGTCAATTCCGGCAGGTGCATCTGGTCGATGACGCGGCGCATCAACGGCTCCGGGCACAGCGCGCCGGCCATGATCCCGGTCCTGAGCGAATCGGTGCGGAAGCGCTCGAACTCTGGATGCTCCAGCTCGGCGAGGAACATCGTCGGCACGCCGTAAAGCGCGGTGCACCGCTCGCGATCAACGGTGTCGAGCACGCGTGCCGGATCGAAGGCTTCGATCGGGCAGAGGCAGGCGCCATGCGTATACGCCGCCAGCACTCCGAGCACACAACCAAAGCAATGAAACAGCGGCACGCAGAGGCATAACCGATCCGCCGGGGTGTAGCCGAGACCTTCGCCAATCCAATAACCGTTGTTGACGATGTTGCGGCTCGAGAGCATCACGCCTTTCGGAAAGCCCGTGGTGCCAGACGTGTACTGCATGTTGATGACGTCATCCACACCGACCGTCGACTCGCGCTGATCGAGCTCGCGCTCGGAGACGCGCTCGGCCATCGTGCGCAGCTGCTCGTAGGGGGTCGCATCCGGCGGGCATGGCTGGCCGACGAAGAACACCTGCTTCACCGTGTCGGGGCGCGCCTCACGGAGCTCGGCCATGTAGTCGACGCCCCTGAAGCCGGCGATCGTGACCAGCGTGGACGATTCGCTTTGACGGAGCAGGTACTCAATTTCTCGCGCGCGCAGCGAGGTATTGACCGTCACGAGGACGGCGCCCGCTTTCGCGAGCGCAAATTGCAGGACGATCCACTCAGGAACATTCGTGGCCCACACGGCCACACGATCGCCGCGCCCGACCCCGGCGGCGATCAGCCCGCGAGCGATCACACGCGCTTCTTGTTCGAGGGCGCGAAACGTGTATCTCAGGTTGCGGTCGGAGTAGACGAGGGCTTCGTAGTCGGGCAGCGATGCGGCCAGCTGCGACAGCAGCTGGCCGATCGTCACGTCGCGGAACGGCGGCGAGCCCATGCTCGCCGCAGTATATGCGCAGGCCCTTAGATTAGAACGTCATGCGGGCGCCGAACTGGAACTGTCGCGGCTGGTAGAACAGGTTGGTCGACGAGCCCGGCTTGAGGTACGTGCTGCTGCCGAAGCTCGTCCCATAGCTGCCCCAGTTCTCGGTGTTCAAGACGTTGAACACGTCGAGCCTCGCCTGGAGCTGGATCTGGCGAATGCGAAACGCCTTGACCAGCCCGAGGTCCAGCTTGTAGTCGCTCTTCAACATGCGCTCGCCGTTCTTGGGCAGTACTGTGCCGCGATTATCCAGCCATCGGTTCCCGCCGCTGCGGAACGGATCGAGATTGGTGGTGATATTGAGGGGCTTCGGCGACCCGGCGAAGAAGATCGCCGACACCGTGGTCTGCCACGGCAGGAATGCCGTGCCGTTAAGCGACGCGCGATGCCGCTGATCGGTGGTCAGGAAGGAATACTCGTCATCCGGATTGAACGGATTGTTCACCGAACCGAAGCGGTTGGCGTTGGTGTGCCCCTTGGCCCAGGACAGGGTGTAGGTGGCGTCGGCCTGGTACCGGGAATTGACCCGCCGTTTGGTGAACGCCATCTGCAGGCCGTCGTAGCGGCTCTCGCCCCAGGTCTCGTACTTCGTGATGTCGAGATACGCCGGGAACGGCCGGCCATTGGTGGTCGGATTGAGCGGCGTGTTCTGCGCCGTGTTCTCGAACAGGTTGATGTTACGGCTCATCTGCTGGTTGCTGCCGTTGGTGTGCACGAAGTCGGCCTGGACCGAATAGCGGTCGCCGATCTGGTGCGCGATGCCGATCGACATCTGATCCTGACGCGGCGTCTGGTAGTCGGTATCCATCAGGGTGCGGGCGCGCGGCAGATTCTGGGCCTGATAGTCCTCCAGCGTGCGTCCCGCGAGCGGATCGGTGAGGCTCGGATTGAGCACCACCGCCGAGACGCGGACGTTGCGATCGCGCGCCTCGTTCATCGGGATGTTCAACAGGATGTTGCCGTAGTAGCGGCCGACACCGCCGCGAATCACGGTGCGCCCGTTGCCGGAGATGTCGAACGCGAAGCCGACGCGGGGCGCGACGTTATCGGCGTCGATGCTGCGCGGCCCCTCGTCCAGCACATCGGGCAGGTCCTTGTTGGTGACCTTCGGCTCGAGGTCGTAGCGGAGGCCGACGTTCAGCGTGAACCGCGGTGACATCGTCCAGTCGTCCTGCACGAAGAAGCCGTAGACCGGATTGTCGACGTCGTAGCTGAAATCGCCGAGCGTGACCGAATAGCGGGTCGGCGCCGGCCACGTGCTCATGTCGGCGAAGTTGGTGGGATTGCGATCGAAGTTGAACTGGCCATACGAGATGCGCGGCAATTCACCGCGATAGTTCGGCAGTGTGACCTGGACGCCGGTTTTCAGCTTGTGCTCGCCGTGCCAGTTCGGCAGGAAGTACGACAACGAGTTGCTGATCTGGAAGATCTTCTCGTTCCACCACTGCGGCACGTTGCTCGCCGGCCCCAGGGTCGCGGACGGGAAGCTGTAGCGCGGGGTCTGCGCCGTCTCGTAGAGGTCCTTGTAGAAGTAGAACAACCCGCCGCGCAGCTCGTTGACCATCCGGTTGCTGATCACCCAAGTCTCGCCAAGGGCCACGTCGTAGGTCTTGTAGTCTTGGTTGCTGCCAGCGGACAAGGTGCTGTTGCCGCCGACGCCGTTGTTCTCCGAGTTCAGGTAATAGACCGACGCCCGCGCGAACAGGCGGTGGTTGTTGTTCAACTGGATGTCGGCCCGGCCGCTCGGCAACTTGCGGCGGATGCCGGCGTCGACGTCGATGTCGAACATGGCGATGCCGGTGTTCGGCCGCGCCGTGATGTTTTGTTTCTGGTACTCATAGGCGGCGAAGAAATGCGCGCGGTTCCTGATGATCGGGCCGCCGACCGTGAACCCGGCCTGCGTCTCGTCGAACGGCGCCACCCGGCCGGTGAAAAAATTGGGCGCGTCCCAGATGTCGTTGCGGGTGAAATACAGCGCGCTGCCGCGCAGCTGGTTGGTGCCCGATTTGCTCACGGCGTTGATCACCGCGCCGGTGACGCGGCCGTATTCGGCGTCGAACCGGTTGGTGATCACCTGGAATTCCGCCACCGTCTCATGACTGTATGACTGCGTCTCGCCGCCGGTGCCCTGCCCGGTGACGCTGATGCCGTCCATCTGATACCGCGACGCGTCGCCGCCCGACGAGCCGGCGCCGATCGTGCCGGGATTGCCGCGCGCGCCAGGCACGAGGCTGACCAGCTCGAGCCAGTTGCGGCCGCTGAGCGGCAGCGACTCGATCTGCGCGGTCTGCACCCGGCCGCCGAGGTCCGACTGTTTCGTCGCCACGAGCGGCGACTCGCCGGTGACGGTCAGTGTTTCCGACAACGTCGCCAGTTTCATCGTGAAGGTGACCACGGCCGACTGGCCGACACTCAGCGTGAAGCCTTCCCGCACCACCGTAGCAAACCCGCTGAGCTCGACGGTGATGTTGTAGGTGCCCAGTGGCAGTGCCGGCATCAGGTAGGCGCCGGTTTCAGAGGTCACCGTGGCCCGGGAGGTGCCGGTCTGAGTATGTACGGCTGTGACTGTCACGCCCGGCAGCACGCCGCCGCTTTCGTCAGCCACGGTACCGCGCAATTCGGCGAGGCTAGCCTGACCGATCGACGGGGCGGGGCTACACAGCGCGACCAGCACCGTCAAGCCGATCCACCATTTACGTATCGACATCGGTTCCATCGTTACCTCCCGCCTTGTCCGTTAGGGCTCGCCGTGGTCGTGACCGGGCCGCCCTGGTTCCAGTTGGGCGGCTGTTGTCCAAGCAGATGTTGCACGAAGAAGTCGAAGCGCTTGCGCTCGCCGTACTCGGGATGCTCGGCCGAACGCCCGGCGCCATGGCTGCCGCCGGGAATCACCAGCATGTCGAACGTCTTGCCGGCCTTGATGAGCGCGTTGGCCACTTGGTACGTCGAGGACGGATCGACGTTGGTGTCGAGTTCCGCCGCCACGAGCAGCACCCGGCCCTGCAGGCGCCACGCGTTGTCGACGTTGGACGAGGCCGAATACTGTGGGCCGATCGGCCACCCCATCCACTGTTCGTTCCACCCCAGCTTGTCCATCCGGTTGTCGTGACACCCGACGTACGACACGGCCACTTTGTAAAAGTCGGGATGAAACAGCAGTGCGCCGAGCGAATTCTGGCCGCCGGCCGAGCCGCCGTAGATGCCGACCCGCGACACGTCGTACGACGGGTACTTCGCGGCCGCGGCCTTGTGCCAGAGAATGCGATCGGGGAAACCCGCATCACCAAGGTTCTGCCACGACACGTCGTGGAAGGCCTTGGAGCGATTCGAGGTGCCCATCCCGTCAATCTGCACGACGATGAAGCCGACCTCCGCCTGGGAGCGATGGCCGATGAACGGCGAGAACGACTTGGGCACGTGTGAGCCGTGCGGGCCCGCGTAGATATTCTCGATGACCGGATACTTCTTCGCCGGATCGAATCCGACCGGGCGCACGATGATCCCCCAGATATCGGACTTGCCATCGCGTCCCTTCGCCACAAAGATTTCAGGGGCCTGCCATCCCGCCTTCACCAGTTCGGTGATGTCCCCGCGCTCGATCTCGGTGACCAGCGATCCGTCGGCGATGCGTCGCAGCTCCGACACCGGCGCCAGATCAACACGCGAGTAGGTGTCCACGTAGAACTGCAGATCCGGCGAGATCTCGACCTGGTGATCGGCATCGGCCGTGGTCAGCGGCGTCAATCCCGTGCCGTCGAAGTTGATGCGGTAGTAATGCAGCAAATACGGATCGCGGCCGGCCTGCATGCCGCCGGCGCTGAAATAGATCTGCCGCTTCGCCTCATCGACGCGGGCGATGCCGCGGACCGGCCAGTCACCCTTGGTGATTTGGTGGCGCACCGCGCCGGTGGCGCCGTCGATCATGTAGAGATGGTTCCAGCCGCTGCGCTCGGACATCCAGATCACGTCCGTGCCGTCGTCGAGGTCGTGGCGGAAGCGCTTGCCGGCGCCGCGGGAATGGTTCGCGGCTCTGTAATAGAAGAAGGTCTTCGGCTCTTCCGAGATCACCGCGCGGGCCTTGCCGGTGGCGCCGTCCACTTCGATCACACGAAACACCTGGTGGCCGCGCTGGTTGTACTCGAACGTGACGGCGCGGCTGTCCTTGCGCCACACCAGGTTGCTCAGGTCATAGCCGTTGGGGAACAGCGCGTCCGACACGGCGAGCTGCGTCTTGTTCGCCACGTCGACGATGGTCGGGCGCTCCACGTCGAGCACGTCACCCGGCTTCGTGTAGAGGAACGTCCCGTGCTTCGGTTGCAGTTGGTCTTCGGGTGACGACTCCACGTAGTGAACCATCCGGCGGTGACCGGGCTTCACACGGTAAGCGGCAATTTTCCTGGAGTCCGGCGACCACACGATGGACGACGGATCGTAATAGTTGCCTTCGGAGCCGTCGGTCGTGAGCACCGTGACGGCCTTCGCGCCGATGGCGCGAACGGCGACGTTGAAATTGCGGATCAGCGCTTCGGACTTGCCATCCGGCGATTTCTTTGGCGTATCGTCCACCTCCGCTTCCTCATCACGAACCGGCCCCCCCAGTCCGCGCCTGGTGGCGAAGCCAGGCGCCGGCGCGGTTTCCTTGCAGGCAAAAGTCGCAAGCTCGCACTGCCAGCCGGCGCGCTCGACGCTGAACTCGATGCGCTTCTCGCCATCGGCGAAGGTGATTTCGGAAAACGGCAGGCGCAGGGCAGTGTGGGACGCTCCGGTCGCCGTGCTGAGCGCGGCCGCCAGGCGCTCGTGATCAAAGGCGGGACGCCGTTGCTGGGTCGCCGCATCCATCATCACGAACTGATGGCCGCCCTTCACGGACTTGCGGTAATAGAAGCGCGTGCTGCCGGCGATCCACGTCGGCGCATCCGGCACGTGCACGGTCAGGTACTCGTACTTGTCTCTCAATGTCATCGCGCGTTCATAGTCAGCGCGATCGACTTGCGCCAATACGGATGAGCTGAAGAGCAGCACGCCGGCAAAGGCGATCCAGGTGCGAAGATATTTCATGTGGGGCGCTCCTTCCATTCGCGCGGCGGTCGCCGACGAATGAGCGCATCCTAGTTGCGCGTTTGTCACGACGCAAATCAGAAACGCTGATGAAGTGATAAGCGCGCCAACCATCGTCGCAAAAAAACTGAATGCCATCGCACTCTCGAGTCGCTTCGAGTGCGTCAGTGATAAGCCGACGTTATGCGGTAATTGAAAGTTTCAACTGGACGAAGCCGCTGCACGAGCGTATCAACACCCTGTGCAAAGGAGATCTATGACGCTCGCTACCATGATTCGTTGCATCGCGATCACCGCCTTGTGCATCGCACAGGCCACTGTCGTCACCGAAGGGCAAGGTGCGCCGGTTGACTATCAGCGCGCGGAGAGGTTTCTCGGCGATGCCGTCAAGCAACTCGTCTACGACGGCGTCGTCGCGCCACGATGGATCGGCGCGAGCGGACGCTTTTGGTACGTGAAGGACGGTCCGTCGGGTAAGGAGTTCCTGATCGCCGATCCCGCGCAGAATACGCGGACCGCGGCCTTCGATCACGACAAGCTCGCAGCGGCGGCCACCCGTGTCGCCGACCGCACGTATACGGCCCGCACGCTGCCATTCGACCGTCTGCGCTTCCGCGACAACGAGCGCACCCTCTATGCCGAGGGCGGCGGGCTCGCGGTCAACTGCGATCTGACGGCGTATACCTGCGCACGCACGGCGGTGCTCTTCGACGACCAGGGGCAGCAAACCGGCCTGAACCGGCCGTTTGCGGAGGGCGATCCGCCGCCACGGGCGGACGTCCCGTCACCCGATGGGACGCACACCGCGTACATCCTCAACCACAATTTATGGGTCAGGAACCTCACAACCGGTGAAGCGATCCAGTTGAGCCGCGACGGCGAGCGTCACTACGACTACGCCACGCCCCTGCCGAACCCGATGCTGATGCTGCAACAGGGTAAGGAGGACGTCGTCCAGACGCCGGCCGTGTTCTGGTCACCCGACTCGACCAGGATCGCGACCTACGTCATGGACCAGCGCAACTTCCCGCGCCTGACCATGACCCTGTCGGCGCCGAAAGATCAGTTCCGGCCGAAATATTTCAGCTACGCCTACCCGCTGCCGGTGGATTTCGACCTGCCGACGTCGAAGCTGGTGATCTTCGACGTGCCGAAGCGCCAGCAGACGTTCGTGGCGGCACGGCCGCTGACCCAGCTCTATTACGGTGGACCGCGCGTCGACTGGGCGGCCGATAGCCGCCGCTTGATGTATCGGGAGATCGAGCGCGGCTACGCGCACGTCCGGCTGCGCGACGTCGACGCGGTGACCGGCGCCAGCCGCGACATCATCGATGAGACGGGCGGGCCGCTGGTCAGCACGTCGGTGCTGGTGACCCGCCCGTTCAACAGCGGCCGCGAGGTGATCTGGTCCGCCGAGCGTGATGGGTGGAACCACTTCTATCTCTACGACGCCGACAAGGCGGTGCTCAAGAATCAGATCACGAAGGGCGAGTGGGTGATCCGCTCGATCGATCACATCGACGAAGCCAATCGGGTCCTGTATTTCAGCGGCGCCGGCCGCGAAGCCGGGCGCGACCCGTATCTGCGCCACACCTATCGCGTCAACCTCGATGGTACGGGACTGACGCTGCTGACGCCCGAAGATGCGGATCACACGGTGTCGTTCTCACCGGACGGGAAATATTTCGTCGATGCCTATTCGCGTCCGGACCTGCCGACCGTATCGGTAGTGAGAAGCGCGGCATCGGGTCAGGTCGTGCAGCCGCTCGAAAGGGCCGACGCCTCCAAACTGCTCGCGCTCGGCTGGCAGATGCCGGAACCGTTCAGGGCGAAAGCGGCCGATGGCAAGACCGATCTCTACGGCCTGATCTGGCGACCGACCAACTTCGATCCGAAGAAGAAGTATCCGGTGGTCGAGAACATCTACACCGGGCCGCAGGGGGCATTCGTACCCAAGACCTTCGCCGCGTTCCGGCACCAGCAGCAGGCCATCGCCGAACTGGGCTTCATCACGGTGTTCGTCGACGGCCGCGGCACGGCGCTACGGTCGCAGGCGTTCCGTAATTTCTCGCACAAGAATCTCGGCCAGGGTTCCGGCGGTGACGATCACATCACCGTGTTCAAGCAGATGGCGGCGAAGTACCCCTACATGGATCTCACGCGCGTCGGCGTGTGGGGACATTCAGCCGGCGGCTACGATTCCACGCACGCCATCCTCAGCCACCCGGAGTTCTACAAGGTGGCGGTGTCGTCCGCGGGTTGTCATGACAACCGCATGGACAAGGCGACGTGGAATGAACAGTGGATGGGATGGCCAGTCGACAAGCACTACGAAGAACAGTCGAACTACACGCTGGCGAAGAACCTGCGCGGCAAGCTGTTCCTCTCGCATGGCGACGTCGACGAGAACGTGCCGCTGCCGGCCACGTTGAAACTGGTTGACGCGCTGGTCACGGCCAACAAGGATTTCGATTTCCTGATCATGCCGGGCCGGACGCACGGTTACGGGAACGATCCGTACTACGTGCGGCGGCGCATGGACTACTTCGTACGCCACCTGCTCGGCGTCGAGCCGATACGCACGACGGACACGCGCACGACGACAACGTCGTCGCAGCAGCAGTAGTGAAAAGAAGTACGTAGAGGCCGTGGATCGCAAGATCCACGGCTTCGGCCGCGCTTACGTGCGATCAGGTATCTCGCTCCGCGAGCCTCTCCGCTCGCCGGTCAAACGTCGCTCGGCGAAACAAGCACCCGGCCAACTCGGCGCACTGCTTGGCCTCCAACAGGGCCTGACTTGGCCTCCGCTCCGTTTGTCGGTCTAAAAACCTGCGTCGGCTCGGTCGAAAGCTCGCTGCGCGAGACACCTGTTCGCACGCGGCCGCCTGGCACCTTGGCACCCTGTCACCAGAGCACCGTACGCACTCTACGCACCCGTACGCACCGTACGCACTTGTGCCTAGCGGCGCTTCCGCCACCTCGGCCCGTGAATCGCGAGGTCGACGGCTTCGCCCGGCGTCTGCAGGGTCAAGCCGTCTTCACGAGCGTGGCGCACGAACTGCGCGTCCACCTTGTGAATCTTCATGCGTACTAGCTGATCTTCCGACACGGCGTTGAAACCTACCTCGCGCATCGCGCGGATGTACTCCGGCGTGACTTTGTGAATGCGGAACTTGACGAGCTGATCCACGCTCATGCCGCCGAAGCCCAGCGTCTTCAGCTGATCGATCTCCTCCGGCGAGACCTTGTGAATGCGCATCTTCACGAGATCCTCGTGATACACGTTCTTGTAGCCGCGCGACTCGAGCGCGCGCACGAACTCCGGCGTCACCTTGTGAATGCGGAACTTCACCAGGTCCTCGATCGTCATGTTCGCGAAGCCGGCGGCGCGGAGTTGATCGACTTCTTCCGGCGTCACTTTGTGAATGCGCATCCTCACCAGGTCTTCGGCAGAGACGTTCTTGTAGCCGCGCTGCTCCATCGCGCGAATGAACTCGGGCGTCACCTTGTGGATGCGGAACTTGACCACGTCCTCGACCGACTGGCCGCGGATGCCGGCATCCTGCAGCGCCTTGATGTTGGCCGCGGTGGCGCCGTGAATGCTCATGCGCACCAGGTTCTCGATGTCGATGCCCTTGTAGCCGACGCCGGCGAGGTCGCTGATGAACTGCGCGGTCACGCGATGGATGCGCGTGCGGACGATGTCGTCCAGCAACAGGTTCGAATAGCCGGCCTGTGCGAGGCCGCGAACGTGCCCGACGGTCACGTCAACCATCGCCATCCGGACGATGTCGTCGCTCGAGAGGTTGCGGTAGCCGGCATTGCCCATGTTGGTGACGAAGGCCTGGTCCGGCGTGAAGGTGTAGGTGCCGCTGCCGCGGCCCGAATCGAACGACCCGATGAACCGGAATGTGCCGGCCTCACGGGTCCAGCTGAACTGGACGTCGTTGGCCATGTTGGCCGCGGCAGCGGGAGGCAGGCCGGCGAGCTCGCGGAGCCGGACGCCGAAGCCCCAGCGGCTGTCGCCCGCGGAAGCTCGCAGATTGAACTGGACGCGGGGCTCACCGTCGTTGTCCGTCCAGGTGTTACGGGTGTCGGCCGTCCACTCGCCGCGATATGCGGCCAGAGACGTTTGGGCAGCAACTCCCACCGGCCCGCCCTGAGCGAGGACGCGCACGCCACCGGCGCGCGCGTCCAAGTCGAAGGGAAGTACTGCGGCCCAAACGGCCGGCGCTGAGAGGAGCGTGAGGGTTAAAAGGGCGGCTTTACGCATCTCGATGACCTCGATTCCTTTGATGGATCGAAGTCACCGGATGGTTGGAAGTCTTGAGAATTACCGCCGGGTGAGAATTTCTTCGAAAAACTTGAGGGCGCGGGGGTCTTTCGATTGACCGAGCCAGAACATGGCCTGCTTCCGCACGGCCGGGTTCTTGTTGTTCCTGGCCTGCTCAATCAGCAGCGGCACCCCATCGTCTTTGGGAAGCTGGCTCAGCGCGAACACCGCCTTCTTCTTCACTTCGGTGTCCGGGTCGTTGTCGATCGCCGCCGTAATGGTGCCGACCGCCTTCTGCCCCGCGCGTTGCGCGAGCCAGAACAGTCCCTGGCCCTTCACGTTGGCGGTGGAACCGTCGCGCGCGATCGTGATCAATTCATTCAGCGGCTGCTGGCCCTCGGTGAGGGCGATGGCGGTCACGGCGGAATTCATCATCCGGCGCGTCGCGCTCGGGCCGACGAACGTCTTCAGGAAGTTGACGCTGTCGGCGACGGCCACGTTGTTGAACCAGTGCACGGCCTTGCCGCCGGCATCGAGCGGGCAATTGGCCGAGAAGGTGCGAATGCGGATGATGTCCTTGTTCTCCACGCGGAACAGCACGAAGAAGAAATCCGCGGGCTCGAGACGAATCGGATCGGTGGACGACGAGAAACGCCGCCCGTCGTTCCAGTAGTCGCACATGTTGTGCTCGCCGTCGATCATCGGCTGCGTGTAGCCGATCCAGGTCGGCTCGGCCAGCGTGGCGACCAGCGCGCGCAGATCTCTCGCGATGTTCGTGGTGGCATGCGGTTCGATGCGGCCGTTGGAGAGCCGCGGGGTTGCCGTCTGCGCAACGGACGGGCGGGACTGAAGTCCCGCCCCTACGAACGCGAGGGCAACGATGACCAGTTGCGCATGACGGCGTGTCATTTGTTGAGCAACTCCAGCAGGTAGGCGGTCGCGACCTTGTTCTTCGTCATCACCGATAGCTTCGACACCGTCTCGTGCTTCATCGCCGGATCGGTTTCCTTGCGGGCGATGGCGACCAGCGACTCGGCGTTGTTCTGCACGAACAGCGCGTTGATGATGGTGCGCTTGATGTCGGTTTCCTTTTCCTTGGCATAGAGCCCCACCAGCGAGTCGCCGGTCTTGGTGCGGCCCATGGTGCCGAGGTGCTGGATGGCGCGGCGGCGCAGTTCCGGGTTCTGCTCCGAGTTGGCCACTTCGATGAGGCGCGTCGATTCACCCGACACGAACAACGCCTGGAGGATCTGCCGCTTCACTTCGACGGCCGATTCCTTCTGATACATCTGCCACAGCTCTTCACGCGCGCCCATGGCGCCCAGCTGGCGCACCGCGTCCCGCCGCAGCTCCGGCACCTTCTCGGTGTTGGCCGCGGTGAGCAGGCGCGTCTTGTCGCCGGCCACCATGAACGAGCGGAGGATCTGCCGCTTGATGTCGACGTCGCTCGAGCCCGCGTAAATCTCCGCGAGGATGGCGCGGTTCTCGTTCGAGCCGTGGACGCCCAGATACTGAATGGCGCGGCGCTGCACGTCGGGATTCGACGCGCCTTTCGCCGCCGAGGTCAGCACCTGGCGGGCCCGCGGCGAATTGCTTTGCGCGAGCACGAACAACGCCCGCGCTTTCAGCCGCGGCGACGCGGTGCCCTGCAGCATCTTCTCGAGCATCGGCACCGCCTGCTCGGGGTCCGAGTGCTGCAGGCCCTGGATGGCGAGTAGCTTCAGTTCCTCATCCGATTCCGCCTCCGGGCGCGGCGCCTGGCCGGCGTTCTGCCGCACCTGCATCTCGAGCGCCCGCGCGTCGCTGAGCCACCGGCTTTGCGGGAAGCGCTTGATGAGATCCTGCACGGCCACGAGCGCATCGGCCTGCTGGTTCAGCTTGTCGAGCGCGTAGGCCGTCCAGTACAGCGCGGCGTCGACGCGCGGCGAGTTCTGCGCTTCGATCACCTGGGTGAAGGCGTCGGCCGCACGCGCCCACGATCTGCGCTCGAGGTATTCCTGGCCGCGCTGATAGCGCTCGTCGATGCGCTGCCGGCGCTCCGCTTCACGCTGCTTGGCTTCCTCTTCACGCTGCCGCGCCTCGTCCGCGCGCTGGCGCGCTTCGTCTTCGCGGTCGCGCGGACCCTGGAACCCGGCGATCACTGCGGTGCCCGACAACGCCGGTCCCCAACCGATCGGGCCCGGGCCCATCGGGCCAAACCCAATCGGGCCGAAGCCGATCGGGCCGGGGCCCATCGGCCCAAAGCCAATCGGGCCAATCCCGGCCAGTGCGCCGTCAATGAGCGGGCCAACAAACGAGAGGTCCGGCATCTCCGGCATCTCCGGCATCTCCGGAAGCTGCGGCATCTCGAAGTCGAGCAGGCCCGGCAGCAGTGGCACCATGGGAGGCATCGGCGCAATCATCGGCGCGGGAGGGACCGGCGGAACCGGCCGCGGCGGTTGTGCCGCCGCCATCGCCGGCACCATGAGGATGGCGCCCGCAATCAGCGCCGTCCAAATTCTGTTCATCACGCTCATCGTCTTTCTCCTGATCTTTTCCTTCGCCTGCGGCGGTGGCGGCGGCACTGAAAGTGCCGCCCTCCGGCTCCCGGCGGTGTTCGTTTCGCTGGTCCTGTGTACCGTTATGAAATCGGCATCTTCTTCTGCGGGACGCGATCGCCAGCCTCGCGATCGTTCAAGGTCCGTTGACGCATCTCCGAAGCGATCACGCGCACGCGGAACAGCAGGTCCTCGGTGGTGATCCGTGATTGCAAGCCAGTTAGTTCGTTAGACGTGGCATCGGCCGGAGCGTTAGCGATCTCCAGCAGCACCCGCTCGAGATCCTCGAGCACGTCGGCGATCGCCGCGTCGCCCGACTGCTCCACCGACTGCCGGATCAATCGATTGACCGCGACGAGATCGGCGGCGCGATCCTGCTCCGCCGCGAACACGTCGGCGTGATCGGTGTCGGCGTTGGCGAGCTCGACCAGCATCATCTGCGTGCGATCGAGGTGATCGCCGACCGCGGCGTGCAGCACGCGCTCCGGCTCGATCTGCGCCATCACGCTTCCCGGGGTCACACCAGACGACTCTCCACCGGAGAACCGCCCGGCCATGAACGCCACCAGCACCAGGGCGGCGATGCCGCCGGCAAGCGCCCATTGGGGGAACCAGAAGAATCCACCCACGCGCTTCGCGCTACGGTGGACAAGCTTTTCGTCCAGTGCCGGTTCGAGACGTGCCCACGCCGAGCGCTCGAAGCCGAGCGGCGCCTCAACAGGCGCGGCGGTGTCGACGAGCGTCATCACGCGACGCAGTTGCTGATTGGCGAACTGACACTCCGCGCACGACGCCAGATGCGACTCGATGCGCGTTTGGTCCGCGCCAGCCGTCTCGCTGTAGTAGTGCAGGATCAGTTCGTCTTCCGAAAGGTGTGTGCTCATGACTGTCGCTGGCGGCACTAAAGTGCCGCCCTCCCGGAGCCGTGCTCCACGAAGGGCTCTAACGCGTTGCGCATTTTCTTCACCGCGCGAAAGATGCTGTGCTTGGTCGCGCTGGTCTTCATCCCGAGCTTCTCGCCCACTTCCTCGATCGACATGCCTTCGACGTGCCGCAGCGTGAACGCCGCGCGCTCGAGGGCGGTCAGCAGCCCGAGCGCTTCGTTGACGCGATCCGAAATCTGCCCGCTCGCCGCCATCCGTTCCGGCGTCGCCTGCGCTTCCGATCCGCGCTCGCTCAACGGGCCCTGCTCGAGATCCATCGGGTCGTGAGCGTCTTCCCGGTGCCGGCGCGCGCGAATCAAGTCGATCGAGCAGTTCACGGTGATCCTGTGCAGCCAGGTCCGAAAATCCGCCCTGGCCTCGAATCGGCTCAATTGCTTATGCGCCTTGAGCCACGCCTCCTGCACCACGTCTTCCGCATCCTGCGCATTCCCGGTCATCCGGTGCGCCAACGAATAGAGGTAGCGGGAGTGGCGCTCTACGAGCGCTCGGAACGCGTCGCGGTCGCCATCGCGGGCCTTGGCGACAACCGACGGGTCGCGCTCGTCCATCCCTGCAACTTGGACGGACTCGGACGGATTCGGTTGGCCTTGGGAGGTCACAATTCAGGATCGCTGAAGGGAAGGATTTAGAGAAATTAAACCTTTAGAATCAATAGTTTACATTATGATGCGGGGCATGGATTCCCGTTACCCTACCGGCAAATTCGTGTTCAATCCCGCCCCGACGGCCGACATCCGCAAGGCCGCCATCGCGGCCATAGGCGGCTTTCCCCAGGAGCTGAAGCCCGCGCTGGCGTCGGCACAGCTCGACAAACCCTACCGCGAGGGCGGCTGGACCGCCCGCCAAGTGGTTCATCACCTAGCCGACAGTCATATGAACGCGTTCATTCGTTTTCGGTTAGCTCTCACCGAAGAGCGTCCAACCATCAAGCCGTACAACGAAGCGGAGTGGGCCAAGCTAGCCGATGCGGCACTGGATCCGCAGATTTCGGTTCAGATCCTCGACGGGCTGCATCAGCGCTGGCACGCGATGCTGCTCTCCATGAGCGAAGCGCAGTTTACGCGCGAGGCGATACATCCCGAACACGGTCCACGCACCCTCGATTGGTTTTTACAGTTATATGCGTGGCACGGCCGTCACCACGTCGCTCATATCAAGCTGACGCAGTAGGCGGCGGCGTTTCACGGCGCATGCGGTTGATCGCCTTCACCATCAGGAACACGACCCACGCCAGGATCAGGAACTGGACGATCTCGGTCACGAACATTCCGTAGGCGATCACGGTGGCGCCGGCCGCCTTGGCTTCCGCGAGCGACGCGTACGGACCTGGCACTTTCAGTCCGTCGCTGAGGACGATGTATAGGTTCGTGAAATCGCGGCCGCCGGTGGCGAGGCCGACCACCGGCATGACGATGTCGGTGACGAGAGAGTCGACGATGCGCTGGAAGGCGACGCCGATGATGATGCCGACCGCGAGGTCGACGACGTTGCCCTTGGCGATGAACTCTCGGAACTCTCTCAGCATGAGATCCCCCAACCTGCGATTCTAGCGCGCTTACAATCGTTCCGTGCCGGTTTCACTAACGCCTCGCGAACGTGCCCACCTCAAGGCCCGCGCTCATGCACTGGAGCCACGGGTTCAGGTGGGTCACGGCGGTCTTACGGACGCGGTGGTGAAGGAAATTGATCGCGCGCTGGCGGCGCATGAGCTGATCAAGGTGAAGATCCTGGCCGACCGCGACGCGCGTGACGAGATTGCCGAGGCGGTGTGCAGGCGGACCGGCGCCGCACTCGTCCATCAGGTCGGCAAGGTCGTCGTGCTGTGGCGGCCCGGACCGGACGAAGCCTGATCACGGACGTACAGACGGAGGCACGGAAACACGGAGAATGCTTTTCTAAACGCCAGTGCTGCTAGCGGCACTTGCGTTACGCCAGCGGGTCGTGAATGCGCAGCCCCGGCACCTTCACGAACGCGGCATCATGCGTCCACACCTCGGTCGCGCCGCCCTCGAACGCCGCGACGGCGATCTGCAGGTCGAAGATACGCGCGCCGACGACATCGAGGTCGGCGGCCAGCTGCAGGATTCGCTCGGTGAAACCGGGTCCGGGCAGCCAGATGTGCGCGCCGGCGTCGACGAGCGCCGCCACGAACGCGGCGGCCTGGCGCGGCGTGGACGGACGACCCTCGGACGCCGGATGCGTCGCGATGGCCCAGAACTCGGTGACGCTGGCCGCGGCAACGCCCCAACCGGCGGCACCCGCCGCGGCGCGCTCGATCGCCTTCCGAGAGCGCGTGTGCTCCGGCGTTCGCGAACGATGCGCGTAGACGAGCAGGTTGGTGTCGACGGCGATCATCGGTCCCGGCGCAGGCGATCGTGCATGGCGGCGCGATTGCTGACGTCGAGCCCGGCGGGCAGGCCGCCGTCGACGGTCACCCACTTGATCGGCGCCGCGCCGGATCGCCTGGCCGGCTTCGGCGTCCGCAACTGTTGACGCAGCCCACGCTCGACGATGGCCCGGACCGTGGTGCGATCTTCAGCCGCCCGCCGCTTCACGGCCACGAACAGGTCGTCCGGCAGGTCGATCGTCGTTTTCATATGGTTTTATACTTTACCATATTTATGGGTCAGCATGACATCGTCAGTTATCTCTGCGCCGGAACACGGCGCCGAAGTTCCTCGATCCCGCGATCCGCTGCGATAGGTTCCTCGCCTTCGACCAGTTCCATTACGAGGGCGGTTACACCGCTGGACTCTTCGAGGCCGTGAATGTGCGCGATGTTCGAGTGGTTGAGCGAGGCGAGTCCTTGGGCCTCGCGACGAAACCGCGCGAGACGATCCGCATCATTCGCAACCGCCGGCAGCAGGACGTTGATCGCGACGTCGCGATTCAACTTCGTACCGCGCGCACGATACACCTCGCCCATACCGCCGGCACCAAGAGGCGCGACGATTTCATACGGACCGAGACGCGGACCCATCGCCAGACTCAAGGCTTCGCCACTGGTGCGATCCTCCGCAAGTGATCGAAGAAGTTCAGGATGAACACCAGTTGGTCCCGCTTCCGGCCGCCTTCATCCGCCGCCGCTGTCGTGGCGATGCGCTTGCCATCAGGGTACAGATCGTAGGGACTGGCGCCCGTCGCCACCACAGCCGTTGGTGTCCACTGCTGGGACTTCCCGGCATGAAACGAGCCTCCGGATGTGGAATACGAGGCGGCCATGACGATCGTGCCATCCAGGAACAGGAGTTCGTTAGCCGCGGCCGACCAACGAGAATACGCGCCGCCCTCCGTCGAGATCCGCCAGGGACCGCCGGAACCGGGAAATGGCCGCACGTACACCTCGTCTTGACCCGATTCATTCGAGGTGTACGCGATCCACCGGCCGTCGGGCGAGAACATCGGCTCTCTTTCGCTGGCCGACGTGCTGAGAAACTCCGTGGGCTTCCCGGGCGACCAGCCGCGGGCGGCGTCGCCGTCCATCGGCAGGATCAGTAAATCCAGCCCGGTCGCCGCGCGACCGGCTGAGAACACAAAGAACCTTCCACTCTGATGCCACGACCCGGGGTTCTGGGTTTCGTCAGTGTCAGTCAGGCGGGTGACCGCTCCGCTACCATCGGCGCTCGAAGAGTATAAATTTGGAACGCCTGGACTCGCGCGATCGGATGAAAACACGATCCGACGGCCGTCGGGTGTCCACACCGGCAAGTTCTCGACGGCCGGATCGAACGTCAGTTGCGTCAACGTGTCGCCGGCCCACTGATAGACCCAGATGTCGGTCTGCTTGCCGTCGGAAATGACGAGGGCCAGCTTCCGGCCATCGGGCGAGAACCGTGGATTTCGCCAGTCGGAGACGGCCTCGCGGAGCACCACTGGCTTACCGTCGCGGGTCAACCAGTCGATCGGACGGTCGCCGATGAAGGCCTTGCCAGGTAGATAGACGAGCGTCCCTTCGGAAGAGAACGCAAACTGGGCGCCGCCGGTGGCCGGATTCGCAACCAGGTTATCGAGCGCCGGCACCGCGCGCCCAGCCGTCTCGAGTCGCGTGAGATCGAACGGCACGGCAAACAGCGTTCCCTGCTGCATGTAAATCAGATGACCACTTGGGAGATAGCGACCGTAATAACCGCCCTTCACGACCACCTTCGGCGGCCCGCCCGCGAGGTCCGATACAACGAGGTTCGCACTGTCAAAGATGGCGGACGTGTAGCGCTCCGAGTAAAGCACAGCCTGACCACCGGGAAGGGCCTGCGGCCACCGTTGGCTCGTCGCGCGATCACTCGGCGTACCAAACGGCGCCGATGCCCCCCCGGCCGACGACACGCGCTCGAGCGTCGTCCGCGTCGGCGCGAAAATGATCGTGTCGTCTTCGGACCACGTCCCGCCACGGTTGTCGGGCGCGGCACAGAGGTCGACCGAGGCACCCCCGTCCACCGACACTCTTTTCAGCCTGCCCGCGGCGAAGAACCCGATCCACTGCCCGTCGGGCGAGAAGAAAGGATTGCTCGCGCCTTCTGTGCCGACGAGACCAGTCGCCTGCAGTTGATCGAGCTTGCGAACGAAGAGACGTCGCTGTTCGCCTTGCCCTGTAAACGCGAGCATCGTACCGTCGGGCGAAAGAATTGCCGACGCGCCCTGCTCGGTCGGCAACGAAACGTCCGCTCCAAGGTAAGTCAGCAATGTGCGCGACGGCAGTGATGGCGCGCTTCGCCACGGTGACCAGACGAGTAACGTGGAGATTAGGGCAATGCCAAAGGCGGCAGCTGTTGCCCACGGCAGTAGATGTCTCCTGCCCGCGGCCGGAACCGGCTTCGCCGTCGACGTCGGGGAATCAACACCACTACCGAGCGCCTCATCGATCTGACGGCGCGCCTCTCCTATATCGCGCAGCCGGGCTTTCGCATCCTTCTTGAGGCAGATGGTCAGCAACCGGCGAATGGTGTTCGGTACGTCGGCGGGAATCACGTCCCACACCGGCTCGGTCTTCAGTATCGACGCCAGTGTGTCTGAAAGCGTGTCGCCTTCGAACGGCCGCCGCCCCGTCAACATCTCGAACAAGACGACGCCAAAGGCCCAGACGTCGGCGCGCTTATCGACGACGGTGCCGCGCGCCTGCTCGGGACTCATGTAGGCAGCGGTGCCAAGGATCAGTCCCGCCTCCGTTGCGTGGATCGATAACGTCGGCGAATTCATCGCGGTGGTGCTCGATCCTGCAGTTGGATCGATCGCTTTCGCCAAACCAAAGTCAAGGATCTTCACCGTGCCGTCCGGACGAACTTTGATGTTGGCCGGCTTCAGATCACGATGGATGATGCCGTGTTCGTGTGCGGCTTCGAGCGCTTCCGCGATCTGCCGCGCGATCGACAGTGCTTCGTCGAGTGGAATCGGTCCGCGCGAGATGCGCTGCGACAGATCCTCGCCCTCGACGAGCTCCATTACGAGCGCGGTTACACCGTCGGATTCTTCGAGCCCGTGAATGTGCGCGATGTTCGGATGGTTCAGCGACGCCAGCACCTGCGCTTCGCGACTGAATCGCGCCAGGCGATCGGGATCGTTGGCGACTGCCGGTAACAACACTTTGATTGCGACATCGCGATTCAACTTCGTATCGCGCGCGCGATACACCTCGCCCATTCCGCCGGCTCCGAGGGCGGAAAGGATTTCGTACGGACCGAGCTTCATTCCCGTCGCGAGGCTCATGGCTTCTGACCACCCGCAGCGATCGCCGGCCAGTTCAGCAGCACGTGCAAGACCGGATCGTTCTGCCGCACGACCGAGCTGACGATGAAGCGCTGGCCGCCGGCCGTGACGTCGTAGGGCTGCTTGCCGGCCGGAATTCCCTTGTTGGGCGCGAAGAATCGAAACAGCGGCGCGGATCGGCCGAACTGGATTGCGCCCTGTGGATCTGAGCTCACTGGCACCGCCATCAGCGTGCCGTCGCCGGCCATGTAGAACAGCTCCTTGCCATCCCGCCTCCAGCGCGCATTGCTGCCGCCGTCCGGCGACACCTGAATGCGCGCGCCGGGTTCAGGAAAACTCTGTACGTAGATTTCGAATCGTCCAGACGAATCGGATGAATACGAGATCCATCGTCCGTCAGGCGAGAACGTGCCCTGCCGTTCGACGCTTGGGCCCTCGGCGAACGGGCGAGGGGTCCGATCCCCCGTCAGTGGCATCACCCACACGTCGTTGGCTTCGACGCCGCCTTCGAAGGTCAGGTGCCGTCCGTCGGACGACACGTCGGTGGGATGACCGTGATCGTAGGCCCCGTCAAGATCCAGCACCAACGTCTCCTTGCCGGCGCTCCCGACCAGCGCTTGAACAATTGCGTCCTTCCCGTTACGAACGGCAGCGCGCTGGAACAACACCGCCTGGCTGCCTGGTGCCCAGCTCGGATTACTGGCCGGCGCTCCCCCCGATGTGACGCGGGAGAGGACCCCACGCTCCAACTCGAGCACCCAGACATCGCCCCGATACAACATCACCAGGCGCCGGCCATCCGGTGAGAGGGTGGGCCGTGTCGCGCCCGTCGCCTGGTCGAGACGGCCGATCAACCGGCCGCTACGATCCATCCACGACAAATTGGTCGGGACTTCGGTACCGATCGCCGTCGTCTTTCTCACATAGGCAAGCGCGCCGTGTTCCGACACGCTGAACGCCTCGGCCTCGGCCAGCGCCACCGGCTCGCCCTGCAGTTGCAGCTGGGCCAGGTCGAACGCGTGCGCATAGAGGACACCGTCGCGGACATAGAGCAGCCTCCCCAGCGAGTAACGCGCTCTCGTGAGGAAGGGAAAGATGCGCGTGCGCGCTCCCCCGTCCACCGCGATCGCGAACGTGCCAGCTTTCGTCGGATCGGAAGGCCGGATGCCGACCAGCATGTGACGTCCGCCCGGGAGCAACTCGGCGTAGGCATGGGTATCGTCTGAAGTCGGTAAGACGTTGGTTACCGCGCCATCATTCGCATTGATTCGCCACACGCCTCGGCTCGCCGCGGAGAGAATGTAGCCATCGGCGCCCCACGTCAGCTGACCCTGGCGGACCGGCGAGGCACCGCCCACCCGGGTAAGATCCTCGAGCACCTGCGGTGCGCCGCTCGCGACCGCGATTTTCTTGACGCGACCGTCTGACATGAATGCCAGTAAACGGCTGTCCGGGGACCACGAGAGGAACCCCGAGCTTTCCGTTCCGGCAAGGGGACGCGCCGCGATCGCGTCGAGCCGTCGCACCCAGATTCGCGGTGCGCCTTCGCCATAGCCGACAAACGCCAGGCTGCGGCCGTCCGGGGAGAGCGCCATGTCGCCGTCCTGGGCCGAGACGACCACGCGGTCAGAATCCGGGATCGCAAAGTGCACGACTTCATCGGTCGCCGCCGTGTCCGAGCCGCGCTGGGTGAACCACACGGCGGCGCCGATGACCATTCCCGCAATGACGATGGCAGCGGCAAGCGCCCATGCCGGGCGGCGTGCAGTCGCCGGGCTTGGACGGCGTGCCGCCATCGCTGGATTCAACGCGTCATCGATTTCGAGGCGCGCGTCGGATGCGTCAGCGAGGCGGCGCTGGCGATCTTTCTCGAGGCAGCGCCGCAACAACTTGTCGATTGAGGGCGGCGTCGTGGGCGGCAGTGTGGCCCAGTCGGGCTCATCCTTCAGCGCCGCGGCGATGACGTGCGACACCGTTTCGCCTTTGAACGCCTGACGGCCGGTCAGCATTTCCATTAACACGACCCCGAACGCCCACAGATCGCTACGCTTGTCGACGCTCTTGCCCGCCGCCTGCTCGGGACTCATGTCGGCGGCGGTACCGAGGATGATCCCGGCCTGCGTGGCGTGGTTCGACAACGTCGGCAAGTTCGCGAGGTCCGCGGCTCCCGGCTCCGGCCCCCCACTCCCGGTTCGATCGCCTTGGCAAGACCGAAATCGAGCACCTTCACCGTTCCATCGCCGCGCACCTTGATGTTGGCGGGCTTGAGATCGCGATGGATGATGCCGTGATCGTGTGCGGCTTCGAGGGCTTCCGCGATCTGGCGTGCGATCGGCAACGCTTCATCGATCGGGACTCGACCGCGGCTGATACGCTGTGCGAGATCTTCGCCATCAACGAACTCGAGGACTAACGCCGTGATGCCGTTCGCCTCTTCGAGTCCATGAATGTGGGCGATGTTTGGATGATTCAGCGACGCGAGTACTTGCGCTTCGCCTCCCGACGCGGCAATTCGTTTCAGTTTTCCGGCTGCGAAGAATGCAATCGATTGGCTATCCGGTGACCAGAACGGGGCGCTGGCACCTTCGGTTCCAGCCAGTGGCTGCGGTGCGGCGGCATCGAGCGCCCTGATCCACAGCCGTTGCGAACCGTCGGCGGCGACCACGACGAGGACAATCCGGCGCCCGTCGGGCGACACGACCAGGGGCGATCCCCACCCACCGCGGCCGCCACTCATTGATGCAGCGAGTGTCGAGCCATCGGGCGGGCTAACAGAGAAGCGGGCGACGGTCGTGTCGGAGGCCGGCGCAGTCAGTCGTTCGCTGACCAACGTGATCGCGACAATCGCGGCGATCGCCGCCATTGCCCACGCGGCCAGCTCGCGTCGTCGGAGCACACGCGTCGGAATCAGGGCGGCCCCTCGCGCTTCCGGTGATCCTGTTAGCGCGTCATCGATGTCGAGGCGGGCGTCTGACGCATCCGCGAGGCGGCGTTTGCGATCTTTCTCCAGGCATCTCCGCAATAATTTGCGAATCACCGTGGGAGTATGCGGCGGCAGCGCGTTCCAGTCCGGTTCATCCTTCAGCACCGACGCGAGCACGTGCGAAGTGGTTTCACCGGCGAACGTTCGACGGGCGGTCAGCATCTCGAACAACACCACGCCAAACGCCCAGAGGTCGCTGCGCTTATCGACGGTCTTGCCGGCCGCTTGTTCGGGACTCATGTACGCGGCGGTGCCGAGAATGCTGCCGGCCGCTGTGGCATGGTTCGACAGCGTTGGCGAGTTCATGGCGCTTTCGCTGGAGCCCGCTGTTGGATCGATCGCTTTCGCGAGACCGAAGTCGAGCACTTTCATCGTGCCGTCCGCACGCACCTTGATAAGGAGCCGAGGCGTCCGCCGGGGATGAAAGAGATGCAGGGAGTATACGGGGGAAGGTATGCAGGGGGTGTGCCGAATCGGACACCGGGATCACGTCCGTTCGCCTTGGTAAACCCGGCCGACAATGAAGTATATTCCGCGCGAGCACGCCCCCAGCGGACTCATCGTCTACCCGCCCGGCTGGAACCCGGGCCACATCTTGGAGTCCGCCATGGATATCAACAAACGCCGCGTTGGCGACATCGCAATCCTCGACCTGCAAGGGAAACTGACCATGAACGACGGCGCTGAGCTGCTGCGCGACACCGTCGCCAGCATCGTCTTTCAAGGCGATCGGAAGGTCGTGCTCAACCTCGGCGGCGTGCCGTATATGGACAGCGGCGGCCTGGGCGAGCTGGTGCGATGCCACTTGATCGTGCAGCGGGAGAAGGGAGGCGCCATCAAGCTGGTGAACCTGACGTCGAAGATCACGGATTTGCTGACCATCACGAGACTGGTGACGATCTTCGATACGTTCGATTCGGAACAGGCGGCGCTCGGCAGTTTCGGCGATCCGAACACTGTGAGCGCACCGGTCACGAGCCCCAGCTAGGCTCGCAGGCCGTGGCTCCTTGACTCCGTGGTTTCGTAGGTGTCAGCCCTGAGTGCCTGTTCAAATCAGCACAGTCCTCTCGGGCCAGTTAGCGCACACTCCGCTCCATGCAGATCACTGAACGCACCATCAACGACGTTACGATCCTCGACCTCGACGGCCGCCTCACCATTGGCGACGGCGCCGAGCTGCTCCGCGACACGATCAAGAACCTGGTGTCTCAAGGCAAAACCAAGGTCCTCATCAATCTGACGAAGGTCCCCTATGTCGATAGCGGCGGCCTCGGCGAGCTGGTCCACTGCTCGGTGTCCGCGAAGAAGGCGAAAGGTGAGGTGAAGCTGATGGGCCTGGCCAGCAAGATCACCGACCTGCTCGCGATCACGCGATTGGTGACGGTGTTCGACACCTACGAGACCGAGCTCGACGCCCTGGTCAGCTTCGGGGAAATGCCGGTCGCAGTCAGAGCCTGAACAGGTAACTGAGCTTGAGGAAGAAGCCGTCCGCGGTGCGGCGCAGCCGCGGCCGGCGCGGATCCTCGTCGAGGTTGGCGAGCGTGTTGCCGTAGCCGGCAAACAACACCGTGCCCGGCGTGGGTTGATACGAGAACAGCCAGTCGGTGCGGAACGACTTGGTGGGCGTCTTCACCGCGCGTTCGTAGGCGCCGGTGGCGCGGTTGAGGATGTAGATCGGCAGGTTGGTGCGCGAATCGTCCCGCAGATCGTCCTACCAGTCGCTGTTGTATTCACCCACCACGCGCACGAAGATCGGCCGCGCGATCTGATACTCCGCTTTGACGCGCGGAATGCGGCGGAGGCCGACGATCGAGGCGTCGGTGCGGCGGCGGAACGACGGCATCTGATACCGCGCGTCGACGCGCAACTTGTCGGTGGGCTTCCACGCCGCGCCGATGTTCAGAAAGACGATGTCGGCCGACCCCATTCGTAGAAATTCTCGTCCTTGCCCCACAGCACGAACGCGTCGAGTTCGACACCGGCGCGCTGCGGCGTGACCGCCGACAGGATGTAATCGAGATTCGGCAGCCGCGGACCGTCGGGGTACGGCGTGAACTCGAGCCCGCTCGCGCCCTGACGGCCGAGGAAATAATCCGAGTACAGCATCCGGTCGTAGCCGAACGTCTCGATCAGCACCTGCCACGGACGCTAACCACGAAGGGCACTGAGCCCGCGGAGACAACCTATCAAAACGCCGGTGCTGCTCAGCAGCTTTGGTATTTTGAAAAAGTGTCTCCGTGGGCGCCGTGACCACTCCGTGGTTAACGTAGGTGATCACGACCAGGCGCGGAAGGAGCCGTGCCGGGCATCGAGGATTTCGCCGATCGTGATCGCCGCGTGGATCAATCCGACGTGGGTATAGGCTTGCGGAAAATTGCCGAGCAGCGCGCCGGTCTTCGGGTCGATGTCCTCCGAAAACAAGCCGAGCGGGTTCGCGTATTTTTCGAGCTTGCGGAACAGCGCCACCGCTTCTTCGATCTCGCCCATCATCGCGAGGGCCTCGACCCACCAGAACGAGCAGATCGAAAAAGCGCTGGTCGTGTCGCCGAAGTCGTCCGGGTGTTTGTAACGCAACATGAACCCGTCGGGGGCGAGCAGCCGTTCGTAGGCGCGCACGGTCGATCGAAAGCGCGGGTCGGTGGGATCGATCAGGCCGAGCGCCGGCAGCAGCAGGTTCGAGGCGTCGGGATAATGTCCTTCAAACGCCTGCGTGAAGAACCCGAGCTCCTTGTTGTAGGCACGGTCGAGAATGATCGGCAGCTTCTGATCGGCCCACGCGCCCCACCGCGCCGCGCGATCGGGGATGCCGAGAAACTCGGCGAGCTCGGCGCCGCGCTTGGCCGCCACCCAGCACATCGCCTTCGAGAAGGTGTAATGCCTGGGCTGCGTCCGGTATTCCCACAAGCCGGTATCGACGTCGTCGAATGACGCCATCGCCCCGTCGACCAGGCGGTCGAGCAGCGGCGCCAGCGACGGATCCTCCCACACCACGCGCGGATCGGTGAGGATGGTCTCGAGGCACAGCACCATCTCGCCATCCACGTCGTGCTGCCGCTGGATGTGGGCGGCGTTGCCGATCCGGACCGGACCGACCCCGTCATAGCCGCGCAGCGTCGGGATGATCTCCTCGAAGAGATCGCGCTTGCCGCTGATACTGTAGATCGGCTGCAGCGGCCCGCTGTCGGCCATCTCGCGCAGAAAGCGCACGAACGCTTCGCCCTCGGACAGGTGACTCAACCGCCGTAGCGCCTCGACCACGAAGGCGGCATCGCGCAGCCAGCAAAACCGGTAGTCCCACGTGCGGCCGGAGCCGAGCGCTTCGGGCAGGCTCGTGGTGGCCGCGGCAATAATGGCGCCGGTGTCGTTGTAGGCGTGCAGCTTCAGGCACAGCGCGGACCGTAACACCGATTCGGGCGCGAACGACGGCAGCGCGGTGGTCTTCGTCCACACGCGCCAGGCGCGAATGGTCTGCTCGAGCGCGTTCTCCGCCTCCGGCGCCCCGCTCACGACCGGCGGCTTGCCGGCGCTCAACGAGAAAAAGGTCAGGCGGTCGATGCGAATCGCCGAGCCATCCTGGACGTACGGCGCGGGAACGTTGGTGGCGAGATGGAGGCGGGTGGGCCCGCCCACCACTTCGAGTCCGGTCCCCGCCGCGACGATTTCGACGGCGGCGCGGCCGTAGTCCGGCTGCGGATCGAAATGCACGCGCACCCGCGGGGTGCCCGACAGCGGCCGCAACAGCCGGCACAACTCGATCGGCGCGTCGACCCTGAGGCCGTTCATCAGCCGCGGCGCAAAGTCGTAGATCTCGAGCACGCCGTCGGCGGTTTCCACTTCGGTGCGCAGCACGTTGGTATTGCGCACGTATCCGGCGGTGGCGCGCCAGTCTTCCACGGGCTTGAACGACCACGCCCCGCCGCGCTCCTGATCCAGCAGGCGCGCGAACACCGACGGACTGTCGAACCGGGGCAGGCACAACCAGTCGATGCTCGTATCGGGCCCGACCAGGGCGAGCACGCGGCCGTTGCCGATCGCACCGTGATGAAGGGGAATCGGCTCCGGCGGCGTCATTCGACTCGCGGCGCCGCTAGCCGCGCCTCTCGCTGATGACAGGTCAACGCACCGGCTCCATCTGGCAGGCGGCCTGCAGCAGCGAGCTGGCCCAGTCGAACACCGTATGCGAGTGCACGCGCTGCCGCAGCGCGCGCATGCGGCGCCGCTGATCGTCGGCCGGCATCAACAGCGCCCGATGCAACGCGCCGGCAAACGAATCCACGGCGTAGGGATTGACGTGCACGGCGTGATCGAGCTCGCGCGCGGCCCCGGCAAATTCAGACAGCACCAGCACGCCATGCTCGTCGTTCCGCGAGGCCACGAACTCCTTCGCCACCAGGTTCATCCCGTCGTGGAGCGGCGACACCACGCACACGTCCGCGGCCCGATACAGGTGCGCCAACTGCTCCGGATCGTGGTGCTGCGCGCGATACACGACCGGTAGCCAGCCGTCGGCCCGGTACTTCGCGTTGATCTCGTCGACGCAGTCCTGCACTTCGGTCATCAGCGCCTGGTAGGTCTTCAAGTGCTCGCGGCTGGGCGCGCCGACCTGGACCATCGTGACGCGGCTGCGCCATTCCGGATGCTGTTCGAGCAGGCGGTCGAACGCTTTCAGGCGATCGGGAATTCCTTTCGTGTAGTCGAGACGATCGACGCCGAAGATCATCTTCTCATCCTTCAGCCCGAGCATCGTGCGGACCTGGCGCGACTCCGACGCCTGGTCCGCCGCCCTGGCCGGCCCCTTCCACAGCGACGGATCGATGCTGATCGGGAACGGCCGCACGTAGGTCGGGCGGCCGCCGCGCCACGCCGCAAAATGCTCGTAGTCGACCCGCGACTCGAGCGCGCGATCCACCGTGTCGAGAAAGTTGTTGCAGTGGTATTGCACGTGGAAGCCGAGCAGGTCGTTGCCGAGCAGGCCGTGCAGGATGTCTTCCTTCCACGGGCACACGCGGAACGCCTCGCGGTTCGGCCACGGGATGTGCCAGAACTGGCACACCGTCACGTCGGGGCGCGCCTCCTTGACGAACCGCGGCAGCAGCGCGAAGTGATAGTCCTGCACGAACACCACGGCGCGATCGTCGCCCACCTCGTCGATCACCGCGTCGGCGAACCGGCGATTCACCCGCACGTATTGATGCCAGTCCTTGTCGTCGAACTGCGGGCGCGCGTAGGCGATGTGACACAACGGCCACAAGGCGTTATTGGCACAGCCGTAGTAATACCCCTGCTCTTCTTCCGGCGTGAGCCACACGCGCTTCAGCGTGTACGACGGACGATCCGGCGGCACGCGCAGGCGGCCGCGGGCGTCGGCGGTCTCGCGATCGGCGCTGCCACTGCCATGCGCGATCCAGGTGCCGCCGCTGGCGCGCATCACCGGATCGAGCGCGGTCACGAGGCCGCTGGCCGGCCTCGTCCATTCAATCCCTTCCGTTTCCGTGCGGCCGCGGATCCAGTTCCACAGGCCACGAGCGGTCCGCCGCCGGCGGACGTGGATATACGGCTCCCGGTTCGCGACCACGATGAGCCGGGTGCCGCGCAGAGAGTCGCTGAGCGTCGATTCGAGCTGGGCCGCAGTCTTCAAACCATCTGACCTTACTCTCTAGCTGCCAGCCATCTCAAGAAACGATCGACGTCAGCGATACCGTCGAGCTTGTGAGTGGCTGAGGTTGGTCGGAGGCCGACGAGCACGCCGATCCCCATGGAAATCGCGCGAAACGCGTCCTCGTCTGTGATGTCGTCGCCGACATAGGCCACCCAGGCGGCGCGCTGCAATTTCGTTTCCACATCCCCGATGATCCACCTGGTGGCGTCGCCCTTGTGGCCGTCGATGTTGGGCAGGAACTCGACCACCGCTTTGCCTTCCAGGCGGCGGACATAGTTCTTCGCAATCCACGGCACCGCGAGCACGTCCGCGCGCGCGAACACGCGCGCGTGCATGTCCGTGGGTAAACGCCGCGCGTGCACGGCAACGCTCGCGCCCTTGTCCTCGATGTAGGCGTCGGGAAATTCATCGAGCAACCTGCGAAGCGACCCGGACAGCCCGTCGACGCGCTCGATCGCCGACGACAGATCCGGATGGGTCGTGCGACTGCCGTTGATTTCCATCTCCAGGCCATGCAGGCCCGCGTGATAGACGTGGTCGGGAAGCCGCGTGCGGCGCCGCAGATCGTCGAGCCGCCGGCCACTGACGATGCCAAGCGAGACGGTGGGATGCTGGGCAATCCGCATCAAGACCTCGTGGCGTTCCGGCGTCAGCTCGGGCGCGGCCGGGTCGGGATTGAACTCGGCCAGGGTGCCGTCGAAATCAAGAAGAAGAACAAACGCGGTTTCGGCCGGGCGGCATTCCACCTCGGCCTGGACTTCCGCCAGCATCTCTCTTCATTGTGGTGGGAAAATCACCCCGCTGGCGAGCGCGCGCTGAGGATCAAGGCTGAGCTTGATGCGGCGCATCGCATCGATCCCGGCGTCGCCATACAACTGCCGCAACAGCTGCTGCTTCACCGGGTTGCGGCCCACACCGTGCTCGGCCAGCGGACACCCGCCCATCCCGATCACGGCTTCACCGAGCGCCAGAATCGCCTCGCGGCCCTTGCGAACATCGCCGGCGTCCTTCGGAATGACGTTCGGATGCACGTTGCCGTCCGAAATATGGCCCCATATGGCCACGTCGAGGCCGCGCTCGGCGAACAGGCGCCGGTACACTGTCATCATCTCGTCGAAGCGATCGAACGGCACGATCATGTCGGCCGCGGTCTTGGAGATTTCTGGATGCACTTGCCTGGCGAGCGCGACGCGGCGATTGACGCCGGCCGGCACCGCTTCCCGCAGGTCCGCGAACGCGGCCGCGCGAGAGCGATCGCCAGGCAGCGTGATCTCCGCAGCGTCGAACCCACCATGGCGATCCAGCAGACGGCAAAACCTGGTCAAGGGCGAATCCACCGCGTCCGGCTCCAGCGACGAGGCGATCACCGGCCACAGATCCGTGGCGGCATCCGCTTCGGACAGCTCGAGGTCGATCAGAAGCGCCATCCCCGCGCCTTGCGGCAGCGTGATGTCCAATCTTCGGTCCACGCCGTCTTCACGCAGGATCTGGATGGAGCGCGCATCAAGATGCTCGATCGCCGATACGTCGATGCCGTTGCCGTCACGCGAGGCCCAGGTCGCCATCGCCGCACCGCGAAGCTCGGCGACGAGCGCAATGGCTTGGGCCTCGGCATGCACGGGCACGAACGCCCGGCAGAGACCACCCGGCAGGCGCGCGGTCCGCAATTGCACTTCGGCGATCGCGCCGAGCGTGCCCTCGGAACCGATGAAGAGATCGACGAGATCCATTTCCGGCGCCACGAAATAGCCGGCGGATCTTTTTGGAACGTCGGGCATCCGCAATGGTGGAATCCGCACCGTTCTCATTCCACCGGCAGTCTCAATCTCGAAGATGCCATCGGCCGACGCGCGGCATTCGCCGCGGGTCAACGAGAGGATGTCGCCGCCGGCGAGGACGACGGTAAGGCCTTCCACCCACTCGCGGATGGTGCCGTACTTGAACGTCGCCGCGCCGGCCGCGCACGTCGCCACCGCCCCGCCCGCAAATGCGCCGAGATAGGTCGGCACCGGAGGAAACCAACGGCCGGTCTTCGCGAGCGCGTCCTGGACGATCTGCAGCGGCACGCCGGCGCCGACGCGAATGCGATCACCCTCGATCGTCATCGAGCTCAGCCGTTCGGTCGACAGCACCACGTCGCCGGCGGGAGTGGCGCCGCCGGTCAACGACGACTGCGCACCGACCGGCAGCACGTGCGCGAAGTGGCGCAGGCACGCCGACACCTCGTCGGTGGAGCGCGGGCGTACCACCCCACTCGCCACCCCGCCGGCAAAATGCGCCGCGTCCTCGCTGAACCGCGCGATCTGCGCAGGATCGCGATCGAGCTCGATCGAGAGTGCGGATGGGGGCCTGGCCGTGGCGCGCGATCGCACGGGCCACATTGTTCCACTGTACCGATCGGGACAGCGCGCCGGTTGAAAGTCGTGGCAAGCTATGGGGATGGCTTCCACCAGCTCAACCGCCGACACCGCATTGTCAATCCCCGCGGCCGCCCGTACCACGATTTTCCCGCCACCGCCGGTGAGTGCGGAGCTCACCGTCAAATCGTTTGGCATCACCGACAAAGGCAAGGTGCGATCGACGAACGAGGACCAGTTCCTCACCGCCGAGCTCACCAAGGCGATGCGCGTCTGCCAAACGAGCCTGGAGGGGCCGCGCCTGCAAGTGGGCGAGGAACGGGCGCACCTGTTCCTGGTCGCCGACGGCATGGGCGGACACCGCGCCGGCGAGCGCGCGAGCGCCCTGGCGGTGACGGCCATCGAGCACTTCACACTCAACTCCTTCAAGTGGTTTTTCGGCACCGACAGCAGCGAGGCCAAGAAAGTACTTGCCCAGTTCCAAGTCGCCCTCACGCAAGCCGATGCCGCCATCGTCGAGGAGGCCGCGGATAAACCGGAACTGCGTGGCATGGGCACGACCGTGACGATGGCGTTTCAACTCGGTGCGCAATTGTGCGTCGTCCATGTCGGGGACAGTCGTGCGTATCTGTTTCGGGGGCGCGAGCTGCACCAGCTCACCAAAGACCACACGCTGGTGGCCGATCTGGTGCGTTCCGGCGCGATTCAGCCCGATGAGGCCGCGGGACATCGCATGCGCCACGTCATCACCAATGTCGTGGGCGGTCCCGAGGCCGGCGTGAAGGTCGAAGCGCGCGCCCTCCAGATTCAGGCCGGCGATCGGCTGCTGCTCTGCTCGGATGGATTGACCGAAGCGGTGACCGATGCGGTGATCGCCGCAACGATCGACGGAGAGCCGGATGTCGAGGCGGCCGCGAAGAAACTTCTCGCGCTTGCGATGGCCGGCCCCGCGAAGGACAACATCACGCTGCTCGTGGCCAGCTTCGAGGCGGCATAGGGAACAACCGGTTCCAAGAGTTCCAGGGGTTCCAAGGGTTCCAGGGGTTTGGTTCGAAATGCGGTTCCGAGTGCTCGAACGCGGAACCCGTCCGAACCCAACCCCTGGAACCGTTGGAACTCCTGGAACCCCTGGAACCTAGAGAAGGATCGTCATCGCGAGCCCGATCAGGGCGAAGCCGGTGAGCGTCTGCAGCACGCGTCGTCTCCACGGCTGCACGAACCAGCGACGCATCGCGTCCAGGCTCGTCGCCCACATCGCGTGACAGATCACCGCCAGGCTGACGTGCGTGGCCGCGAGGCCGGAGTAATACAAACGGGACGCGCCGGTGGGAATGAACGACGGCACCACCGACAGGTAGTAGCTGATGATCACCGGGCTCAGCAGGTTGATCGCCAGCCCGTCTCCGAAATACGCGCCGGCATGTGAGCGCGCCGGCAGCGCCGATGGATCCAGCGAGAGGGTGATGCCGCCGTCAGGCCGGCTCCAGGCGCGCCATAAGCTGCCCGCGCCCAGCCACGCGAGGAACAGCGCGCCGCCGATCCGGATCGCGTCGAGCGAGCCCGGCCAGATCGCCAGCAGCACCGACAAGCCGAGTCCGCAGGCGAGGGCGAGCGTCGTGTTGGCCGCCGCTGCGCCAAGCGCCGTCACATACCCGGCGCGGCGGCCCCCTTCGAGCGTGTTGCGCACGACCACGGCCGTCGTCGATCCGGGCGTGACGACGAGGATGAACGTATACGAGAGAAACGCGAAATAGCTGGCGTCGATCGCGCCGCACTCACTTCCTGAGCACGGCGGCGTTCGACGTGGCTTCGGCGTGGTAGCGCTTCTCGCCCGCTTCGATCCGCACCTGCAGCCGGTTTGCCGACGGCGGCAGTGGGCACGTGGTCCACGGGTTGTACGCGCACGGCGGGTTCTGTGCGCGGTTGAAGTCGAGCGTGACCGTGCCGTCGGGTCCGGGCGCGTCTGTATACAGGAAGCGCGCCGACGGATACGTGCTGTCGGCGCTGGTCTGATCGCGGAACACGAACCACAGGCGCTGACCCGATCGCCACGCTTCCATGTTCGCGGTCTTGCCGCCGATCGTCACCGCCACGGTACCGGGCACGGTGAAGGGCTCGAGGTCGCCGAGGATCGTCGGCGCCTGCACCACCTTCGGCGCCGCGAGCGGCGTGAACTGACCGGTGACCCTGAACGCCGGGTTCGCCGGATACCACTTCAGCCCCGAGAAGTTTTTCCGCAGCGGCGCATTCTGATCGCGCACGCGAATCGCCAGGCGTGGACCGCTGAAGTGCAGGAAGAACAAGGTCGACGTGAAGGTGATCTGATCGGCGGGCCGCTTGTTTTCGGCGAGCCGCAGCGGCGCTTCCTTCACCGGCGCCTTGTTATAGGTCAGCGTCTGATTTTCCGCCGCCTTGATCGTCACGTTCCTGCCGTCCATCGTGATCACGCCGGCGTACTTCGGTACGTCGGCGAACTCGAGGACGATGTCGTTCAGCGGATCGGAGCCGAACGTGTTCGCACCGGGATTCAGGAAGTGCAGTCCGGCCACGGTGAACCAGCCGTTGTCGGCCAGCAGGACCTTTTCGCGCTCGGCGCGAAACGCCTTGAGTGCCGCCTCATCGTAGGCGCCTTGCGCCGCGGCGGCGGTGGCAACCAGGCACAGCAGGACGGTCAGTCGTTTCATGTGTCCCCTCAATTCGCGAATCTTATACCGATCTCAGATGCCGTGCCGCCACGCCAGGAGCAACACCACGGTTTCCGCGCCCAGTAGCAGGCTGGCGGTAGTTAGATGCCCCACCTGGGCTGCCGGTAACAGGGACCCATACGCCATCACCATGCCCAGCACGACCTGCAGAACGGCGAGGGACAGCACCACGAAAGACCAACGGAGCACGGTGGGCGACGAGCGCTTTGACAGCAGCCAGAGGGTGAGGGCACTCGCACCGGCCAAGACCGCGAATGCGAGATCACGATGGAGGAAATCGAGACGTCCCACGGTCCCCAATGCGAGATCCCGCGCCACGCCGGCGTCGAGCGCGGTATCAACCGCGCCACGAACCTGTGTGCCGAATCCGATCTGGATCAGGGTGAGAACAATTAACGCCACAATGGCCAGCCGCGCACCCTGTGCACCCTGTGCACCCTGCGCACCCTGCGCACCCTCGACCGTGACATACAGCAACATCTGCACGATCACGAGCGCGACGATCATGTGGACCGTGACGATCCACGCCGCGAGTTCGTGGGCCACGACGCGTCCGCCCAGCCAGCCCTGAAATCCCGTCAGCAACAACGCCGCGACGATCGTCCAGAAAATGCGTGGCTGGTTCCGGTGATGACGCCACGCCGAGATCGTGGTGGCGAGGATCAGGAAACCCACGGTGACGCCGAGTAGCCGGTTCACGTATTCCGTCCACATCAGCGCCGGATTGAACTGTGAGACGTCGAATTGCGGTGGCAGATCGGCGGCAGAAGCAGGCGGGATCCAGGATCCGAAACAACGCGGCCAGTCGGGACACCCCAGCCCCGCACCCGATGCGCGCACGAGGCCGCCAACGAGGATCAGGAAGTAGGTCGCGGCCGTGGTCCAGAGCGCAAGGCGTTGAAACGATGTCAGGCGCACCGTTTCATTATGTCTTCTTCGTTAACGTATTCCAGAACCACGAGGCGGCGAGATCGGCCACCTGCGCGAGCGCGCCGGGCTCTTCGAACAGGTGGGTGGCGCGAGGAACGATTTTGAGCGCCGCGTCGCCAGGCAAGCGCGCCTTCGCCTGTTCATTGAGGGCCAGCACCGCATCGTCGTAGCCGCCGACGATCAGCAACGTCGGCGCCTGCACGCGGCCGAGCGCATCACCGGCGAGATCCGGGCGGCCGCCCCGCGAGACGACGCTCTTGACGAGATCCGGACGCTCGGCCGCGGTGACCAGCGCCGCCGCGGCGCCGGTGCTGGCACCAAAGACGCCGATTGGCAGGTGCTTGAACGATGGCTGCGAGGCCAGCCAGTCCACCGTCGCGGTCAGCCGCTTGGTGAGCAGGCGAATGTCGAACCGCATCTCGCGCGACTGCAGGTCGAGCGCTTCCTCCTTCTCGGTGAGCAGATCCATCAGCAGCGTGCCGAAGTCCGCCTGCTGCAGCACGCGCGCCACGAATTGATTGCGCGGACTATGCCGGCTGCTGCCGCTGCCGTGAGCGAACACGACCATCCCGCGGGCTTCCACCGGGATGGCGAGATCGGCATTTAAAATCGTGCCGTCCACAGGCACACGCATCGTCTGCGCCTGCGATAGGGGTCGAGCAATCGCCATACGTTTTCTGTCAGAGACCGGAGGGATCGGCTCTGGCACCTCCTCGCGGTACCAGTGCGGCGACGGCTCCTGGGGGATGAGGGCCGTCGTGCGGTCAATGGGAAGTAATGACTCTGCCGCTCGGTCTGCAGACGATAGATTACACCAATGGCGCGCTGCAGCAACGGCGAGACGAAACCGCCGAGCTGCCAGTCGTTGAGGAACTTGGCAACGCGCTCTCTATTTCGTCCCCCGTACAGTTGGTCCGGATAATCTAGCAGCGTGTCCGACCAATCGGTGACTAATCGGTGTGAATCGGTGGCCTGACTAGCAGCAGGAGATCCCAATGAAGTGGTCGATACGCATCGGGACGTTTGCCGGCATCGACGTTTACGTTCACACCACGTTCCTCATGCTGATTGCATGGGTGGCGTTCGCGCTCTGGCAAGAGGAGCGCAGTGCCGCCGCGGCCGTGCAGGGTGTGGCGTTCATTCTGGCGTTGTTCGGCTGTGTCGTCCTACACGAGTTCGGCCATGCCCTGACGGCCAGACGATTCGGCATCAAGACTCTCGACATCACCCTGCTGCCGATTGGCGGGCTGGCCCGTCTCGAGCGGATGCCGGACGACCCGAGGCAGGAGTTGTGGGTGGCGCTCGCGGGACCCGCGGTGAACGTGGCGATCGCCGCGGTGCTGCTTGTCGCGCTGCTGGTCACCGGCACGTTGGCGCCGCTCGGCAGCCTCGACATGACGAGCGGCTCGCTGGTCGAGCGGCTCATGCTCGTGAACATCTTCCTGGCGGCGTTCAACATGCTGCCCGCCTTCCCCATGGACGGCGGCAGGGTGCTGCGCGCGTGGCTGGCCACCCGAATGAACTACGCGCGGGCGACGCAGCTCGCCGCCAACATCGGCCAGGGAATGGCGCTCGTCTTCGGACTGATCGGGCTGTTCAGCAATCCGTTCCTGATATTCATCGCGTTGTTCGTGTGGATCGGCGCCGGCCAGGAAGCCGCGATGGTCCAGATGAAGTCGGCCTTTGCCGGCGTTCCGCTTGATCGGGCGATGATGACGGACTTCCGGATCCTGGCTCCGGATGACACGCTCGCCCGCGCCGTCGAATTGCTGCTGTCGGGGGCGCAGCAGGACTTTCCGGTCGTCGACGAGGGTGCGGTGGTCGGCATTCTGACGCGAGGGGATCTGCTGACGGCGCTGGCGCGTCAGGAGCAACACGCGCCGGTGGCGCAGGTCATGCGGCGCAATTTCGCAGTGGCCGAGTCGTCCGACATGCTCGACGTGACGTTCCTGCGGCTGCAGGGCCGCGATTGCCACACTATCCCGGTCGTGCATCAGGGAAATCTCGTGGGTTTGCTCACGATGGACAACGTCGGGGAGTTCCTGGGCGTGCAAACCGCGATCGGAACCGGCGCGTCGAGCGGGCTGACCGGCCGGCGCCGCGTGTGACGATTGATCCCCCTCGGCCGTTTTCTCTGTCAGAGACCGGAGGGATACGTCTCTGGCACCTCCTCGCGGTACCAGTGCGGCGACGGCTCGAGGGGGACGAGGGCCGTCGTGCGGTCAATGTGCATCAGCGCGTCGAACTGCTCGGATACCCGCGCGTGATAGTAATGACTCTGCCGCTCGGTCTGCGGACGATAGATGACACCGATGGCGCGCTCCAGCAACGGCGAGACGAATCCGCCGAGCTGCTGGTCGTCGAGGAACAGCACGAACTGCGGCAGGCCAACGGCGTGCAGCAGGTGCTCGACCGAGTCGTCGAGGGCCGGCCGCACGACCTTGCGCTCGGCAACACCGTCCCAATCTGACGACGCCGTCACGGTGCCTTCGTAGGTCGTGAAGCCGATCGAGCGCACCTCCGATCCATGCCGCTGGCGCAGCAGCTGCCCGAGATTCAGCTCGCCGCGCTCGCCCCTTTCGGTGGCGCGCGCGTCGCCGAGATGCGAGTTGTGCGCCCACACCGCAATCGTCGGCTTCGATCCGTCACGCCCGAGGAACGCCTCGAGCGCATCAAAGGTGTCGGCCATGTGCGTATCGCGAATGTTCCAGGACGAGTGCCGCCCGCGAAACATCGCGCGATAATACTGTTCAGCGTTGAGCGCCAGCCGCGCGTTCTGTTCGGCGACGAAGAATGCCTCCCGCGCCACCTGCCCATCGCGCGTGGCGTACTCCGCCGCGCGCCGCCGGAGGTCGACCAGCTGCTCGAGCACCGCGTCCTCGCACGATTCCACGAGGCCCGCGGAGGCCGCGTAGCCGTACGCCTGAGTGTCGCCGGCGAAATGATCGAAACAGGCGTAGCGGGCCCTGGCGCGCTCGGCCGCCTTCGGGTCGACCTTGTCCAGGTAGGCGATCACGGCCTGCGCCGACGTTCGCAAGCTGTACAGGTCGAGACCGTAGACGCCGACCTTGCGATCGGGATGACGGTCGTTCCAATCCCGCAGCCAGCGGACAAACGACAGCACTTCCGTGTTCCGCCACATCCACGCGGGGAATCGCTCGAAGCCCGAGAGCGCTGCGTTGGCGTCGGCGTCGGGGCCCTCGCCGCGGACAAACCGGTTGACGCGATACGTGTCGGGCCAGTCGGCCTCGAGCGCAACGGCGCTCAGCCCGCGATGCTCGATGAGGTATTTCGTGATGGTGGCGCGCACGTTGTAGAAATCCTGCGTGCCGTGCGACGCTTCGCCGATCAGATACACGCGCGCCGGTCCTATCCGGTTGACGATGCGTTTGACATCCTCGCGGGAGTTGCAGCATTGCACGGCCGCCGACGTCGCCGCCGACACCAGATGCCGATACAGATTGCTCGACGGCCACGTCACCTGTCGTTCCTTGCCAGAAGCGTGCGGACCTCGTTGTCCGAGGTCGGGGTGAAGTCACGGTACCAGAGGCCAACCGCCATGAAGGGATCGGGCGATCGCAGGCAGATCACTTCGTCGGCCTCGCCGGCCAACTCTTCACAGGTCGAGGACGCGCCCACCGGGACGGCCACGATGATGCGCGCCGGCTGTTGTTGACCGACGGCGGTCACGGCCGCGCGCATGGTCGAGCCCGTGGCGAGGCCATCGTCCACGAGCACGACCGTCTTGTTGGCGAGTGGAATCAGCGGGCGGCTGCCGCGATACAGGCGCTCGCGACGTTCGAGCTCGACCTGCTCGCGCCGGGCGGCCTGGTCGATCACCTCCGGCGGGATGCCGAGCGCATCCACGACATCGTGATTCACCAGCCGCACACCGCCGCTGGCGATGGCCCCCATCGCCAGCTCTTCATGCCCTGGAACACCGAGTTTGCGGACCACAAACACGTCGAAGGCGACGCGGAGGGCGCTGGCCACCTCGTAACCGACGGGCACGCCGCCCCGAGGCAGCGCGAGCACGATCACGTCATCCCGATCGGCCAGCCCTGACAACCGGGCCGCAAGGAGATCGCCGGCCTCAGCCCGGTCGCGAAACGGCTGAGAAGACACTTGCGGCACGTTCACCTCACGGTTTTGATTGCTAATTCCCTGCCACTTTGGCGGGGGTGAAACAAAAACAGGGTGATTCCAGTCTAGTCACCCATGGCCTTCAGCGCAGACCTCAGGCACTCCGTGCGTCTACTGGGGCGCAGCCCCGTTTTCACGGTCACCTCCATCGTTTCGCTCGCGCTCGGCATCGGCGCCGCGGCGGCGATATTCAGCCTCACGGATGCCTTGCTGTTCGAACCCACCGTGGGGGTGCGCAATGCATCGGAGGTTATTGATATCGGACGCGCCAATCAGGGCAGCGGGTTCGACAACATGGCGCACCCGACTTACCGGTACTTGCGCGAACACAGCCGCACGACGGAGATCGCCGCGGTGGATTTCGGCGGTGGACCGATGAGCCTGGGGACCGAAGGCACCAGCGAGCGCGTCATCGGCACCCTGGTATCGGGCAACTACTTTGACGTGCTGGGGACGCGCGCCGTGCTCGGGCGCTTCTTCCGTGAAGACGAAGATCAGATCCCTGGCGAACGGCCGGTGGTCGTGCTCAGCCACGCCTTGTGGACGAAGCGGTTCAACAGCGATCCCGACATTCTCCAGAAGCCCCTGCGCCTCAACAACCGCGAGTTCTCGGTGGTCGGCGTCGCCGAGCCGGGCTTCCAGGGGTCGTCGATGATCGGCACCGACTTGTGGGCGCCGATGGCCATGGTGCAAGTCGTGCGCGGGCGAGCCGACGCCAACCTGCTCACCGAACCCCGTGGGGTGTGGCACGTCGCCATCGGACGGCTGCAGCCGGGCGTGTCGATCGAACAGGCGAAAGCCGAGCTCAACACGCTGATCGAGGCCTACAAGAAGTCCGAACCGCGGGCCAATCCGCGTCACACTGTCGCAATCGCGACGATGGGCCGTATCCCCGGGCCGGTGCGGACACCGTTTTTGGCGTTCATCGGCTTCCTGTTTGCGCTGACCGGCGCGCTCGTCGCCATCGCCTGCAGCAATGTGGCGGGCATGCAGCTCGCGCGAGCGGCGGCGCGGCGGCGGGAAATGGCGACGCGTCTCGCGGTTGGCGCAGGCCGCCGCCAATTGATCGGGCAGTTGTTGACCGAGACGCTGGTGCTATTCGCGGCGGCCGCCATCGTGTCGGTGCCGTTGACGATGTGGCTGGTGGCGATGCTCGAGAGCTCATTGCCGGCACTACCGATCGTGATCAATCTCGACTTCGGCGTGAACGTTCGCGTGATGGCCTTCGCGTTCGGACTCGCGCTCATCACCGGCCTGGTGTTCGGGTTGGCGCCGGCGCGCCATGCCCTGAGCGCGGACCTCGCGCCGATGCTGCACGGCGCGAATGCCACCGCGGATCGCAAGCGATTCCGGCTGCGCAATTCGCTGGTGGCCGCGCAGGTCGCGTTGTCGTTGATGCTGGTGATCACCGCGTTCCTGTTCCTCCGTTCGCTGGAAAAGGCGGCGCACACCGATCCCGGATTCCGCACCGCGAATATCCAGATCGCGTCGGTGGACGTCGCGCTTGGCGGCTATCGCGAGCAGCAGGCCGTGGCCCTGGCGTCACGATTCACAGACCGCCTGCAAGGGATTAGCGGCGTGGAGTCGGTGGCGCACGCGCGCATGATTCCGCTGCAGGGCAGCGGCTTCGGCCTTGGCAGTTTGCGCGTGCCCGGCGTCTCCGGACCGCGAGAGGATGGCCGGCTCGACGCCGACTGGGACATCGTCTCCCCGGAGTACTTCGCGACCATCGACATGGCGATCGTCGACGGCCGCGCCTTTCGCGATTCGGATCGGGCAGGCACGCCGTACGTGGCGATCGTCAACGAAACCTTCGTTCGCCAGGCGTGGCCAGGACAATCGGGCGTCGGCCGCACGGTCATGCAACAACTGAACGAGAAGGAAGAGCGCGCCGTCGAGATTGTCGGCGTGGCGAGGGACGCGAAGTACCGCTACATCAGCAGCGCCCCGGCGCCGTTCATCTACGTGCCAATGGCGCAGCAGCCCCACAGCGTCATCGAGTTCTACGTCCGTCACGTGCCCGGCCGCCAGATCGGCCAGGAGATCCGCGCCGCGATGGCGCAGGTGGAACCCGGCGTGCCGGTGCTGATGCTGCAGTCGTTCGAGGATGCCGCGGCCATCGGGCTGCTGCCGCAGAAGCTCGCCGCGTGGATCGCGGGAAGCGTGGGCACGATCGGTATCTTCCTCGCGGCGCTCGGCCTCTATGGCTTGATGGCCTTCCTGGTCACGCAGTGCACCCGCGAAATTGCGATCCGCATGGCGCTCGGCGCCTCGGATCGGGATATGCGCTCCATGGTGTTGAAACAGGCCGGCTCGCTCGCCGTCATCGGCGGCGTGGTTGGCCTCGTGCTGGCCAGCGGGATCGGCACGCTCGCGCAAAGCCTGTTAGTCGGGGTGCCGCCGATCGATCCGATCACATTTGGTGGGACGGCGGTCCTCTTCGCCGTCGTTCTCGCCGCTGCGGCATGGACACCGGCGCGGCGCGCAGCAGCCACTGATCCTGCGTCGGCGCTGCGGGCGGAATAAATTGACAATCGACAATTGACTGATTTAGTGACTGTTTCGCGATCTGCAAATTGCCAATTGCGTGAATCGAATTGACGATTGACGATCGCCAATTCGACAACAGTCACTAAATCAGTCAATTGACAATCGTCAATGCGGCGCCCTTATTTCGAAGACCCTGACCATCGGCGATTCACCCGCCTGTTGCGCGGGATCGCGGAAGTCGGCCACTTGGCGCAGGCCCGTGATAGCGGCAACGGGGAACGCGGGGAACCATGGTGTGAGCCCGACCACGTGGAATCCTCTGCCGCGCTGTGTCGCCGCCGCCCTGGCCGCGTCGGCGGTGGCAAACTGCAGGCGGCTCGCCACCTCGCAGAATGGACGGCCGGTGGTGTCTGTCCGATCGCGGAGCTCCACGACATACGTGTTGTGGTCCGGCACGGCAGCGGCGCCGCCGAGCACCATCAACCGGTAGGCCATCGTCTGGTAGTACGCCTCGCGAAAGATCCAGGTCGGCTGCCAGGCGTCGGCCTCTCCCGGGCGTGAGAAACAGAGCGAGTAGTAGTGCGATGTTGGAATGCCTGCCCAGTCGGCGAGGTTCTGGAATCGGCCGGAGAGCGCGCCAGAGTTGCCTTCGCGGAACGGCAGCTCGAAGTCCACGATCACATAGCGCGCGCGCTGCGGCGTGAGCAGCGCGAGGGCCTCGCCTTCGTCGGTCGCGGTCAGGAAGCTGGCCGCGATTGGCGCGCCGCCCTGCGTGGGATTCGAGACCGGCACGCGCCGCGCCGATTGAATGATCCAGTAGCCCTGATCCCACCAGTTCATCACGGTGTAGCCGGCTTGAGGGCCGGTGCCGTCGTACCGCGCCAGGTAATGATCGGCGGAACCAAACGGCTCGGGCGTCATCGTGCGCAGCCACTGCATGGCCTCGAACCAGTAGTCCGTCATGCCACCCACGCGCGTGGTGGTGATCGCGGCCGGCACGATGTTCGGCGCGACAATGACGCCGGCCACCGCGATCACGGCGATTTCGCGCTGAAACGGCATCGGCCGGCGGAGCTTCGGCGCGGGATTGCCGGCGTGCGGCACGCCGCCCCAATCCAGCACTCGGGTCGCGAGCCAGGCGCACACCACCGCCGTGGCCGGCACGAGGTAATAGCCGAAGCGGTTTTGTCCGACCGTGGCCGCGTAGTTCGCGACGGTGAAACACACAATCAGCAAATGATCGGCGCGACGCGATCGCCACAGCGCAAGGACCAGCGCCACCACCGCGATCGCCCCGACGTAGAAACCGCTGCGGAAGAAGACCCACGGCTGCGACCAGGTCCAATTGCCGGTGTAGAGAAACAACGGGCGCGCCTCGAGCACCGCCATGCGGGTGGGATCGGGACGAAAGCGATTGAGATCGACGAGCACCTGTTGCACCAGCGCGGGGGCAAACATCCAGGCGGCGCCGGCGA
>CAZEMI010000240.1:0-11119 GCA_964513235.1 uncultured Acidobacterium sp.
GGAACGTTGTCGTCATCATCGAGCTTCGCCTCGAAGGTATGAAGATCGTACGCCGAGGCAACGAGACCGCCGGCAGCGTCGAACCCATACGTCGGATACTCCGAGCGTGTGTGCCGTCCGGTTCTGCGGTCGATGCGGTACGGCACCGCGGCTTCACGCAGCACCGAGTCGTAATGCCTGGCCGCAGCCTCGGTGAACAGTTCACGCGCCTGTGCGCCCTCGGGCTTGTTGAGATCGAGGCCGGGCACCGATCTGGTCATGCCCAGCTGATCGAGCACCTCAACCGCCGTGGCGACGCGAAACGGCAGGCGGATGCATTGCTCGAGGACGGGCGTCAGGCCGGCGAACTTGCCCGGGTCGTATTCGTATCGTCCCGTCGAAGCATGCGCGAGCACGTGCCGGATGGTCGCCCCCGGGTCGGAAAAACCAGGGCTATGCGATCCCATCAGCTCGTCGATCTTCAACCCGTAACGATCGACGCAAATACCGAACAACACGCCGGTTACAGCCTGCGTGACGCCGCCAACCGGATACGGCGTGTGAATCGTGGCCGGCGTCCGGTTCGCGACGTCCGAAAACCCGTAGCCGTGTTCCCACTCGATGCTCCCGTTCCTCAGGATCAACGCCGACAAGCCGGGCATCCCAATCCCCTGCGCCAGCGGCTCGAGATACCGCTCGAATACCTGGTAGGGAAAGTCCTGAGCAGACCCCTTCTGGACTGGCAGAGTGGCGATGCCGACGGCGAGGACGGCAAAAAACAGCCTGTATTTCATCGATTTTTTTGGGTCTTCCCCATCATATATCGGTCTCTTGTGCCGATACGTATGTTAGAGTCTCCCCGGTCAACGTTTTCTGATGTTTCCAGCTCGTCTGTACATTCGTAATGCCAGCGTCGTGATGTTCACGCTCGCCTTCCTGGCGGCGACGGCGGGGAGCGCCTATGCCCAGGACGCAAACACACTTCGCGTGCGTCCGCTCGTGCGCGATGGCCAGGTGCTGGTGACGTTCGCGCTCGATGGCGGATTGACCGACGAAATGAAGGCCGTGGTTTCGAGCGGCCTGCGCACGGTGTTTACCTACACCGTGGAGCTCAAACTCAAAGTGCCGGCATGGGTCGATCGCACGGTGGCCACCGCGGTGGTCTCGACCAGCGTGGATTACGACAACCTCACGCGGCGTCACACGGTATCGCAGGCGAGGAACGGCCGCGTCGAGCAGTCGTTCGTAGTCGAGGATCCGGCGGAGGTCGCGCAGATGGTGACCAACTTCGACCGCCTGCCGCTCTTCGACACCAAGCAACTCGAAGCCAATCGCGAGTACTACGTGCTCGTGCGCGCGGATGCCCGTCCGCGCAGCAGCGCGGCGCTGTGGCCATGGTCCGGCACGGCAAGCGGCTTCGCACGCTTCACGTTCATCCCCAACAACTAATAGTTCGCGCAAGATCCGCTGACGAGGTCTGCGTTTTGCAGCGCTTGCTGCATGCGTTACCTTGCTGTTTTGTGTGTTCTGGCCATTCCCTCCCCCGCATTGGCCGATCCCATCACCTGGAAGGCTGCCAACGAGGTGTTTAATGTCAACGATGGCATGAACTTATGGCCAGGCCTCGAGCCCGGCACGCCTTGGGAACTCACCGTCACGTTCGATCCGCAATCGACGCCAACCGTGCTCTCTCCCGGCTGCAACGTCTACAGCGCCGGAGCCGCGACATTCAAGCTTGGCGGGTTCAGTTATTCGCATTCGGGTGGCGAGGTCTATACCAACGCGGGTCTTCCGGAAGTCGGGTGCTTCGCGGGCCTTCCCGAAGGAGAGGCCGGTCTCATTCAATTCCTGTGGGGCAACGGGTGGGTTGAAGAACCCGGCGCGTGGCCGCTGAACGACGCCTTCGGAATATTGCTGGCCGGCTACTACGATCTGAACATCAAGGACGGCACGCTGCCAACGGTGCCCGTGTTCGATCCCAACGGCGGCATCTTTGGCGGGCTACGGTTCGAGAGTGAGCATTCGCGGTTCTCTGGCGGCGCGGTTCGTTTTGAGATCGTCGAGCAGCCGACCGTGGTGCCCGAACCGGCGACCATGACGCTGATGGGTGCCGGACTGGCAGCGCTAATCGCAGCGAAGCGCCGCCGACGCTGACACGCGCGCGGGACGTTCGGCTGTGTGGAGGGGACAGACCCCCATTTTCACCATCCGCCGAAATGGTGTGGCGGGGACAGACCCCCAATTTCATCAGCGGCCACACGTCCATCGTCAGGACGCACGACTCTCGAAGCAGAAAATGCGCGGCCGAATCGCCCTCTGTATTTCGGATTCTGCGACGCCAAAATGACCGATTTGGAATTACCGAAGGATTTCCACGAGTTTCGATCGGCGCACCGTTTGGATGACTCCGGCGTATGCCCAGAGGACGCCGGCTCAATATCCGTGACGGGATTTACCACACGATGGCGCGTGGCAACCGCAAGGCTGCGATCTTCGAAGACGTTCATGACCGAGAGCGATTCAGGGAGATCTTGGCGGAGGCGGCAGCTCGCTATGGTGTCGACGTGTTGTCCGATTGCCAGATGGGTACGCACTACCACCTGGCCGTGAGGACACCGCGTGCCAACCTCCCTGCCTTCCAGAGATACCTCAACGGCTGTTTTGCGCAGTCCTCAAATCACCGGCACCGGCGCACCGGCCATCTCTTTGGCGATCGATACAAACCGCTCTTGGTGGACAACGACCGGTATCTCAGGGTCGTTCTGGCATACATCGCGCTGAATCCTGTCGCCGCGGGTCTCGTCGAGGCCCCTGCGGATTGGAAGTGGAGCAGCTACGCGACCACCGTGGGGCTTGCTCCGGTGCCGAGTTATCTCTCGCTGGATTGGCTTGACTCCGCGTTCCCGGCGCAATGTCGCCGCGAGTCACAATCGAAGTTCTGCGATTACGTCGCCGCTCCAACCGTCGCTGACGCAGAAGAGTGGCTGTTCAAGGTGGCCTTGGGCCCGCCATCATTCACGAGGGGGATACGCGAGCACATCGGCGCGACACTTTACCGGGCTTCCCTTCCACGGGCATATCGCGCGCTCGCCAGGCCACCACTCGAGGACCTCTTCCCGCGTGGCTGCAGCAAAGCAGAACGAGCCCAAATGATGCTGAGAGCGCATGTGGTACACGCTTACACGATGGCAGAAATTGCTCGTTGCTTGGGTGTTCACCCGAATACGGTGAGTCGAAATGTTTGTGACCTGCGCCGCAGATGGACGCACTTGTAACAAATGTTTGAAATGGGGGTCTGTCCCCAATTCAACAATTGGTGAAAATGGGGGTCTGAAAATGGGGGTCTGTCCCCGGCACACCATTTATTCGCTCCGCAGGGCGCGAACCGGGTCGATTCGGGTCGCGCCCGCGGCGGGGATGAGATTCGCCAGGGCGGCAACGCCCAGCATCAGCACAGCGGCCGCGGCGAACGCGATCGCGTCGACGGCGCTCACGCCGTACAGCATCGATTCGAGCAGGCTGCCCGCGGCAGTGGCGAGCACTCCGCCGATCACCAGTCCGGCAATCGCGAGTCGCCCGCCTCGCGCGGCCATCGTCCGCAAGATCTCGCCGCGCTGCGCGCCCAGCGCGATCCGGATGCCGACTTCCCTCGTGCGGCGGCTCACCGAGTACGCGACCACGCCGTAGAGGCCGATCGCGGCCAGCAACAGTGCCAACGCACCGAAGGCGCCGAGCACCATCGCGCCGATGCGCGTGGGCAGGATGGTGGTATCGGCGACCTGCTGTGCGGGCACGTCCTCGGTAAACACGATGTCGGGTTCGATCGACCACACCGCCTGGCGCAGCATCGGCAACGCGCTCGACGGCGGCGTCGAGGTTCGCACCACCAGCGACACCGACACGCTGTCTCCTCCGGCCGGCGCGTGCAGATAGGGCCGCGGCGCCTCGCCGACCGATCGCACCTTGTGATCGCGGGCGACGCCGACGATCTCCGTCGGCGTGCCTTCGAAATCATCACCTGTAAAGAACTGCCGGCCGACCGCGGATGCGCCGGGCCAGTATTGACGCGCAAACGTCTCATTGACGATGACCACCGGCCGATCCTGCGCCACATCGTCTTCGGTAAAGGCGCGGCCCTCGACAATCGGCACCCCAACGGTCTTGAAGTAATCGACGCCGACGCTGACGTAATCCACCGGCGTGCTCTGATCGGTTGCCGCGTGATGGCCCGGGACCCTGATGCCTTCCATGTTGATGTCTGGCGCGAGTGGCAACCGCGATGCCGTGGAGACCTCGGTGACGCCCGGCAGCGCTTGCAGAGCGGTGATGGCGCGATCGCGCAGCGCGGCGGCGCGCGCGGTGTCGTAGCCGTTCATGCTCAGGTTGAACGACAGCGACGACAACGGCCGTGGGTCGTAACCGAGATCGGTCGCATACGCGGCAAGGAGTCCGCGGCCAAGCAGCGCGCCGATCACGAGCAACACCATCGAGAGCGCGAGCTGGCCGATCACCAGCACGTCTCGCAACGACCATCGCGTGCGCTCGTCGCCTTCGGCCGAGGCCTTGAGCGCGGGCACCAGCTCGGGTTTTGATGCGGACCAGGCCGGCGCCAGGCCGAACACCACCGCGGTAACGAGCGACGCCCCCACGGCGAACGCGAGCACCGCGCCGTCGATGTTGAAGTCAAACGCGACGCGAATGGGAAACACGTCCGTGCTGGCGAGTGCTTGCAGGGCGCGGGTCACCCACCACGCAATCAGCACGCCGCCCACGCCGCCCGCCGCCGCCAGCACGAGGCTCTCCGACAGCAGTTGCCGGATCAACCGCGGCCGCGACGCGCCAATCGCGGCGCGCACGGCAAACTCGCGGCGCCGCGCGCTGGCGCGCGCCAGGAGCAGGCTCGCCACATTGCCGCACGCGATCAGCAGTACCAGACCGACCGCGGCAAACAGGCCGCCGCCGGCCGCGCGGAAGTAGCCGTCGAGCATCGGGTGAAACCGCACGCTCGACGCCGGCACCACGCTCGCGGTCACATCCTTGTTGGTGCCGGGAAATTCCGATCGCAGCCGCGCATAGATCGTGTCGATTTGCGCGCGCGCCTCTGCAACCGAGCGGCCCTCCTGCAAGCGGCCCTTGACGAACAGCCACCGTTGCCCTCGCCGCGTGAGCCGCGTCGTGCCGGGGTCGTTGTCCGTCGACGCCTGCATGCCGGAGAACACGAAGCGATCCACCATCATCAACGGCACCCAGAAGTCGGCGGCGATCCCGGGCAGGAGACCGCTGAACTCGCGCGACGCGACGCCAATCACGGTGTAGTCAAGGCCCGAGATCTTCAACGGCTGGCCGATGACCGCCGGCGATCCACCGAGGGTGCGTTGCCACAGTCCGTAACTGACGACGATCACCGGCGAAGCATCGGGAACCAGGTTCTCGTCGGCGCGGAAGCCGCGGCCGTGTTCGAGGGGAATGCCCAGGAGATCGAAGTAATTCGCGGTCACGGCTTCGCCCGTGACCAGCGAGCCGCGCCCCGTCGAGGCCATGATGCCGCGCACGAAGCTGCTGCCGGTGACGCCTGCGAGCGCGTCGGCGCCGCGTTCGATGTCCTGGAAATCGGGATACGAAGTGGTGAGCTGCGGGAAATCCTGGCTGAGGCCGCTATAGATTTCGACGAGGCGATCCGGCTCGTGCAGCGGTTGGCCCCGCAGGAGCACGGCATTCACCACCGAGAAGATCGCGACGTTCAGGCCGATGCCGAGTGCGAGCGAACCGATGGCCGCGGCAGCCACCAGGGGCTGAGCCATCAATAGCCGAACGCCGTGCCGTAAATCTTGCAGGACAGTACCCATCAGGATTGTCTACGCGTACACACCGGCCCAGGTTCGCGCCGGCCCTACGAACGGAATTATCGTTTCCGGGGCCGGCCGGGGATCGGCACGGGGCCGGCCTTCTGCACCTGGCCCCAGATCCGCCGCCCGACCTTGTCGGCTTCGGCGACGATCGCCGGTTCGTCCACCGTGAGCACCTTGCGGTCGCGCATCACGAACTGGCCGTCGACCATGGACGATTCGATGTCGGCGCCCTGCCCGTTGTGAATCCACGCAGACAGGAAGCGTCCCGCGGGCACCAGGTGCGCGCGCAGCGTATCGACCACCAGCAGGTCGGCTTTCTTGCCGACTTCGAGCGTGCCATTCGTCTTCGACTGCCGCACGGCCTGCGCGCCACCCATCGTGGCGTCTTCGAGCATGTCTTCAGGTTGCGGCCGCACGCCCGGGAACGGATCGTTGCGATCGATGCGTTCGGTGATCATGGCGATCCGCATCACTGCGAACACGTCGTTGGTGTTGTTGTCGGTGCCGAGCGCAATCGGGCATCCCGCGGCGCGCAGCTTGTGAATCGGCGGGATCACGCCGCGATTGGCGGCCATCGCCGCCTGATGCGACACGATCGTCCGCGTCTTGCCCAGCAACGCGACGTCGGTATCGTCGACGTAGCGGCAGTGCGCGGCGAACAGGCGCGAACCGAGGTAGCCGTGCTTGGCGAGAAACGCCGGCGGTGTCATGCCGTGGTGCTTCTTCATGAAATCCACCTCGGCGCGGCTCTGCGAGAGGTGAATCGTATAACCGAGATCGTGTGTCTCCGCGAACGCGCGCACCGCCCGCAACAGTTCAGGAGAGGACGTCTCGGCGAGCGACGCGGCCGGGAACACCGAGATCCGTCCGCCGTTGGCGCCGTGCCACTTGCTGTGCAGCTCGGTGATGCGCTGCATGCCTTCTTCGCGCAGCTTCTGCGAGAACCGCGGCATGGTGCCCTTCGCCAGGCCCTCGGGCGACAACGGACCCGGGACGTTCTCGCTGTCGCGCACGCCTTCAGCAAAGACCCAGCGCATGCCCGTGCGGGCGAGCGCCGCGGCATTGCGGCCGATGTTGCCGGTGAACTCGACCATCGTGGTGGTGCCGGTCCGGATCGCTTCGAGGGCGCCGATGGTGGCCATCAGCGTTCCCTCTTCGCCCTGGAGAAGACTGCCCGGGCGAACCGGGATCTTCGAGGAATTGGGAAAGCCGAAGTCCTCGTTGAAGCCGCGTTCCAGGGTGGCGCCAAGATGCGCGTGGCAATTGACGAGGCCCGCGACGAGCGCCTTGCCGCGCCCGTTGTAGACATCGGCGTTCGGATACTGCTTGAGGATCGCATCCGTCGGTCCGATCGCGGCAATCCGATCGCCCTGCACCGCAAGCGCGACATCTTCCTGCACGGAATCGGGATTGACGACCATCGTGTTGGTAAACACGACGGCGCGGCCGGCGGCCTGTTGCGCCTGGGCGCCGCCTGGATCGAGCAACAGGGCGGCGGCCGTGGCGCCGGCGCCGGCAAGCAGTTCACGACGGGTGAGGCTTGTCTCGCCGAAGCTCGCCGGAGCGTTCGCGAGCGAAGGCGGATCAGCGGAGGCAGGATTCGTCATGGCGCCGATTATTGTCCAAAACTGACATACTCGGATTGGATGACGAACTCGAAACTCGTCTACTCCACCGAGGGCGGCCGCACCTGCCCGAAATGCGGCTGGCCGCTGTCGAATTGCCAGTGCAGTAAGACGCTCAGCGCTGGGAAGGCCGCCGTCCCCGATCGGGTGGTCGCGAAGCTCCGCATGGAAAAGAAAGGACGCGGCGGGAAGACCGTCACGGTCGTGTTCGGCCTCCCCGCCAACGACGACTTCCTGAAATCCCTGTGCGCCGAGTTGAAGCGTGCCTGCGGCTGCGGCGGCGCCACGACCGAGGATGGCGTGGAGCTGCAAGGCGATCTGCGCGAGCGCGTGCGCGCGCACCTCGAGAAGAAGGGCTTCGTCGTCAAGGGTTGACATGACGAAACCTCCCCCGGCACGGACCACCTTCGGGATATGTGCCCGAATGACCGCGTTACTTCGACCTCATGGGCGCGGCAGGACGGATGAACCGGGCACTGTTGTCGCCCACTCTCCACTGGACCATGTCGACGGTTCCAAGGTTGACAGCCTCGGGCGGCGGTCCTAGGATGCGAACGGGACCTGACCTCGAGCGGTCGGGGCCAGTCGATAGGCCTGAATGACCGACCCGCTCATCGGCCGCACCCTCGCACACTATCGGATCGAGCAACGCCTGGGCGCTGGCGGGATGGGTGTCGTGTACGCGGCGCGCGATCTTCGACTGGATCGGCGCGTCGCGCTCAAAATCCTGACCGCCACAGACGAAGCGGCGCGAGGCCGCTTCCTGCATGAGGCTCGCGCGGCTTCTGCGTTGAGCCATCCTCACGTCTGCGGCATTTACGCAGTCGAGCAAGCCGAGGACTTCGCGTTCATCGTGATGGAGTACGTCGAGGGCGAGCCGCTCAGCGCGATGCTCCGTCGGCGTCCACTCGGCAACGAGGCGCTCATCCGGTACGGCGTCCACATCAGCGACGCCGTTGCGCATGCCCACGACCACCGCGTGATCCACTGCGACCTCAAGAGCCACAACATTGTCGTGACCCCCGACGGGCGTGCCAAAGTCCTCGACTTCGGCGTGGCCCGCCGACTGCCACCCGACGTGCTCGACGCGCTGACGCAGACGCGAGAGCCGCTGCCGGAGGGCTCCGCCGGCGGGACACTGTCGTACATGGCGCCCGAAGTCATCTCAGGATCAGCGGCCGACGCGCGAAGTGATGTCTGGTCGCTCGGCGTGCTGTTGTATGAGATGGCCACGGGGCGTGTGCCGTTTCAGGGCGCAACGGGATTCGCGCTGACAGCCGCGATTTTCGAGCAGCAGCCAGCGCCGCTGCCGGAAACAGTACCGAATCCGGTCCGACGCGCGATTGCCGCGTGTCTCGTCAAAGACCCCGCCCGACGTTGCCAGCGTGCCGGTGAGATCCGAGCAGTACTCCAGATGGCGGCACCACATGGCGATGCGGCCGCAGCACCTCGGCCCAGGGGACGTCGACGCGCGCTCGTGGCGCTGCTCGTCGCTGCACTGCTCGCCGCGGCGAGCGCGATGTATTTTGCGGATTGGTTTGGTGCTCCAGCGGGTGAGCGCATTGACTCGCTGGCCGTGCTGCCACTGGCGAATCTTTCCGGCGACCTCGAGCAGGAGTATTTCGCGGATGGCATGACCGATGCCCTCATCGCGGAGCTGTCGCAGATTCAGCCGCTGAAGGTCATTTCCCGCACCTCGGTCATGCAGTACAAGGGCACCAAACAGTCGCTGCCGGCCATCGGCCGCGCCTTGCAGGTTGACGCCATCGTCGAGGGATCGGTCCGCAGGAGCGGGGATCGGGTGGGGATCACGGTCCAGCTCATTCGGGGCCGCCACCGACGCGCACATCTGGGCGGAGACCTACGAGGAAGATCTACGCGACATCCTCGCGCTCCACCGCAACGTGGCCCGCGCCATCGCCGATCAAATTCGCATACGGATCGCCGAGAATGGAGCGGTCCTGCCACGCGCGAGCCGGGTTGATCCGAAGGCCTACGAGTTGTACGTCCGCGGACGGTTCTTCTGGAACAGGCGTACCGGTGAGACACTGCGCACCGCGATCCAGTATTTCCAGCAGGCGCTCGAACACGATCCAACCTACGCCCCGGCGTACTCCGGCCTCGCCGACTCGCATTTCTATCTCGGCTACTCCTTCGGCCGCGTGCCACCGCGGGAGTCCATGCCGAGGGCCAGGCAGGCCGCGGAAGCCGCGCTCAACTCGACGCGAACCTGGCGGAAGCGCACACGTCCGCCGGGTTGATCTCGATGATGTACGACTGGAACCGCCAAGCCGCCGAACGGTCGTTCAAGAGAGCGATCGTCCTGAATCGCAACTACGCGACTGCGTACCATGGCTATGCTGCCCTCCTCGCGTCGTGGGGAGGCCGGGGCGAGGAAGCCGTCGCCGTGATACGCCGCGGGGTGGAAGTCGACCCGCTGTCGTTACCGGTCAACCACATGGCCGGGCTCGTGTTGTCGCTCGCAGGCCGCACCGATGAAGCCATCGCCCAGTGCCGACGGACCCTGGAAATGGAGCCCCGCTACACGGCGTCCCGCTCGTTGCTGGCGCAGATGTACGAGAAAAAAGGGATGCACGAAGAAGCGTTCGCGGAGCTTCAGCGCCTCAAGGAGCAGGGTGGCTCGAAGCCTGAAGTCCTGAAACTCTACCGGGAGGGCTACCTGCGAGGCGGGATGACGGCGTACCGCGAAATGGATCTCAAACGCTCGATCGAGAACTGGGACGGCTGGCACCAGGCCGCCTGGTCGAATGGCGCGCGAGCAGCGGGGTTGGGCCATACCGACCTCGCGTTCGACTGGCTCGATCGTGCCGTCGAGGCGCGTTCGGGCATGCTGATCTGGCTGCCAACGGCGCCCGATTACGAGAAGCTGCGCAGTCATCCTCGATATCAGGCTGTGCTGCGGCGAATCGCCATGCCGGTCAACGACGATGCGTCCGCCGGCGTAATTCCCGCGTTCGCGCGCACCTCGAGAAGAAGGGCTTCGTCGTCAAGGGTTGAGGAACGCGATGATCCACGAGTGGGTCGACGATGACTCTGCTGGGAGCTGGACGTGAAGGTCAAACGCATTGTCGCCGACATCGGCGTATCCGATCCGGCCGCAGCCAGGAGTTTCTATCAGGACATTCTCGGTCTTGACATCCTGATGGACATGGGGTGGATCGCCACTTACGGCTCGCGCGAACTGATGCCTTTGCAGGTCAGCTTCATGACCCAGGGAGGCTCGGGCGCACCGACGCCAGACCTGTCGATCGCAGTCGACGATCTCGACGAAGTGGTCACCCGAGTGAAGAAGGCGAAGCTGCCGATCGAATACGGCCCAACCAATGAGCCCTGGGGCGTACGCCGGTTCTTCGTGCGCGATCCCTTCGGCAAGCTGGTGAACATCCTCGCCCACGATCGATGACGATGGCCTTCGTCAGCTGGATTTCTTCTCGGCGATCACCTGCTTGATGAGCGTGACGGTTCGGGCGGCGCGGGCATCGACAACGGCGCGGGCCCATTCGCGCGATTCAGGTTCGAGATATCCACGCCGTTGATGGTCGCCTTCTTGGCCTTCACGCGCGCCTCCCAGCGGACCGAGTTCGGATCGGTCAGCAGCATGTTCAGCGTGATCCCGGGACTATCGTGCAACCCGTCGTTGGGCAT
>CAZEMI010000241.1:0-8190 GCA_964513235.1 uncultured Acidobacterium sp.
GGCTTCCGCAACTTTCAGAAAGCCCGCTTCGCCGTCTCGGCCGAAGCGCTCCTCGTCGACCGCGCGCAACTGTTGACGCTGACCGCACCAGAGATGGCCGTGCTGGTAGGCGGGATGCGCGTGCTCAACACCAACGTCGACGGATCGACGCACGGCGTCTTCACCGGCCGGCCGGAGGCGCTGACCAACGACTTCTTCGTCAACCTGCTCGACATGCGCACGGCCTGGAAGGCGGTCTCGGATGCCAACGAGCTCTTTGAAGCCCGCGACGCGGCCACCCATGCCCTCGAATGGACGGGCACGCGCGTCGATTTGCTCTTCGGGTCGAACGCGCAGCTGCGCGCGGTGGCCGAAGTCTACGCAAGCTCCGACGCGCGCGAGAAGTTCGTCCACGACTTCGTCGCGGCCTGGAACAAGGTGATGAACCTTGACCGCTTCGATCTTCTGTGAGTTGTAAAGGGGTCTGGCCCCTTTACATGCTGTTTCGTTGCAGTTTCTGCGTACGTTAGATCAGCTTCACGAGCTGCTTCCCGAAGTTCTTCCCTTTGAGTAATCCAAGGAAGGCTTCGGGAGCAGCTTCGATCCCCTCGGCGATCGTCTCACGGTACTTGAGCCTGCCGCCGGCGACGAGTGTGGCCAGCTCCGCCAGCGCCTCCGGCCACACCTCCATGTGCTCGCTGACGATGAAACCCTCGACGCGCAGGCGCGACGTCAGGATCAGCGATGGATTGCGCAGCGGGATCGGCGCGCCATCGTAGCCGCCGATCATCCCGCACACCGCGATGCGGCCGAAATCGTTCATGCGGCCGAGCGCCACGTCGAGGACCGCGCCACCGACGTTCTCGAAGTGGCCATCAATGCCGTTCGGCGTCGCCGCCTTCAGCGCGAGGTACAAGGACTTGCCGTCCGGATGCGCTTTGTAGTCGATGCACGCATCAAAGCCCAACTCGTTCACCACGTAACCGCACTTCTCCGCGCCACCGGCGATACCCACCGCGCGGCATCCGCGCGCCCTGGCGAGCTGGCCGACGACGCTGCCGACCGCGCCGCTGGCGGCGCTCACCGAGATCGTCTGGCCGGCCTTGGCCTCGCAGATCTTCGTCAGTCCGTACCACGCCGTTACGCCCGGCATGCCGACGGCGCCAAGATACACGGACAGAGGCACGCGCGAGGTGTCCACCTTGCGCACGGCGCCACGCGCGCTGCCGGAGATGACGCTGTATTGCTGCCAGCCGCCCATGCCGACCACCTGGTCGCCGGCCGCGAACGCCGGATGACGACTCTCGACCACCTCGCCCGCCGTGCCGCCGACCATCACTTCGTTCAACGGTTGCGGCGGCGCGTAACTCTTCGCGTCGTTCATCCGGCCGCGCATGTATGGATCGAGCGAGAGGTAGGTGTGCCGGACCAGCACCTGCCCGTCGGCGAGATCGGGGACGGGCGTCTCGACGAGCGTGAAATTCGCTGCGGTGGCTTCCCCCGCGGGCCTCGACGTCAGGCGGAACTGCTTGTTGGTCATGGGCTACCTGAGCGGCGGCGTGCTCGACGGCGGCCTGCGGATCTTCGCGGCCTGCTCGAAGGCGAAGGCGAGTTTGAATAGTACCGGCTCGCTCCACTCGGGGCCAAGCAGCTCGAGCCCGACCGGCACGCCGATCGGTGCGGTCGCGGTAGGGGGTGAGAATCCACCGGGGAACGTCAACGCCGGAAAGCCGGTGCTGTTGGACAGCACACCGTTGCGATCCGCCTGATCCTCGCCAATCGGCACGACCAGGCGCTTCTGGTGCGGATACAGGATCGCGTCGAGCCGGTTGGCGGCCATCATGGTCATCACCGCCTGGCGCAGCGTCTCGCGGCGCGCGAACATGCGTTGGTACTCCGGCGAGCCCGGGCCGGCGGCGACCTTCACATCGCCTTCCAGCCCGCGCCGCATCGATTCGTGAAACTGACCACGCGCCAGGAATTCCTCGAGCGACTTCACCGGTGAGACCGGGCCGAGCGACGCCAGGTAGCGGTCGAAGGCGGCCTTGAACTCCAGGTTCATCAGGTTCAACCCGCGCGTCAATTCCTCGAGTCCAGGAATGCTGACGCGAACCATCGCCGCGCCAAGCAACCTCATCTGCGCCACCGCGCTCTCGACGACGCGGTTGACGTCGGCGTGGATCGGATCGCCGCCCATGAAGTCGGTGAGCAGGCCGATGCGGGCGCCCTTCAACCCGTCCGGATCCAGCGACGCCGTGTAGCTGCGCGGGATGTGACCGGTGCTGAACGCGGTGATCGGATCCGCCGGATCGTAGCCGGCGATCACATCGAGCATCCGCGCCGCGTCTTCAACGGTCCTGACAATCGGGCCCGCCTCGTCTTGCGTGGTGCTGAACGGCATCACGCCGCCGCGGCTCACCAGCCCGCGGGTGGCCCGCAGACCGACGAGGCTGTTCGCGGAGGATGGCGACCGAATCGACTGGCCGGTGTCGCTGCCGGTGCCGAGCACGCCGAAGTTCGCCGCGATCGCGGCGCCGGTGCCGCCGCTCGATCCTCCAGGCGTCCGCGTCAGGTCATACGGGTTCTTCGTTTGCCCACCGAGCGAACTGACAGTGGTGCCGGCCCGCGCCAGCTCGTGGAGGTTGGCTTTGGCGACGACAATCGCGCCGGCATCGCGGAGTTTTTTCACCACGAACCCATCTTGCGGCGTCTGCATTTTCGCGAACGTGAGCGATCCGCCGGTGGTCGGCATGTCGGCGGTGTGAAAGTTGTCTTTCAGGACGACCGGAATGCAGTAGAGCGGATGGCCGTACCTCCCGGCCGGGAAGAGGCGATCCAACTGCTCGGCCGTTTCGATGGCGCGCGGGTTGACCGTAATGATCGCGTTGACGACGGGCCCGCGATCGTCATAGGCCTCGATGCGATCGAGGTAATGGCGGACCACCTGCGCGCACGTCACTTTCTTGGCATCGATCGCGGCGTGAATGCTGCGAACCGAAGCCTCGTCGAGGAGCATCGCCAGGACTGCGGCCTGAATCATCAGCGCAGTATAGGCTCAATTTTCGCGTAAGGCGGTCAGTGGATCGATGCCGGCCGCCCGCCTCGCCGGAAGCAAAGCCGCGACCAGTCCGGTCAGCAGCAGCGCGCCCCCCGCGATCGCCAACGTCGTCAGATCCGTCGGCTCGAGACCGAATAGCAACGATCCCACGCCCCGGCTCGAAAGCAAGGCGAGCGCGCTGCCGGCGGCCACACCGGCGATCATCATGCGCCCGACATCGCCCAGGATCAGGGCGAGAATGGCGGACCGCGTCGCGCCGAGCGCCACGCGCACGCCGATCTCGGCGCGGCGGGTGGCCACCGAATACGACACCAATCCATAAAGACCAACCACCGCGAGCGACAAGGCGATCATGCCGAACACCGCAGCCAGGCGGGCCATCAACCGCTCTTGCGCCAACGCGTCAGCCACTTGCCTCGAGAGCGGCGCATAGCGCACCGTGATCTTCGGATCGACGGCATGTAACGTCGCCCCGATCATCGCGATGGTTTGCGACGGCGATGCGGTGGCCCGCACCAGGTAGCGGCGCGTCAATTCGAGCGGCTCTTGAGAGGAGGCCGGGTACAGGATCGGCGAAAACGGCTCGCGGATGTCGATGTACTTCTGGCTCTTCACCACCCCGACAATCTCGTAGACGGTGTCCGGCTGATCGGCGCCGTTGACGGTGGCGATGCGGCGGCCGACGACATCGCCATCACCGAGAAACTTTGCCGCAAACACATCGTTGACAATCGCGACCGTGGTTGCGCCGGCAGTGTCGCGCGAATCGAAGTCACGTCCGGCAACGAGCGGCGTGCCCAGCGCGGCGAAGTAGCCGGCGCTGATCGCGTTCAAGTAGGAGGCGCCTTTGGCCACGCCGTCCACCTTGATGTTGCGATCGCTGAAGCTACCGCCGATTGGCGTGGTAAACGCCTCGGCCAGCGCGGTGACGCCGGGGAGTGCGCGGAGCCGCTCTTCCAGATCCGCATAGGCCGGCGCCCGCTTCTCCTGAGGAAACGACGACGGCGGAAAGAACGTGTTGGCAATCACGATGCCGTCGGTCTGCACGCCGAGATCCTGCGTCGCGATGTTGCGGAAGCTGCGCAGGAACAGCAGCGCGCCGAACAGCAGGACCAGCGTCACCGCGACCTGGAGCGAGACGAGCGCGCGCCTGCCGGAGAGCCCGACCCGTGGCGCCGTGGCGCCGCGTCCGCCCGGGCGCAGCGCGGTGGCCCGCGCGGCACGCAGCGCGGGCGCGAGACCGGCGATGACCGCCGCCATCGCCGCCGCCAATGCGGTGAAGCCAAACATCCGCCAGTCGATCGACAGGTCGAGATAGATCGGATCCACGGTGGTGCTGATCAGCGACACGATCGATCGGCTGACCATCGCGGCGAGCGTCAGCGCGGCGATTGAACCGAGCGTGGCCAGCACCAGGCTCTCGACCAGCACCTGCTGCAGGACGCGCCGGCGCGAGCCGCCGATGGCCAGGCGCACCGAGAATTCCTGCTGGCGCGCCATGGCGCGCGACAGCAGCAAATTCGCGAGATTGACCGACGCGATCAGTAGCACCAGCGCCGCAATTGCCATCAGGATCCAGAGCGGCTGCCGATACGACCGCCGGAGCGGCGACACGCCCGCGCGCGCGTCGCGCAATTCGATCTGCATGCTGTTGTAGACGTCGATGTCGGCCGGGCGATAGTCCTCCGGCACCGTGTCGCGCTGAATGCCGGAGAGCAGCCCCTGCAGATGCGCCTGCGCCTGTTCGCGGCTCCAGCCAGGCTCGAGCCTGCCGATCGCCGCGAGCCACCAGTGGCGGCGCAGCTCGAAGCCCGACGCGCAGATTGGCATCGCGACGTCGAACTGGCGTCCCACTTCGATGCCGAAGAAGGATGGGGGCGTCACGCCGATGATCGGGACTCGTTGCCCGCCGAACGGAATGGCCTGCCGCAGGATGTCGGCGCGCCCGCCGAACTCGCGCTGCCACAAAGCATGACTGATCACCGCGCCTGGAGAGCCGCACTTCGGCCGATCGTCACCCGGCCCGATGAGACGGCCCAGTTGCGGGGCAACCCCCAGCGCATCGAAGAACGTGCCCGACACCCAGATGCCTTCGACGTAGCGAATCTCGCCCGACTCGGACAGGTTGAACCGAGTGTCGCCAAAAGCCAGCATCGATGAGAACGCCTCCTGCCGCCGCTGCAGCTCGACCCACTGCGGCTGCGAGATCTGCCGGTTGCGGCCGGTATGGCGGCCCATGCGTCCACCGCCGTTGAGCCGCACTTCGACGAGCTCGTGCGGCGCACGCACCGGCAAAGGGCGGAACGCCAGCGCATTCAAGAGTTGAAAGATCGCGGCGTTGGCGCCAATGCCGAGCGCCAGGGACAGGATTGCCGTCACCGCGAACGCAGGCTGCTTGCGCAACTGGCGGAACGCGAGCCGCACATCCTGGATCAAGTATTCGATCATCGACACCCCGCGCGCGTCGCGCATTTCCTCCTTGCGTTGTTCGACCCCGCCGATGGCGCGCAACGCCTGGGTGCGCGCGTCGTCCGGGCTCACACCGCGCGCCACGTGCGCCTCGATCTGCCGCTCGACGTGGAATCGCAGCTCCTCATCGAGCTCGCGATCGGCCGAGGCGCCCGCAAACAGCGCGCGCAGCCGCAGCCGGACGATCGACGTCAGGCGGTCGAAGGTCATGTCACACCTCGGGCAACGCGACCACTGAGGAAATGGCGCCCGCCAGCCGCGACCACGATTCGGTTTCGCGGGCGAGTTGTTTCTTGCCGGCGCGCGTCAGCGCATAGAACTTGGCCCGGCGGTTGTTCTCCGTCGGCTTCCACTCCGCCTCGATCCAGCCTTGCTGCTCGAGCTTGTGCAGCGCCGGATAGAGCGATCCGTCGCTGACCTGCAGCACGTCTCCCGACATCTGCTTGAGGCGCTGGCTGATCGCAAAGCCGTGCATCGGCTCGAGCGCGAGCATCTTCAAAATCAGGAGATCCAAGGTGCCTTGGACGAGATCTACCGGCCGGCTCATGCGTTTCCTCTCGTTTACCGAGTGGAATATACACGCACTCATATCGGTAAGCAAGAGGAGCGAAAATTCTGCTCTTTCAGCGGTGGCGGGCCCGGCGGCGCCTGGTTGACGCACCGCCGCGGCCGGGCATAATGTAGTCACATGAGAGACCACAAAACGTCGAGGCGCGGCGCCGCGGGCAGAAACGTCGTCGGCGTGCGCGAACTGAAGACGCACGCCGCCCGCATCCTGCGTCGCGTGCGGGAGTCGCGGGCGTCGTACATCCTGACCCATCGTGGTCGAGCCGTGGGCCTGATTCTTCCCGTGGAACCCAATCACGACGCGTCGATCGGCGCTGAGGATTCCGCCGCCGCGTGGAACACGTTCCTGAGCGCCGGGCGGCGGCTCGAGCGGCAATTCCAGCCGGGCATCAGCGGCGTGCGTCTCCTGTCGGAGATGCGGCGATAGGAATGGCGGCACGGCAACCGTCCGGGCGCCGGCCGGCTCGAGCGAAACGCACTGGGACTTTCAGGTACACCATTGACGCGAGCGTGTTCGTCAACGCGTTCAATCCACACGAAGAGGGCCATGCAGAGAGCCTGGCGTTCCTGACCGCAATTCAGCGAACCGGCGATCCGATCATTGTTCCAACGTTGCTGCTCCCCGAAATCGCGTCGGCGGTGGCCCGCGCCACTAATGATGGCGCGGGCGCGCTACAGTATGCGAGCGCAACCGCCGCCCTCCCACATCTGACGCTCATCTCGCTCACTGCCGCGACCGCCCGACAGGCCGCTGAGCTGGCGGCGCATCATCGCCTGCGCGGAGCCGATGCCGTCTATCTTGCGGTTGCGCAAAGGTACGCCGCCCGTCTCATCTCCCGAGACGACGAGCAGCGTTCGCGAGGCGCCGCGGTGGCCACCTGCCAGACACCGGAGGACGCAGTGAACGAGCGACAGGCAGCCGGTCGCCCGCGAAAGCCACGGCGGCCATAGCGGTGCCACACGCATGAGAAGTACGGCTGACGTGGTGATCGTGGGCGGCGGATGCATGGGGTGCAGCGTGGCCTGGCACCTCGCGCAACGCGGCATCACCAACGTCGTGCTCCTCGAGCGCGAGCCGCAACTGGCCGCCGGATCCACGGGCAAAAACGCCGGCGGCGTGCGCCATCAGTTCTCGCACCCGGCGAACATCGAGATGTCGAAGGAATCGATCGCCATGATCGCGGCCTTCGAAGACATCGTCGGCATGCCGATCGATTTTCACCAGGACGGGTATCTGTTCCTGCTGTCGAAGTCCGCCAACCTCGAGACGTTCAGGAAGCACGTGGCGCTGCAGCAGAAGCACGGCGTGGACGTTCGGTGGGTCTCGAACGAGGAAGCGCGCGAACTGGCGCCGGGGCTCGACCTCGCCGGCGTGAAGGGCGCCACCTATTGCCCTTCTGACGGCGTGGCCGATCCGAACGGCGTGACGATGGGGTTCGCGAAAGGCGCGCAGCAGAAAGGCGTCGAGATCGTGCGCGACGTCGAGCTCAACGGCGTTCGCTTGAACGCGCATCGTGTCGCCGAGGTGCGCACGTCGAAAGGCAACATCTCGACGCCGATCCTCGTCAACGCCGCGGGTCCGTGGGCGAAATCGATCGGCCGCATGCTGGGGGTGGATGTTCCCGTGGAACCGGAGCGCCGCCATATTTTCATCGCCTCGCCGCCCGGCGGCGGCTCGTGGGACGACGCGCCGCATCGTGGCCGCGTACCGAAGTCGAAGTTGCTGGTCATCGATTTCGAGAGCACGTTCTATTTCCACCGCGAAGGCGGCGGTCTGCTCTTCGGCATGGGCGATCCGGATGAGCGGCCCGGCTTCGACACGACCGTGCGATGGGATTTCCTGCCGAAGGTGATCGAAGTGGCGATGCAGCGGCTGCCGGCCCTGGCCGACGCCGCCGTGTCACACGCATGGGCGGGACTCTACGAGATGACGCCGGATCACAACCCGATCATCGGGCCGTCGTCAGATGTCGACGGCTTCTATACGATCGCGGGATTCAGCGGCCACGGATTCCAGCACGCACCCGCGGCCGGCCGCATCTTGGCCGATCAGATCGCGGGTCGCGATCCGAAGTTCGACATTTCGCCGTTCGAGCTCGATCGCTTCAGCAGACGCA
>CAZEMI010000242.1:0-80444 GCA_964513235.1 uncultured Acidobacterium sp.
ACTGCGCGTCTCCCCCGCTCAACTTCGCGAACGGCGCGACCAGCCGCCGCAGCGACGGCATCGCGCCGACCTTGGCCACCGTGCGATTTGCCCAGCCGAGATCGTCGCTCTCGAGCACTGAGGCCAGGCCCTCGTTGAGCCAGGTCGGCAGGTTGCGCGTGGCGAGCGAGCGAATCAAGGCGTGAGAAAACTCGTGCGCCAGCACGCGATCGAGGTCTTCGCCTTTTTCCCCGGCGCCGCGCATCGGGACGCGAATGATGCCGTCGTAGGCGGCCGCGGCCCACTGCGGCGAGCGCGTGACGTCGCGAAACTGCTCCCGCGTGTAGAGCACCACCGGCACCGACTTCGGCGGGAACGTGCCAAACACATCGCAGATACGCCAGTACGCCCGGTTCAGCGACTCGAGCGCCTGCGCGGCGAGCGCGGCGTCCTCAGGACCCTCGAACGAGACGGTAAAGAAATCACCGACCTCGAGCCGCATCCGCTCGTGAAGCTCCCGCTCGCGCTTCCATCGGTCGAGCGTGTCGCGGACGCCGGCGTTGGCCGGATCGTCGACGGCCACGATTTCGAACTGGCGGATGGCTTCCTGAAAATCGCCCTGCCGGCGGACGACCATCCCCAACTGCACGCGCGCGACGGTGAGTTTCGGATCGAGCACCAGCGCCTGTTCATAATGCGCCTTCGCTTCGGCATCATGACGCTGCAGGAACGCCGCCGTCCCGGCGCCCAGCCGCAGCGACGCGTTCTTCGGGTCGAGGGTGATCGCTTCCTTGAAAGTCGCCGCCGCCAGCGGCAGGTCGTTGCGTTTAATCGCCTCCCACCCCGCTTGCTCGAGCATGGCGACGCGCGGACTATTTTGAGCCCCTGCAAACGTCGGCGCCCCGGCAAGGATCATCACCCCGGCAAGCAGTGCCGCCCCGGCAAGTGTTGCCGTCCCCGGCAAGACGTGCCGTCCCCGGCGCGTATCAAACATCCAGACCAATCATACGCATCAATTCGAGGGCGTTGCTGTGGGTAATCACGCCGTCTCGCAATTTGTAGTCGAACTGCATCTTGCCATCTTCGACGTGGTCCTGCAGGTGAACGTTGCTGGCCTCGCCCGGGAAAATGGCCGCAATCTCGGTCAACGCCAGATCGTGCGTCGTCACCATGCCGATCGCGCGGTTGGACAGCATGGTCCGAATCACGCCTTCGGCGGCAATGCGGCGGTCCTTCGAGTTGGTGCCGCTCAGGAGCTCGTCGAACAGGAACAACACCGGCAACGGGCCGTCGAGCAGGTCGAAGATCCGGCGGATGCGAAGCGCTTCGGTATAGAAACCCGAGCGATGCTCCTGCAACGAGTCGGTATGCCGAAGGCAGGTGCCCACCGCCAGCGGCGTGAGCCGCAAACGCTGGGCACGAACCGGCGCTCCTGCGAGCGCCAGGACGGCGTTGACGCCGGCAGTCCGCATCAGGGTGCTCTTGCCGGACATGTTCGAGCCGCTCACGATCAACACGCGTGGGCTTGCCTGCCCGCCGAAGCCTTGGCGAAGGTGGGAGGGCTTGAGGTCCTGAGGGCTTGAAGTGCCAAGGCAAATTGAGTTGCTGATCGCTGTCGGCGACGGGAGCAAGGGATGCGCGACTTCGGTTGCATCAAACATGGGATCTTCGTCATCGACGAGCTCGGCAAAGGGATCGGCGGGGTGTTCGTACGCATATCCCGCGAGCGATAGCAGGGCCTCGACTTCTCCCACCGCATCCACCCAGTCGCGAAACTGGCGGCCGTGGCTACGGCGCCACGATTCGCATGCGTACGCGACCTGGAGCGTCAACAGCAGCGGCAGCTCCAACAGGCGGACAAAGACGTTGTGGCGGGAATCCGCCCATTCTGAAATCCGCGCGAGCCGCGCGATGCCGCGCGATGCGGCCACCGATCGGTCGCCGCCCTTGAGCCGCCCGGCCAGGGCCGAGAGTGCGGCTCCCTCGAACGGCTCACGCTCGATTTCCTTGATCACGTTCGACAGCAGATCGAGACCGGTGGCGCCTGTTGACGCCGACAGTTCCTCGACGCTGGCGTTGGCGCGCCGGGCAAGCACGCCGAGGAGGGCGCCATTCACCGCCAGTGCCGCGACCACCAGCCAGCCGCTGCCGCCAGACATGAAATTCGCGAACGTCACGGCGAACACCAGCGCCAGCGCGACGACAAGCACGCGGAGAGGTGGGAGCGTTGGCGGGTGTTCGGCCCAGACCATGAGCTTACCGGGCAACATGAATCGCCGGTGTCCGGCGTTGACCACCGCGACGCGCTCGCGAAGATCGAGGTGCGATCGCAATCCCGCGACGCGCGCCTGGCGTTCCGTGAGTGCCGCGATCGACGCCGGCGCCAACAGCCACTGCGCCAGGTGTTCCTCGCCCATCGGCGTGCGGCAGAGCGACAGTAATTGGAACATGCTGCCAGGCCCGAAGATGTCCAGGTCATCGGCGTAGGGATGGTCGGGGTTCTTGAAGCGTTCCCCGCTCGGCTCGGGGCGCATCCAGTCGTCCTGAATGCGCGCTGTCCCGTCGCGATAAAAGGCGACGGCGGCATTGGCGCGCGCCATCGCGCGCACCGTCAGCTCGTGCCAGATCGACAGCGCGACGAACGTGGTCACGGCGATGCCGTAGAACCATGGGCTCGAATCACCACCGAGCGTGAGCGCCCAGTAGATCAGGATGCCGAGGAAAATCGCGACCTTCGCGTTGCCGAGGCGGACGTGCACGCGCTCGCGCGCGGCCACGTCGGCTTCACGGGCGCGCTGTCGTTGTGCGTATTCCTCGAGGGGCGTGGTCACGGGCAGCTTTCCACATGATTCCACAGGCGTACGCAGTCTTCGCGCTATTGGTCGCCTCGCGATCGCAGAAATTGAATCAAAAACCCATGTAAAGGTGCCAGGCCCCTTTACAATTCGTACAGGCGAGGGGCGGGACCCTGAAAGGATCCCGCCTCGGGTGGTGGGTTATCTAGTGCGGATGGTTAGCGGATTCGTAAGCGAGACTTTGAGCTTGCGACCTGCGGCAAGCCGAATATCCTGACCCTCGGTGGCGAGCACGACGGCCGTGCCGCCGCCCGCGCCGACGGCGGTGCCAATGGCCGCGCCTTTCTTGCCACCGGTGATCGCGCCGATCACCGCGCCGGCAGCCGCGCCGATGCCAATCTTGACGGCGTCGTCTTTCTTGGTGGACTCGGCGATCCACGCCAGCGGCTTGGTGTCGATGTCGTAGGTGACCGAACCTGACTGCAGGCGAGTGAACTGCAGGCCCAGTTCCGCGCGGCCCTTGATTTCGCCTGAATCCTTCACGGTCGTGAGATGGCCGGTGAGTTTCGCGCCCGCCGGAATCGCGGTCACGTTGTCGATCACCACAGGTGAGTCGAGCGTGCCGGTCACGCGCTCTTCGACGCGGCTATCCTCCGACGAATGCGAGGTGTCGAGCGTGACGTCGAGCACGGTGTTGTCGGGAACCGTCAGCGTGCGCATCACTACGGCACGCGCCCGCGCCGGGCGCTCGTCAACCTCGGCCGCTTCCTTCGGGTCGACGCGCTTCACTTCGGTAATGGCCGTGCGGGTGACCCGGGTCGTCGTGTTCGGACGCTCACCCGTCAGCGTCACAAGCTCGGGGTCAACCTTGGCAATCTTGCCACGTACGAGGGTGCCATCCTGCGTGACCACCGTCACTTCGGTGCCCGCCGGGATGTCTTCGATCGCCTCGGCGCGCGTGCACGAGGGCGCAAGCGTGAGTGCGGCTACGCAACTGACGGCAAACGATGCGAAACGCGTCTTCGACAATGCGACACCTCCGCCGCTTCACTAGAGCAAGGGCTGTGCCGTTCGCAAATGGCGGGATTTCGCGCGGATCTGGTACGGCTGGGCTCGATCTGGGTAACGGATGACTAGAGTTAACCCGACCGCGATCACACCTTGATCTTCTGAAGCTCGCTGCGGAAGCGTGAGAATTCCGCCTTCTCCGCTTCCGCCGTTTCGTTGGCAATCACCGACAACTGGGCGCGCCAGCTCCGCAGAATCGCGCGCGCCTCCTCGATGCCCGACAGCACGGTCAGCAGGGTCTGGTCGGCAGACGTCTTTGCGGCCCGGACGGCCGCTGCGCCGAACCGCAAGGCTTCGAGGTAGGCCCGCTCGCCGTCGCGGCCGCCGCGCCGCTCGCCGATCACGGCCTCATCCACGGCCGCGCGATACCGCTGCTGCGAGGACGCCAGCGCTTCGTCGTGCGTGCGTTTGGCGTGATCGAGCTCGAGCCGGCGCGTGCGCTCAGCATCCTGGAGCGCCTTCGGCCGCTGCGCGTCCGCCAGGTCGCGCGAGTTCGACAACGCGGCCAGGTACTTCGCCTCGGCGGCGTCTTCCATGCGGCGCTTCTGCTTGACGGCCTCGACATCCGCGGAGCGCCGGGCCATTTGCGCGTCTTCGAACGCGTCGGCGCGGCGATCGACCTGGGTCATCAACGTCGACGTGCGGGCCGCCTCGGCCTTTGCTTCGGTGGCCAGCTGCTTCTCCCTCGCCGCCGCCAGCTCAGCGTCATATTTTTGATAGGCGCGGGCCGCTGCCGGCAACGCGCGGAGCTGGAGGTCGCGGGAGGCCTGCGCTTCGGCCACGCGGACGTCGCGCGTGCGATACAGTTCCGACAACCGCTGAGAATGCGCCAGCGTCAGATCTTGTAGGGTGGGCATAAGAGTTCCGGGCCAACCCTGGGCGAGACACACTCGAGGAATCCGAGGTGTCGGGTCGAAGGGTCGGCATGCGTGTTTTTTACACCTTGTGCAATGGTGGTGCGCGTTTGGGTCCCGATAAAGCGTGCAGACCGTGGCATGGCTTCTGCAACGTGACAATGCGGTCGATCGTGAAATCCTGGCCTCTGCGAACGGCGGTTCCATTCGTTGCCATCAGCGGAATATTGCTGTGGAGCTTGGGACCGTCCGCGGAATCAGGTCTCCCGGTCGGCCAATTCGAACCCGTTCTAGCCCGATTCAACAGCCCAGGTCCGCCGACGTACCGCGCGTTCCGCCGCCTGGAAGCCGGCCTCACGGGATCCAAGAAGCACGGCTGGATGGAGGTCTGGACGGAGTTCCATCCGGCGACCGGATTCTCCTATACGGTCGTCCGCGAAGAAGGCTACGAGTACGTGCGCAACCGGGTGTTGCGCGGCGTGCTGAAAGGCGAGGCCGAGCTGCTCGAAAATGGCAAGCCGTTGCGCGCGCCGCTGGTGCCGCGCAATTACCGGTTTGAAGACGGCGGCATCACCGAGTCAGGGCTGGCTCGCCTGCTGCTCCACGCCAACCGCAAGTCCGAAGGGATCGTGAATGGCAGCGCCCTGATCGCGCCGGACGCCGGTGCGGTGGTACGCATCGAAGGACGGCTCGTCAAGAGTCCGTCCTTCTGGGTGCGCGATGTCGACGTGACGTGGAAGTTCAAGCGGGTCGGCGACACGGTCGTGCCGACGGAGCTATCATCCTCTGCTCGCGTCCTGTTGTTCGGCCGGTCACATTTCAAGATGACCTACGACTACGTGCAGGTCGATGGCCAGCCGATTGATGGGGCGTTGAGAGCGGCGTGGCGCGACGAGCGCTGACGCTACGCGGGCCGGAGATTTTCGGCGCGTGGACCCTTCGGGCCCTGGCCTTTCTCGAACGTGACGGCCTGCCCCTCACGTAATTCGTCAAACCGAACGCCGACCGAGGCCGAGTTGTGGAAGAAGTACTCGGTGCCGTCTGCTGCCGCGACGAAGCCAAAACCCTTGTCGCTCACGATGCGCTTGATCGTTCCTGAAACTGGTGCCATAGGTGTACCCGCCGATAGAGGTAAACGAGGTGGCCGCAAGGCGCGGCCGTCCACAACAGTATCTCAGTTTGTAACTTTGCGCGCGCAAGCTCGCCTCCAAAGCGGCCGATTCTGCAGAAGATCAGAAGAAAGTAAGGATTAGAAGGCTTTTTCCCATAATTGCTACAGCAAAGCCGCCGTTCTAATGGCTTGTGAAACGCCGGGCAACTCATCGGTGGCTAAAATGATACGATGATTATCGTATAGAGTATTTTTATGCCAAAGAAAGCCATTTCCTTGACGCTCGCAGAGACCAACCTGCTCTGGCTCAAAGGCCGCGCGAGGGTCTTGGCGGGCGGGAGCCTGAGCGGAGCCGTCGATCAGTTGATCGACGAGGCGCGCGCCGGCCGTCTCGGCGCCATTGCGCCTGCGCGCTCCGTCGTCGGCACGATCGACGTGCCGGATGGCGCGGCATTGGCGTCAGGTGGCGAGGCGATCCGCAGTCTATTCGCAGGTTCGCAGGCGGGTTTCGTTCAAGACCAGCGCCGAGCGCCTCGGGCCGTAAAGCGGTCGCGCAAGAAGTAGTGTGGCCAAACTTGACGCCGCGGTCGCCGACACGCACGCGCTCCTCTACCACGCCGCCGGGCGAGGCCTCGGGCCCAAGGCGGCGGCCTTGTTCAAGGCCGCCGAGAACCGCGACGCGCTGATCTACGTGCCGATGGCGGTGATTTGGGAAGTAACGCTGCTGGCCCGCGTCGGCAAGGTCAACCTGCGGCGAATGACGCGCGCGTTCTTTACCGACCTCTTCACCAACCCGGCGTATCAGCCGTTCGACCTCACCAGCGAACAGGTGTTTGCCGGCGACGAATTACGGTTCAATCGTGACCCCTTCGATGCACTGGTCGTGGCGGCGGCAATGGCGCTCGGTCTACCACTGATTACGAGGGATATGGACATTGCGGCGTCCGGCGCAGTCAAGACGATCTGGTGATGCCGACACTCGCCTACCTTGCGCGCTTCTGTTAAAAACGGAACAGGCGAGTCATCTTCACCACGAATGCACGGTTACGCAGCTCGAAGCGGTCCCTCGGATCGAGGGGGTTGGTATTCTGCTCGTCGGTCCACACCACGAAGAACTCACTGCCCGGCCGATACTCCCAGCGGAAACGGACGTTGCTGCTGAAGGTGCGATCCGCCGACGAGTACTGCAGCAGCGCGCTGGCGAACATGCGCGGCGAGAAGCCGTAATCCGTGCGCGCCCCGAACTGTTTCTGCGTGAAGCGGCGCGCCGGCAGCTCGATGCGGTTGATCGACACTCTCGGCTCCACCGAGAACTGCTTCAGGATCGCAAAGCGGCCCTGCGAAAACGTCAGCGCCTTGATCGTACCGTTGTAATACTCGCCCAGTTGCAGGCCGATCGTCCCCGACAGACGCCGCTGCGTGCCCATATTGTACGACATCGCGACATCGTGGTAGTGATAGCCGCCGACCGGAATCGAGACCCCGTCGGACGGCGTGAACGGCACGGACAGGAAATCGTAATTGGCGTTGGCTTCGACGTTGACGATGTCGCTGTTGTCGAGTTCGACATTGAAGCGGCCCGACTGCTGGCGCGACTCGACGATGCCGGCGCTGTTCTCGAAATACTCGAGGCTCGCCATGTAGGTGAACTTACGCACCGCGCGCATGTTCCGTGGGCGCGGGCTGAAGCGGCCGGAGGCGAACGATCGCGTGAAGTCGGTGCGCCGCAGGAAGCCGACCTCGGGATTGAAGGCCCGGCCGACTTTCAGGATCTCCGCCTGGATGCCGTAACGGTCGGGGACCCAGTCGAACTTGCCCTGGTAGCTTTCGTTGTCGCCGGTCACGCCGGTGGTGGTGGTGCGCGCATAGTAGCCGCCCACCGCGATGTTCTGGTAAAAGCCGAGCGCGACGTCCAGACCGTACGCCTGATTGCTGCCCGCGAGGTTTGACGACAGATGGTTGCGGCTCGTGAACATCGCGCCGATCGTGCTGCGGCGCAGGATGTCGCGCTTGACGCGCGCCACCGTGAAATTCGTCGACGGCGACGCCGACGCGGCTTCATCCCCGGTCTGGATGTTCAACACGCCCACGCCCCAGCCGCCCACCTTGCCCGTGAGACGGCCGCCGACGTCGATCGGCACCACGCGGCCGAGATTGAGGCCAATCCGCCGGCTGTAGAACATGTACGGCACGTCGCTCGACCCGCCGAAGCCGCCGCCGGGAATGCCGCCGCTGCCGCCGCCCGACGCGCCGCCGCGGCCGAAGTCGAACAAACCGCGGCCTTCGAGGAAGAACTCGCGTTTTTCGGGAAGAAAGAGATTGAAGCGCGTCAGGTTGACCTGCTGCTCGTCGATCTCGACCTGGGCGAAGTCGGTGTTGACGGTGAGGTCGGCGGTCAGGTTCGCGGTGACGCCGTACTTGAGGTCGCCGCCAACATCGCCGTCGTTGTCGTTCCGCGTCGGCGGGCTGGCGACGCGATCGGTCGTCATCTTGCCGAGCGCGTACGGCTTGAGCTCGAGATTGCGTCCGGCCGCGGGCAGGTCCAGACCGACCACGGTACCGTACATCGAGACGCGATTGAGCGCCTGGGGGCCCGCCATGTTCCGGGGCACCGGCGTCCAGTACGTCCACTCGTTCTTGTGGCGGATCGATCGCCGGAACTGGATGCCCCACACCTGGTCCGGCCCCGAGGTGTAGCGCAGCGACTTGAAGGGGAACTTCATTTCGACCGTCCAGCCACCCTCGAAGCGGCCGGTGCGCACGTCCCACACCGGGTTCCAGTCGGTGTTGGGCGAGCCTTCGTCGATGACGGAATAATCCGAGAAGCCGCCGAGCGGGTTGGCGTAGAACATGAACCCGCTGCGCCGATCGTAAAAGGTGTCGAACGCGACGCCGAAGTGATCGTTCTGCCGCAGCTGGTTGGTGTCGCGGCGCAGCTCGTTGGCAATCCACTGGTCAGGCGGCGCGCTGTCCCAGCATCGCGCGGCGACATACATGTTGTCGTCATCGAACAGCACCCAGATCTCGGTGTTCTCCGTCGACGGCTCGCCGTAGTGCGGCGCCACCTGCAGCATGCCGCCGAAGCCGGTCGTCTCCGCGAAGATCGATTCGTCCAGTTTCCCGTCGAGCCGCAGCGGCTCCCGCAGCTTGATGGCGCGAATCGTCGCCTTGCCGGTCTCGTCGCGCGTCATGCCGTTGGGCTGATCGGGCGCGGCGGGACCGTCGATCACCACTCCAGACGACGGCCCACCGTCTTGCTGAGCCGCGCCGCCGACGCCGGCGAGGAGCACGGCGACAACGATCGCGAGCGGTGTGCTGTATCGGTGTCTAATCGGTGTTAATCGGTGGCCTAGCAGGAAATGCACTTATGGTTGTTCTTTGCTCCGAGCTTTTCCAGAAGGGCAATGGTCTCGGGAAACGGTTGAATGCGCTGCACGGGCCCGTTGGCCATGTCGACCGTCGTTCTCCCCTCGCGGTCCACGGCCTTGACGTTGGCGCCTCTCGACACGAGGTAGAGGATCATCTCGTTGTCGCCACGCGCGGCGGCGTGATGGAGCGCCGTGTTGCCTTCGTGATCGGCGGCGTTGACGTCGGCGCCCAGCTCCTCGACCAGATACTTCACCGCGGCGAGCATCCCGGTCGGCGCGAAGCGATGCGAGTTGGCGCCGAAGCCCTCGCCGTAACCCACGCCGGCGGCGGCATGCAGCGGCATGACCGACGGACCACCCACCGGCACCGGCGGCAGTCCCGACTGATCGACGACTTCGCGGATTTCGAGCATGTCGCCAAAGCGCGCGCGGCCGGCCGGCTTGATGGTCGGCAGGTTGGGATCGGCGCCGGCGGCGACCAGGATCTTCATGGCCGCGACGTCGCTGGCATACGCGGCGCGCCAGAACACGCTCGCGCCGATCTCATCGACGCCGGACAGATCGAAGCTATAGCCCGAATACCAGACCTTCATCTTCGTGCGCGCGTTGACGTCGGCGCCCTTGTCGATCAACAGCCTCATCAGCTCGAGGTAACCGAGCTTCTGCTGCATGTGCGCGCGCGGTTGCGGGTAGAGCGCCTTCGGCGCCCACTCGACGTTGAGCACGCCGTAGAGTGGCGACACGCCCTGTTCGCTGACCGCGTTCGGGTCGGCGCCGTGGTCGAGCAGCGTCCTGGCAAGGTCGAAGTGGCCGTTGATGATCGCCATCAGCAGCGGGCTGGTGCGGTCGCCGGCGGAGACCAGGTTGACGTCGGCGCCCGCCTTCAGCAGGGCAGCGGTGGATTCGTGGAAGCCCTGGCGCACGGCATACAGGAGCGGTGTCAGGCCGCCGTGCGCGACGATCAATTCGTTGAGCGAGTAGTTGCGATCGACGCCGGGCATCGGCGCCCGGCGGGCCGCGGGCGCGGCGCCGGCGCGGCCAGGCACCTGCGGATTGCCGCCAAAGCCCAGGCCTTCACGCGACAGGTTGGCGAGATTCGAGACCTTGCTGGTCGCCGTGAGTTCGGCGCCCCTGGCCGCAAGCAGCTCGACGACCGCGGCCCGGTTCGAGGCGGCGGCATACATCAGCGGCGTCTGCGCGCGGACGCCGTCTTTCGCGTTCACGTCGGCGCCGTGGTCGACGAGCACCGTGACCGCGGCCACGTCGCCCGCGGCGGCGGCCACCATCAGCGGCGAGGTGCCGTTGGGCGTGCCGGTTTTCAGATCCGCGCCGGCCGTGATCAGGGCCTGGATGATCGGCGCATGTCCCTGCTGGCTGGCGAGGTAGAGCGGCGTGTAGGCGCCCAGCCGGGTCGTGGCGCGAAGGTTGGCGCCGGCGACAATCAGCATCTCGGCGAGCTCGAGGTCGCCATTCATGGCGGCCCAGTGCAGCGCGGTCATGCCGTCGCCCTGCGCCGCGTTCACGTCGGCGGCTTTCTTCAGCAGCGCCCTGACCGCCTCGCGATCCCCGCGCGCGGCCGCCTCGGCAATCGGGGACTCAGCTGCGTTCAGACCAACGGCGATCGACAGGATCAGGGCAATGCTTGTGGCGAGTCTCTTCATACTTGTCTCATCCGAGGGCACGGAGGAGTACGGAGAACACGGAGGCTGACGACTGTGGCGACCTCCGCAGTAACTTCCTCCGTGTCCTCCGTACTTCTCCGTGTCCTCGGAACGATCCTGTTACACAGCCGCCGTCGTGGACGGAGCACTATTCAGATCGAACGCGGCGGTACTATCGCCGAAAGTCTTGAAGTCGTTCATGCCCAGCAGGTGCGCGACCGACAACATCACGTTGGCCATCGGCGTGCCGTCGGCGGCGCGCAGGTGCAGGCCGCCCGTCAGCTGTCCACCCGCGTGGCCGGCCAGGAACAGCGGGCAGCGCTTGTGGTTGTGGACGTTCGAGTTGCCCATCGGCGATCCGTACAGCACCAGCGTGTTCTCGAGCAGGTTGCGGTCCCCGTCCGGCGTGTTCTTCAGCTTGTTGAGGAAATACGGAATCATGCTGACGTGGTACTTGTTGATCTTGGCAAACTCGGTGACGCGATCGTCGCGGTCCTGGTGGTGCGACGCCGAGTGGAAGGCCGCCTTGTAACCGCTCTCCGCATACACGCGGTTCGAGGCATCGCGGCCCATCTTGAAGGCGAAGACGCGCGTCGTGTCGGACGCAAACGCCAGCGCCTGCAGGTCGAACATCAGCTTGGCGTGCTCGGCGAAGTCGTCCGGCACCCCGATCGGCGCGCTCGGCAATTCACGCGGCTCGCCGGTGCGGTTGGCGGCTTCCACCTGCTGGATGCGGCGCTCGATCTCGCGCACGTCCTCCAGATAATCCGCCAGGCGCGCGCGGTCGGCGGCGCCCAGGTTCTTGCTGAGGCGCGACACCGCGGTGCCGAGCCAGTCGAGAATGCTCTTGTCCTCGCTGCGCCGCTCGCGCCGCTCGCCGGGCGTGGCGCCGACGCCGAACAGCAGGTCGAACACGGTGCGCGGATCGCGCACCATCGGCAGCGGCTGATCCGGCGCCGCCCAGCTGATCGAGTCGGTATAGGTGCAGGAATACCCATACGAGCAGCCGCCGGCCTGGTCGACGTTTTCGATGCACAGCTGCATCGACGGAATCGCGGTGCCCTGGCCGCTGCGCTGCGCGAAGTACTGGTCGAGCGAGGTGCCGGCGAAGACATCCGAGCCCTGGGTCTGCTTCGGGTGCATCTGCGTCAGGAACACCGCGCTCGAGCGGAAGTGATCGCCGCCGATTTCAGGCGCCGTGAACGCCTCGGCGTTGCGCACATCGGTGTTGCTGATGATCGTGATGTCGTTGCGGAACGGCTCGAGCGGCGCGAGGCTGCTCGGCGACAGGTCGAAGTCGCGCCCCACCGCGGCCGGCGCCCACAGGTGCTGCTTGATGCCGAACGCCGTGCTGCCGGCCGAGCCGTGCACCATCTCGATGGCCGCGAAGCGGACCTTGCCGCGGGCGGCTTGCGCCGACGCGCGAGCCGGGACCATGGCCTCGAGGAACGGCAGCGCCATGGTGACGCCCGCGGCCTTGAGCACCGTGCGACGCGACAATTGCTTTTGGGTCAGATACATCTCGCTGCTCCTACCATCGATCCCCCGGCTAACGCCGGGGGCTATCCGAAGAAGAATCTACCGCTGACGCGCGACGTCGGCCGCGCGTCTCTGCTGTTCCTTGCCCGAATCCGCAACGCCCATCTTGAATGCTGAACTGTTCACGACGCCCAGCACGTAGGCCGAGAGCCGATCGCCCTTCTTGCCCGCGTCGCGCACGATGGCACGCACCGCTGGCATGTCAGTGTGTTCGAGCCGCCGCCCCAATCCATACGTCATCAGGCTCTCGGTGAAGCTCGTCAGGAACATGTCCGAGTGCTTCAGCAACGCGTCGCGGAGCCCGCCCGGGCCATCCATGCGCGTGCCGTCGTAGAGGTCGCCGACCACGTCCACCGGCACTTCGTTGTCCTTGATGCGCCACGCGCCGGTGACGTCGAAATTCTCGAGCGCCAGGCCGAGCGGATCGATCACCTTGTGGCACGAGGTGCACTGCGGGTTGCGGCGATGCTCCTCCATGCGCTCGCGCGTCGACAGCATCTTGCCGCCGTCATTGGCCTTGACCGAATCATCCAGCGACGGCACGTTCGGCGGCGGCGCCGGCGGCGGTGAGGCGAGCAGCACTTCCATCACCCACTTGCCGCGCTGCACCGGCGAGGTGCGGTCCGCCACCGATGTCAGCGTCAGGATGCTGCCCTGCCCGAGCAGGCCGCGGCGGTACGGCGGCAGCGTCACCCGTTGGAACGCGTGACCCGTGATGTTCGGGATCTCATAGTGCTTCGCGAGCCGCTCGTTGACGAACGTGTAATCCGCCGTCAGCAGATCCGTCACGCTGCGATCCTCGCGAACGATCGAATCGAAGAACAGCTCGCTCTCGCGTTTCATGGCGCGCGCGAGCGTATCGTCGTACTGCGGATACAGCAGGTAGTCCGGGAAAATCTTGTCGAGATCCTGAAGCCGCAGCCACTGCGACGCGAACCGCGTCGCCAGCGCGTCCGACCTCCGGTCGGCCAGCATGCGGCGCACCTGCCTATCGAGCCCGGCCGCGGTCCTGAGCGATCCCAGGCTCGCCGCCTTCACCAGCTCCGCGTCGGGCGCCGTGCCCCAGAGGAAGAACGACAGGCGCGACGCGAGATCCTCGTCAGCGATGCGATAGGTGGCGGCCCGAAGACCCGCGGGTTGCTGTTCGAGGCGGAACAGGAAGCGCGGGCTCATCAGGATCGACTGCACGGCCAGCCGAATCCCCGATTCGAACCCTCCCGCCTCCGCTCGCAGGTCATCCGCCGAGCTACGGCGCGGCAGGCCCCCGTTGCGGCCCTGCTCGTAAAACTTCATGGCGTCCTGGAGATCGGCGGCCGTCGGCGCGCCACGGAATGCCTGCGTCGTGAGGCCCTTGATGATCTCCGACGCGCACGCTTCTTCCTCCGCCTTCGCCGTCGGCCGGCACGAGAAGATCTTCAGGCGGCTCGGCGTGTCGGACACGCCGGTGACCTCCATCGGCCCCTGCACGATGACGTCGCGCAGGTGCGGCAGCATGGTGATGCCCCACGAAATGCTGACATCGGCCAGCGTGTTCTCGAGCGGCATCAGCAGATCGTCAACCGGGCCATCGAGCTTCTGGACAAACGCCGCGGTCACGCGCTGCGGACCGGCCTTGATGTGCACGAGCGGCGTGACCAGCTCGAGACCGTTCTTGGGATCGGTCTCGCTCATGCGCGTGTTGAGATCGAAAATCGCCACGCGCTCGCCGTTCACCGAGAACTCGACCTGTTCCTTCAGGTCGTAGGCGGTCATGGTGTTGCGGCCGGCAAGTCCGCCCAGCGGCTCGTAGTGCAACGAGGCCTTCAGGCGGTAGTGGCCGTCGGCGGGGAACGTGTGCACCACCGAGGTGCCGCCGCGGGTGCCCATCGGGGCGCCGTCGACGCGGCGCATCTGCGACGCGGCGCGCGGGATCTTGTAGGTCGTCGAGGTGGCGGAGGCCTTGCGATCGCCCACCGCGAGACGGCTGATCTGGCTGGCCGCGCGCAGGTAGCCGTCCATCAGGGTCGGCGAGAAGGTCTGCGAATCGGCCACGTTGTCGAAGCCGTGGCTGATCGTATCGGGCGGCAGATAGGTCGAGACGTCGACGTCGACACTCAGCAGGTCGCGCACCGCGTTCGCGTACTCGGCGCGGTTCAGCCGCTGGAACGGACGCCAGCCCGGGTTCGGGTTGAGCGCCGCGTGACGATCCATTCGTGATTCCAACGACGCCAGCAGGCCCGTCAGCACGGCCGGCTCCGGACGACGGGCGCCGGAGGGCGGCATCATGCCGGAGCGCAGCTTGCGGATCATCTTTTCGGTGAGCTCGCCGTGCTCTTCGAGCTTCGCCGCATCGAACGCCTGCAGCGACAGCTGTCCGGCCTTGCTGCGATCGTTGTGACAGGTGGCGCAGTACTGCTTGACGAGCGCGGTTTGCTCGGCCGCTGTCATCACGCCCGTCGCGTGAGACGCGACGGGCGTGATGGCAGCCGGTCTCGCCGGAGCCGCTGGTTGTTCACCAGCGGCGAAGGCGGACGCAATAGTTGCAAGAACGAGGAAAAGTGTCGATCCCGTCTTCAGCATGTCACGCATCGATGGTTGTTCTTCGCGCCCAGGCCCTCGAGCAGCTTGATGGTTTCCGGATACGGCTGCGTGCGCTGCACGGGGCCGTTGGCCATGTCGACGGTGGTGTTGCCTTCGCGATTGACGCGGGTCACGTCCGCGCCCTTCGACACCAGGAACGCGATGCACTCGTTGTCGCCGCGCGCCGCGCACAGGTGCACGGGCGTGTTGCCTTCATGATCGACGGCATTCACGTCGGCGCCGATCTCCTCGACGAGATACTTGATCGCCGGCAGGAACCCGGTGGGCGCATAGCGATGCGAGTTGGCCGCGAAGCCCTCGCCGTAGCCGACGCCGGTGGCGGCATGGAGCGGGGACACGCCCGGACCGCCGTACGGAATCGGCGGCACGCCCGAGGTGTCCCGAATCTGGCGGATGCCTTCACCCGTAAACGGCCGGCCCGCGGGCTTGAAAGTCGGGATGTTCGGATCGGCGCCGCGCGACTCCAGCAGCTTCATGGCGGCCACGTCGCTCGCGTACGCGGCGCGGAAAAACGGCGTCGCGCCGGCCTCGTCGAACCCCGCATAGTCGGAGTTGTAGGCCTGGTACCAGACCTTCCGGCTGACGCGAGCGTTGGGATCGGCGCCCTGGTCGAGTAGCGCCGTCATCAATTGCAGATACGTGGTGGTCTGCTGCTGATACGCCTTGGGGCTCGGGTAGAGCGACTTCGGCGCCCACTGAATATTGAGCGCGGCGTAGAGCGGCGTCACGCCGTTGAACGCCGCGCCGTTCGGATTGGCGCCCTTGTCGAGCAGGTACATCGCCAGATCGAAATGGCCGTTGATGATGGTGATGAGCAACGGACTGGTCCGGTCGCCGGCGTTGGGCTGATTGAGGTCCGCGCCGCCTTCGACGAGCGCTTTCACCACGTCGGTAAAGCCCTGGCGCGCCGCGAATTGCAGCGCCGTCATGCCGCCTTGCGAGCTGATCAGCTCGGTGTAGCGATAGCCGCGCGTGGCGCCGGCAATATCGACTCGGCCTGGTTGGACGCCACGATTGCCAAACCCCTGCCGCGCCGCCGATTCTTCCTCGGGCGCGGTCAGGGCGAACAGATCGATCACTTTCGTGGTGGCCTGGTGATCCGCGCCGCGCGCGAGCAGCAGCTTCACCGCGCCGGCGCGATTGAACGCCGCCGCGAACATCAACGGCGTCTCGCCCTTGGCGGTGTCTTTGGCGTTGATGTCGGAGCCGTTTTCCACGAGCGAGGTGATGGTCTTCGTGTCGCCGGCGGCGGAGGCAATCATCAGCGGTGTGGCGCCGTTAGTGGTTGTGACCTTCGGATCGGCGCCGGCGGCCAGCAGCGAAGCCACCACTGCCGAATGGCCGCCCTTGGCGGCCACATACAACGGCGTGTAGCCGCCCAGGCGCGTCGTGGCGCGGAGGTTGGCGCCGGCGAAGATCAGCATCTGCGCGATGTCGGCGTTGCCCTTGATGGCCGCCCAGTGCAAGGCCGTGGTGCCATCGCCCTGCGCCGCGTTGACGTCAACGCCCTTCTTGAGCAGCGCGCGAACGGCTTCTAAATCGCCTGCAGCGGCCGCATCGGCGATCGGGGCCGTTTGGGCACTGATGATCGACGCGGCCAGGAGCAATGCGACGCTGACGCTGCCGAGGAATCTGCGCGTCGGCATGACTACTTCTCCGCCACAACCGTGGTGGTCTGCACGGTATTGAGGTCGAGCGTGCCGGAGCTGTCGCCAAACGATGGCTGGTCGAGACCGATCGCATGCAAAGACGACAGCAGCGCATTCGCCATCGGCGTGGCGTCGGCCGCCCGGATGTGCAGGCCGCCCTTGAGCGCGCCGCCGGCCCTGCCCACCAAGAACAGCGGGCACCGCTTGTGATTGTGGATGTTGGAATCGGCCATCGGCGATCCGTAAATCACCAGCGTGTTGTCGAGCAGGTTGCTCTCGCCGTCCGGGGTGTCCTTCAACTTCTTCAGGAAGTACGGGAGCGTGCCGACGTGGTACTTGTTGATCCTGGCGAAGTCGAGGATGCGGTCCTCGCGATCGCCGTGGTGCGACGCGGGATGGAAGCCGGTGGCGACGCCGCTGGCCGGATACACGCGGCTCGAGGCATCACGACCCATCTTGAACGAGAACACGCGCGTGGTGTCGGACTGGAACGCGAGCACCTGCAGGTCGAACATCAGCTTGACGTGCTCGTCGAACGAATCGGGCACGCCGACCGGCGCCATCGGCATCTCGCGCTGCTCGCCGCTCTTGTTGTACGCCTCGACCTTCTGGATGCGGCGCTCGATCTCGCGGACCTCATCGAGATACGCCGCCAGGCGCGTCCGGTCGGCGGCGCCGATCTCGCGATTGAGGCGCGCCAGCTGCGCGCTGATCAGGTCGAGAATGCTCTTGTCTTCGGCCCGGCGCTGGGCGCGCTCTTCAGGAGTGGCGCCGACGCCAAACAGCTGATCGAACGCCAGACGCGGGTCGCGAATCATCGGCAGCGGCGCGTCCTTGTCGGCCCAGCTGATGGTGTCGGTGTAGACGCACGAATAACCGTAGGAGCAGCCGCCGGCCTGATCGACGGCTTCGATGCACAGCTGCATCGACGGGATCGGCGTCTCCTGTCCGAACTGTTGCGCGTAGAGCTGATCGAGCGAGACGCCGGCACGCACGTCCGAGCCTTGCGTCTGCCGCGGGTGCGCCTGGGTGAGGAACACCGCACTCGAGCGGAAGTGATCGCCGCCGATTTCCGGCAGCTCGAACGCTTCGGCGTTGCGCACGTCGGTGTTGCTGACGATCGTGAGGTAGTCGCGGAACGGTTCGAGCGGCGCCAGGCTCGACGGCGAGAGGTCGAAGCCCTTACCGACCGCCGCCGGCGACCAGAGGTTCTTCTCCAGGCCGAACTTGGTCGCGCCGGCAGACCCGTGCACCATCTCGATGGCGGCCAGGCGCACCTTGCCGGCCGCGGTCTTGGCGAACACGGTGCGGGCGGGCACCATCGCCTCCAACATCGGCAACGCCAGCGTCACACCCATGCCTCGCAGGACCGCGCGGCGGGACATGTGTTTCTTGGTGATGAACTCCATCGGCTGCTCCTGAATCCCCCGCCTAAAGGCGGGGGCTATCTGCCGTCCGTTGTTTCCACCGGGGCGACGCGCCCCATGCGAAATGCCGCGCTATTTGCCACACCGGAAATAAACGCCGAAAACCGGTAATTCTTCGCCTTCGCGTCACGCGCGATTTGCCGCACCGTGGGCATGTCGTAGTGCTCGACGCGGCGGCCGAGCGCGTAGGTCATCAGGCTCTCGGTGAAGCTCAGCATGATCACGTCCTGGTGCTTCATCAAGGCGTGGCGCAGCGCGATCGGGCCATCGAGCCTGGTGCCGTCGAACAAATCGCCGACGGGATCGATCGGTGAGCCGTTGTCCTTGATGCGCCACACCCCGGTGACGTCGAAGTTCTCGAGCGCCAGGCCGAGCGGGTCGATCACCTTGTGGCACGACGTGCACGCCGGGTTCTTGCGGTGCTCTTCCATCCGCTCGCGCGTCGACAAGGTCTTGCCGGCGTCCACGGCCTTGGTCTCTTCGAGGGCAGGCACATTCGGCGGCGGTGGCGGCGGCGGCGAACCGAGCAGCACTTCCATGATCCACTTGCCGCGCAGCACCGGCGAGGTGCGATCGGCGATCGAGGTGAGCAACAGGATGCTGCCCTGGCCGAGCACGCCGCGGCGGTTGACATCGGCAATCGTCACGCGGCGGAACTGCTCACCCAGGATGTTGGGGATGCCGTAATGCTTGGCCAGCCGCTCGTTCACGAACGTGTGATCGGCCGTGAGCAGATCGGTGACCGGACGGTCCTCGCGAATCAGGCTGTCGACGAAGAGCTCGGTCTCACGCACCATGGCGCGCGACAGCGTCGTGTCCCAGTACGAGTAGAAATGGTGATCGGGCCGCACCTTCTCGACGTCCTGGAGGCGCAGCCACTGCGAGGCAAACCGGGTCGAGAGCGCCGACGATCGCTCGTCGGCGATCATCCGCTTCAACTGCTTCTCGAACACCGCCGGCGTGCGCAGCGTGCCCTGCGCGGCGGCCTTGAGCAGCTCCGCATCCGGCATCGAGCCCCACACGAAGAACGACAGGCGCGACGCGAGGTCGGAGTCGTTGATGCGGTAGTTCTGGCCCGCGCGCAGCGCGGCCGGCGTTTGCTCGATGCGGAAGAGGAACCGCGGGCTGGCGAGGATCGCCTGGACAGCGAGACGAATGCCGCTTTCGAAGTCCCCCGCCTCCGCTCGCGGGTCGTCGTCCGAGCTACGGCGCGGCAGGCCCTGCCGGCCCCGCTCGTAGAACGACATCAGATCCGTGAGGTCGTCTTGCGGAACGGTGCCGCGATACGCCTGCCCCGCCAGCTTCCTGATGATGTCGGCGGCGCAGGCCGACTCCTCGCGGGCGCTGGTGGGGCGGCAGGTGAAAATTCTGCGGCGGCTCTCCGTCTCCGACACGCCGGTCACCGACATCGGGCCGGCCACGGTGAAGTCGCGCAGGTGCGTCAGGGCGGTGGTGCCGAACACTTCGCCGATGTTGGTGTCGGCCAGGGTGTGTTCGATCGGCATGATCAGATCGTCGGCCGGGCCTTCGAAGCGCTGCACGAACGCGGCCGAGAGGCGATGCTGGCCGGCCTTGATGTGCACGGTCGGCGTTGGCATCGTCAGGCCGTTGGGATCCTGCTCGTTCATGCGCGGGTTGATGTCCATCAACACCACGCGCGCGCCGTCGATCGAGACTTCGATCTGTTCGCCGCGATAGGGGCCGCCGAACAGGTCTCCGGTCGGTCCCATGTGCAGCATGATCTTGAACAGGTAGTCGCCGTCGGCCGGGAAGCTGTGCAGCACCGACAGGCCGCCGCGCGTGCCGAGCGGCGCGCCTTCGACGTGACGCATTTGCGAGGCGGTGCGCGGCACCTTCCAGGTGGTCGAGCTCGCCGAGGCGTGGCGATCGCCGACCGCCAGCCGGCTGATCTGGCTCGCGGCGCGCAGGTAGCCTTCCATCAACGTCGACGAAATGGTCTGGCTGTCGGCGATGTTGTCGAAGCCGTCGCTGATCGTGTCGGCCGGCAGGAACTGGTTGACGTCGACGTCAATCGCGAGCAGATCCTTCACCGCGCGCGCATACTCGGCGCGGTTCAAGCGCTGCGAGGGGCGCCAGCCGGGATTGGGATTGAGCGCGGCCGCGCGATCGATCGTCGTCTCGAGCGCGGTGGCGAGTCCCGACAGCGTGGCCGCGTCAGGACGCCGGGCGCCGGCCGGCGGCATCATGCCGGCGCGGAGCTTGCGAATCATCTTTTCGGCAAGCTCGGTATGCTCGAGCACCGTCGCCGTGTCGAACGACTGCAGCGACATGGTGCCGGCCCTGGTGCGGTCGTTGTGGCAGGTGACGCAATACTGCTTGAGCAGCGCGTGCTGCTCCGCCGCCAGCATCGTTGTCGATGCGGGCGCGTGTGACACCGCCGGCTTGACCGCGGGCGCAACAGGTTTCGCCACCTGTTGAGCGGCGAGCGACACGGGAACTGCCACGAACAGAGCGAACGCGAGTCGTTTCATTCGTCTATCTGCGTCTCATCTGCGTCAATCTGCGGCCGTCAACACGACACGCACTTGTGGTTGTTCTTCGAACCGAGCTTCTCGAGCAGCTGCAGGGTCTCGGGCCACGGCTGCACGCGCTGCACGGGACCGTTGGCCATATCAGCCACCGTCTGCCCTTCGCGATTCACCCTCTTCACGTCCGCGCCTTTCGAGACCAGATACAGGATGCTGTCGTTGTCGCCACGAGCCGCGGCATGGTGCAGCGCCGTGTTGCCGTCGTGATCGACCGCGTTGACGTCCGCCCCCGCGACCTCGACGAGGAACTTGATGCCGGGCAGGAACCCGGCCGGAGAATGGATGTGGGAGTTGGCGGCGAATCCCTCACCGAAGCCGACGCCCGCCGCCGCCTGCAACGTCGGCACGCCGGGGCCACCGATTGGGATCGGCGGCAGGCCGGACACGTCCCGGGCTTCGCGCGCCGCACCGACATCGCCGAGCGGCCGGCGACCGGCCGGACGCATCGTTGGAATATGCGGATCGGCGCCGTGCTCGTAGAGCAGCGCCATGGCGGCCACGTCGCCGGCAAACGCGGCGCGCCAGAACGGCGTGGCGCCGATCTCGTCGACGCCGGCGAGGTCGAAGTTGTATTCCGAGTACCACACTTTCTTGTTGAGGCGCAGATTCGGATTGGCGCCCTTCTCGAGCAGCGCCTTCATGAAGTCGAGATGCGTGATCTGCTGCTGGTTGAACGCGCGTGGCTGCGGGTAGAGCGCGCGCGGCGCCCACGTCACATTCAACGCCGCATAGAGCGGCGTGACGCCGTTGCTGGCCGCCGCATTCGGATCCGCGCCCTGATCGAGCAGCCACCTGGCCAGATCGAAGTGGCCGTTAATCGCGGCGATCAGCATCGAGCTGGTCTTGTCGCCCGCGCTGATGTGATTCACGTCGGCGCCTGCGGCCACCAGCGTCTTCACCGCGTCGGTGTAGCCGCCGCGGGCGGCGAGAATCAGCGCCGTGTGGCCGCCCTGCGTGTCGATGAGCTCGTTGTAGAAGTACGGGCGCTCGATGCCGGGCGCGCCCATGAACCCGCGACGGCCACCTCCGCCGCCAGCACCCTGTGCGCCCTGTGCACCCTGTGCACCCTGTGCGCCCGTGGCCACGGCCGGGCCGTTCCGGCCGCTGCCGTTGCCGCCGGCCTGGTTGCCGCTGCCCGATGCCTGCGCCAGGAATTCCTGTTCCCGTCCGCTCAGGCTGCCGACGTGATTGACCTTCGAGGTCGCCGTCACGTCCGCGCCGGCCTTGATCAACGCCTTGAGTGCCTCGACGCGATTGGACGCCGCGGCAAACATCAGCGGTGTCTGGCCGAAGGTTTTTTCCCTCGCGTCGATCTCCGCGCCGTTCTCGACGAGGATGGTCACCGCCTGCGGATTGCCCGATGCCCCCGCCAGCATCAGCGCCGTGGTGCCCAACGCGTTCGGCGCTTTCGCATCCGCACCGCCGCCGAGGAGCGCCGCAATCACGGTGGCGTGTCCCTGGTCGGCGGCCATCAGCAGCGGCGTGTAGCCGCCCAGGCGCGTGGTGGCTTTCACGTTCGCGCCGGCGTAGAGCAGCATCTGCGTCAGCTCGGCGTCGCCGTGGCGCGCCGCCCAGTGCAGCGCGGTCATGCCGTCGCCCTGCGCGGCGTTGACGTCCTCGCCGTTCTTGAGCAACGCGCGCACCGCTTCCGTGTCGCGTTTCATCGCAGCGTCGGCCACCGGCGCCGGGCCGGCGGCGTTCAGCCAGGCACCTAGCGCGATGACGACGATTGCGCTGCTGAATTTGCGAAATGCTCGCTGCATAAACCTTTGCTCCATGTCACGTCCGCTAGCCACGGAGGACACGAAGCACCCGGAGTAAATTCTTCTAAATGCATTCATGACGCTTAGCGGCACTGGCGTTTAGAAAGATGGTCTCCGTGGGCTTCGTGTGCTCCGTGGTTAACGTCCGTGATCCCTACTCCACTGCCGTCGCCGCCGGCACCGACTTCAAATCGAAGCGACCCGTGCTGTCGCCGAACGTCGTCATGTCCTCGAGGCCGATGTCCTGCAACACGCTGAGGAACACGTTGGCCATCGGCGTGCCGTCGGCCGCCTTGAGGTGCAGGCCACCGCGCAGCGCGCCACCGGCCTTGCCGGCGAGGAACAGCGGGCAGCGCTTGTGGTTGTGCACGTTCGAGTTGCCCATCGGCGATCCGTAGATCACCAGCGTGTTGTCGAGCAGGGTGTGCTCGCCGTCGGCGGTGTCCTGCAACTTCTTGAGGAAGTACGGCACCAGGCTGACGTGATAGCGGTTGATCTTCATGAAGTCGGTGACGCGGTCCTCGCGCTCGCCGTGGTGCGACGCCGGGTGGAACGCGCTGCGAACGCCGCTCTCGGGATAGACGCGCGCCGAACCGTCGCGGCCCATCTTGAACGAGAACACGCGCGTGGTGTCCGATGCGAACGCCAGCACCTGCAGGTCGAACATCAGCTTGACGTGGTCGGCGAAATCGTCCGGCACGCCGATCGGCGCCGCCGGCAGCTCGCGCTCTTCGCCGCTCGCATTGCGGCTCTCGATGCGCTGGATGCGGCGCTCGACTTCACGCACTTCGGTCAGATACGCGTCGAGCCGCGTGCGATCGGCGGCGCCCAGGTGCTTCTGCAGCCGCGCCACCTCGCCGGTGAGCCAGTCGAGGATGCTCTTGTCGGTGCGGCGGTGCGCCGCGCGCTCGGCGGGCGTGGCGCCGACGCCGAACAGCGAATCGAACGCCGCCCGCGGATCGCGAATCATCGGCAGCGGCTGATTGGGCGTCGCCCAGCTGATGCTGTCGGTGTAGGCGCAGCTGTACCCGTAGGCGCAGCCGCCCGACTGATCGACGGTTTCGATGCTCAACTGCATCGACGGAATCGCCGTGTCCTGGCCGAACCGCTGGGCATACAGCTGGTCGAGCGAGGTGCCGGCGAGCACGTCCGAGCCCTGCGTCTTCTTGGGATGCGCCTGCGTCAGGAACACGGCGCTCGAGCGGAAGTGATCCGCGCCGATTTCCGGCAGTGAGAACGCCTCGGCGTTCCGCACGTCGGTGTTGCTGACGATGGTCACGTCATCGCGGAAGGGTTCGAGCGCCGAGAGCGCGCCGGGGCTCAAGTCGAACGCGGTCCCCACCTGCGCCGGCGACCACATGTGCTTGCTGGCGCCGAACACGGTGGCGCCGGCCGAGCCGTGCACCATCTCGATCGCCGACAGGCGCACCTTCCGGCGCGCCGCCTGCGCCCACACCGACGCCGCTGTCATCGCATCGAGCAGCGGCAGCGCCATCGTGACGCCCAGGCCGCGAAGAACGGTGCGCCGGGACATGTGCTTCTTGGTGAGGAACTCCATCGCGCTCTCCTAATCCCTGTCGTTATCCCCCGGCTAAAGCCGGGGGCTATCTGTCGACTTCGGTCGTCTGCACCGCTTCCGCGCGGCTCATCTGGAAGGCGCGGCTGTTGACCACGCCCATCACGAAGGCCGAGAAGCGATGGTTGTCTTTCGCCGCGTCGCGAATGATCGTGCGGATCGCCGGCATGTCGAACGGTTCGACGCGGCGACCGAGGCTGTAGGTCATCAGCCGCTCGGTGAAGCTGAGGATGAACATGTCCTGGTGCTTGAGCAGCGCCGCGCGCAGCCCGGCCGGGCCGTTCATCGTCGTGCCGTCGTAGAGATCGCCGACCGGATCCACGGGCGCGCCGTTGTCGCGGATGCGCCAGCGGCCGGTGACGTCGAAGTTCTCGAGCGCCAGGCCCAGCGGATCGATCACGCGGTGGCAGGAGCTGCACTGCGGATTCGAGCGGTGCTGCTCCATCCGCTCGCGCGTGGTCAGCATCTTGTCGCCGGATTCCGCTTTCGTCTCGTCGAGCAGTGGCACGTTCGGCGGCGGCGCCGGCGGCGGCGACGCCAGCAACACTTCCATGATCCACTTGCCGCGCAGCACTGGCGAGGTGCGATCGGCCACCGACGTCAGCGCGAGAATGCTGCCCTGGCCGAGCAGGCCGCGGCGGTGCTCGTCGGCCAGCGTGACGCGACGGAAGTCGGGGCCGTTCACGCCCGGCAGCCCGTAGTGCCCGGCAATGCGCTCGTTGACGAAGGTGTAGTCGGCGGTGATCAGGTCGAGGATGCTGCGGTCCTCGCGAACGATGCTGTCGAAGAACAGCTCGGTTTCCGTCTTGAGCGCTTCGGCCAGCGAGTGGTCGTAGTACGGGAAGAGCAGCGCGTCGGGATGAATCTTGTCGAGATCCTGCAGGCGCAGCCACTGCGACGCAAACCGCGTCGACAACGCTTCGGCCTTCGGATCGTGCAGCATGCGCCTGACCTGCGCGGCCAGCACGCCCGGTCCGCGCAAGGTACCGCGCTGCGCGATCTTCAACAGCTCGTCATCAGGACCCGCGCCCCAGAGGAAGAACGACAACCGCGTCGCCAGATCGAGATCGGTGATGCGGTAGTTCCGGCCGGGACGCGCGGTGGCCGGCGCCTCTTCGAGGCGGAACAGGAAGCGCGGGCTGGCGAGGATTGCCTGCACCGCCATGCGGATACCCGACTCGAAGTCGCCGCCTTCCTTTCGACCCTGCTGATAGAACGTGTGGAGACCGTCGAAATCCGCCGCCGAGAGCGGGCCGCGATAGGCCTGGGTACCAATCGTGCGGATGATTTCCGCCGCGCACGCGGCCTCGTCCCTGGCCGAGGTCGGCCGGCAGCTGAAGATGCGGCGCCGGCTCGGCGTATCCGACACGCCGGTCACCGTGAACGGGCCCGTCACCGCGAACTCGCGCAGGTGCGGCAGCGTGGTGATGCCGAATCCCGCGCCGATCTGCGAGTCGGCGAGCGTGTGATCGATCGGCGGCATTAAATCGTCGGGCACCGCGTCGAACCGCGTCACGAACGCCGCCGCCACGCGCTGCGTGCCGGCCTTGACGTGAATCTTCGGCGTGGTGATGTTCATGCCGTTGGGATCGGCCTCGCTCATGCGCGGGTTGATCTCGAGCACGGCCACCCGCTCACCATCGAGCGACACCTCGAGGAGCTCGCCACGCACCGTGCTGCCGAACAACTGGCCCGTGGGGATCGAGTGCAACTGCATGCGGAAGGAGTACTCGCCGTCGGCCGGGAAGGTGTGCAACACCGAGAGGCCGCCGCGCGTGCCGAAGGGCGTGCCCTCGACCTGGCGCATCTGCGACCCCGTGCGCGGCACTTTGTAGGTGGTAGCGGACGGCGTTGCCTTGGGATCGCCGACCGCGAGGGAGCTGATGCGGTTGGCGGCCCGCAGATAGCCTTCCATCAACGCCGCCGAGAAGCCCTGTGAGTCGGCGACGTTGTCGAAACCGGCGCTGATTTGGTCCGGCGGCAGGAACGCGCTCACGTCCACGTCCAGATCGAGCACCGCCTTGACGGCGCGTGTGTATTCGGCGCGGTTGAGGCGCTGAAACGGGCGATGGCCGGGGTTCGGATTGAGCGCCGCGGCCTGGTCGAGCCGCGTCTCCATCGAAGTCGCAAGGGCATTGATGACGTGCGGTTCGGGACGCCGCGCGCCGGCCGGCGGCATCATGCCCGACCGCAGCTTGCGAATCATTTTCTCGGCGACGTCGGCGACCTGGCCGTCGCGGCCGACCTTCGAAGAATCAAACGCCTGTAACGAAAGCCCGCCCGCGTTGTTCTTGTTGCGATCGTTGTGACAAGTCGCGCAGTACTGCTTCACCAACGCCGTTTCGGTTTCGGTGATCGACGTCGCGGTGTGAGCCACGGCCATTGCCGGCTTGGACGCGGGTGTGGCCGCACGGGCCGGTGCTTGCTGATCGGCAAACACACGAAGACCAAGGCCCAACACGAGTGCGGACACGACCACTACGGAAAGTTTTTGCATCTTTCGATCAGCCCCCGGCGCCGGGGGCGGCGTTGCCACCGCCCTTTTACTACTTAACCCTAAGCATTTTCAACCACTTAGAGGCACTCTATTGTCACCGCTTGTAAGTGGATTCCGAACTCCTGAGCTCACCTTTTTTCGGTCAAACGCCAGCGAATGTTGACTTGGGGTCAGACCCCGTTTTTCAACATTTTCACACATCAAAATTCCACGTTTTTGCCCGTAATGCGAAGTTTCTCCGTTTCCGGCCATTGCAGGCTGCATAACCGGGACGAGCGATGTTGAAATACGGGGTCTGTCCCCAATTCAACATTCGACGTGTTACCCTCCGGCGGGGTTAAGGAGGAGGACGCATGGATCGGCCGAAATCCATCTCTCGTAGGCGGGTGCTGGCGGCGGGGACCGCCGGAATAGTGGGCGCGGCGTTGCCCATCGCCGGCCAAAACGCCGACCAGGCGGCGCGGCCGAAAGTGCCCGCGGATCCCACCAAAGTCCAGGGGCCACTTGCCACCGATGTCGGGAGCCGATCGCCCTTCGAGAAACCGAAGCGCATGTCGTTCAGTAATCGGCGCACCTCGAGCCTCTCGCCCTTGCAGGATCTCGACGGCATCATCACGCCCGCCGATCTCCACTTCGAGCGCCATCACGCCGGTGTGCCGACGATCGATCCCACGCAGTACTCGCTGCTGATTCACGGCATGGTCGACCGCCCGCTGGTGTTCACGCTCGATGACCTGCGCCGCTTCCCCGGCAAGTCGATGATCCGCGCGATGGAGTGCTCCGGCAACGGCGGCCGCGTCTATCGCCGCGAAGGCAACCAGACCGATCTCACGCCGCAGCAAATCGACGGGCTGACCAGCACCAGCGAATGGATCGGCGTGCCGCTGGCCACCCTGATGCGCGAAGCCGGCGCATCGCCGAAAGCTACGTGGTTCCTCGCCGAAGGTATGGATGCGGCAGTGATGACCCGCAGCATCCCGATGGCCAAGGCGTGGGACGATGCGTTGATCGCGTATGGACAGAACGGCGAGGCGCTACGTCCCGAGCAGGGCTATCCGGTGCGGCTGTTCCTGCCCGGCGTCGAAGGCAACGCCAGCATCAAGTGGCTGCGCCGCATCGAGGTGGCCGATCAGCCGTTCATGACGCGCGAGGAAACCTCGAAATACACCGACCCGCTCCCCGACGGCACGGCGCGCATGTTCAGCCTCGACATGGATGCGAAGTCGCTGATCACCGAGCCCGCCTTCCCCGACAAGCTCACCGGACCGGGTTGGTGGGAAGTCCGCGGCATTGCGTGGACCGGACGCGGCAAGATCACGCGCGTCGAGATCAGCACCGACGCCGGCAAGACCTGGCAGAACGCGAAGCTCGACGAGCCGGTGCTGCCGAAGTGCCACACGCGCTTCCGATTCCCGTTCGAATGGAAAGGGGGCGAGACGATCATCGCGAGCCGCGCCACCGATGACACGGGCTATGTGCAGCCCACCTACCAGGTGCTGCTGGCGGCGCGCGGACCGAACACCGCGTATCACTTCAATAACATCCGCGGCTGGCGCATTCACACAGATGGCACGGTCAAGTTCGCTGGAGGGCTCTGATGGCGCAGATAAAACACCAGGGCCGCAGAAGGCGCAGACATATTTTTTATCTCGGCGCGATCGTGGCGGCGTGCTCAATTAGCGCCGACGCTCAGTCACGACCCCCACAAAAGCCGCTCGGCATCGGTCGCGTCGCGTCAGCTGAAGAAATCAAGAAACTCGACATCGACGTGATGCCCGACGGCCGCGGTCTTCCTCCAGGACGCGGCACGGTCGCCGAGGGCGCCAGGATCTACGCCGAGAAATGCGCGTCGTGCCACGGCAAGACCGGCGAGGGCGCGACCTTCGAGCGCCTCGTGGCCACCGACGCGGGCAAGAACTTCGACTTCGCGACCAACGCCAAGCTGCCGCGGGCCGTCGGCAACTACTGGCCGTACGCCACCACGCTCTACGACTACACCTATCGCGCGATGCCGTTCATGCAACCGGGCACGCTGACGCCGAACGAAACCTACTCGCTTGTCGGCTACCTCCTCGCGCTCAACAAGATCGTGCCCGAAGACGCGGTGATGGATGCGGCGACGCTGCCGAAGGTGAAGATGCCGGCGCGGGATCGGTTTGTGATTGATAATCGCCGGGGCGGAAAAGTGGTCAAGTGATCTGACATGTGCCGGGGGCGGCACGTCTTGCCGGGGGGCGGCACGCCTTGCCGGGAAGGGCACTACTTGCCGGGGCCGGCACTGCATGCCGGGAAAGACCGAGACGTCTCGACTGGCGTCAAATGCGCGGGAGGTCTCATGATCCGCGCGCTTACGATCGCTGTTCTCGCCCTGACGGTCACGCCAGCGTTTGCTCAAGACACCGTCCGCATTGGCGCTGTGAGCATGGCTTACGTCGCTCGCTGGAGCAACGCCGGAAAATCCGCGCTCGCCGAAATCGAAACATTCGTGAAGCAGAAGGAATCCGAGGCGGCCGTCAAAGCTGCTGAACTCGAAACGCAACAGCTTGCCCTTCAAAAGAGCAGCGCCGGGCTAAGCGCGCGCGCGCTCGGCGATTTACAAAGAGCGTTCGACAAATCGCGCGTCGAGTTTGAGCGCTTTCAACAGGACGCGCGGGCTGAGATCGAACGGATGCAATCAACCTTCGACGCGGAATTTCGCGTCAAGCTCGCGCCCGTGATCGCTTCAGTCTCGAAGGAGAAGGGCCTGCACTTCGTCTTCGGCCTCGAGCAAGCGGCGATCGTGTGGTGGAGCCCGGCCGTCGATATTTCGGAAGAAGTCGTGAAGCGGCTGGACGGGTCGGCAAAGTGACCCCGGCGAAAGGCACCTCTCCGGCACGAGGTGCCTTTCCCGGCTAGAGTCGCGAACCCCGGCACTGCCGGGAGGCGAGCTAGTGTTGCTGCGAGCCGACCGGCTTCAGGACCGTGAGGTCTTGCGAATCCACCGAGTACTCCGTGAACGGCTGGTACATCTCGTCCCAGCTCTGCTCCGACCAGAACACCTCGAGGTGCGGGCCGGGGTTCCACTTGTTGCGGATCGAGTTGTCGTAGACGCCCAAGCCCAGGATCTTGCTGCCCGCGGGAATCTTCAGCGGCTCCTTCAACTCGTAGTTGAACTGCCAGTTGAAATCGAACTTCGGCACGTTGAGGATGGTCTGCTCGCGGCCGTCGGGATACACGATCACCCACCTCAGGCTCTTGCCGCGCAGGTGCATGTGCGGCGACATCGCGTAGAGCGTGATGTCCTCGGTCACCGGCGTAATGCCGGTGAGGCGCCAGTTCTCCGCGTAGGGCGGAATGTTGGGCGTGTTGCGACTGCGGCGCGTGCTGCCAGGGTCGGCCTTGTACTCCACCTCGCGGCCTTCGGCGCGATAGACCGACAGACCGCCCTTCGTGGTGGCGAGCGGATCGCCGGCCTGGCGGATCAGCACTTCGTGCGTGACCGGCACCTTGTTGAACCAGATGCCCAGCCTGGTGCGATCCTTCTCCGGCTTGCCGGTCGGGTTGTAGTGCAGCTGCCAGTTGATGTACTTGCCGCCCGGAATTCTCTTGCCGATGTCGGCGCGGTGATGATCGAGGCCGCGGCCCGGCACCCACGACAGCAACTTGCTCGATCCCGGCAGACCGCTGTCGGTTGACGGCAGTCCGCGCGAGCCGCGGTCGCCGATGATCTTGCCGTCCTTGTCGACGATGCGGCCGTTGACGAGCGTGGCGCCCTCCGGAATGTCGACGAAGAAAATGCCGGCGTGATGCAACACGGCGCGGTTGCTCGGCTTGAGCTCGACGATCTCCGCGAAACGATCCTCGTTCCACGGCACCCTCGAGTAGAACATCTGCACGCCGAGCTCACCTTCGGCGGGGATGTCGAACTCGACCGGCATCTCGAGCACCACGTCGGGCTCCGTGCCATTGGTCCAGCCGGTGGCGAACTGTGGAGACGGCGGCATCTCAGCGGCGTTGCCGCGCACCGCGCCGCCATCGACCCACGCCCCGATCGTGTCGATCTCTTTCTGCGACAGGCTGATGTCGTTGCGCATCGGCAAGGTCTGCGACATGTCCGCGCCCCACGGCGGCATCTCGCGCGCCACCACCTTGGCCTTGATGGCCCTGGCCCACGGCCGCGCATCCTCGTACGAGAGCAGCGACATCGGCGCCACCTCTCCGGGCCGATGGCAGTTCGCGCACTTGTTGAACATGATCGGCGCCACGTCTGTGGCAAACGTGGGCGCGGTGGGTGTGGCCGGAGATTGCGCGGCGACCGTGAATGATGCGAGAGCCGCCACGCCAACGACGATCAGCGCCAGTCGTTTCATGTCTATCTCCTGATGGTCCGCCTTCGCGCGGCGCGCGTCGGCGGACTTCGCCGGTTGCCGGATTCCCGGCGAGTTTAACTTACTTGGGCGCGTTTGGCGCACACGACGCCACCGCCTCCACCGCCGAGATGACGTTGATCCGGCTGACCTTGTCCTTGATGAACAGGCCGCGAATCACCATCGTCCGGTCGCGGTGCTGCGGGAAATTGAACTCGCTGACGCCAATGAGCCGGAACGAATTCTTTCCCGCCGGCGGAGCTTTCGGGATGTCATCACCCTGCGCCTGATTGGCCAGGCTCGGCACCGGATCGGTGGCCGCAACCAGCATCCAGGTGTTGGCGCCCTGTTCCCGCAGGCAGCCGGTGACGCTGACGATCTCGACCCTTTTCGTCGGAGGCGCTTGAAAGACCGTAAGGGCGAGCAGTAGGGACCACGCAGTCATAGCGGGCCGTATGATACCCGACGTGGGCCCTTCGACTTACCACCGCGCGAACGTCGTTCGCGCGGTGGTTCGCTCAGGGTTCGTGCTCGCGGCACTGATGATTCCCGAGGGCGCCGCTTCGCACGAAGCAGAGCGCACCCGGGTGGTCCTCGCGCTGCAGCACAACGGCCAATTCGTCCTCGAAGTGGCCAACGATCCGAACTGGCTCCTGCTGCGACTCGAGACGTTTGCCGGCGGCCATGTCCCGCCGAACATCACGCCGGCCCAACGCGATGCGCGTCTCGCGCAACTCTCGTCGGTGTTTGCCGATCGCCTCGTGTTGTTTGTTGACTCGCACGAAGTGCGGGCGGCGGCGGTTGAATACTTCCCGCCAGGCCGGGATCCGGGATCCGGGATCCGGGATCCGGAAAATCCACTCGCAATTTTTCGCCTGACCGGCCAGATGCCGCGGGACGCGACGCGCCTACGGTGGTTGTATGGCCTGGTCGCCGATCCGTACCCGCTCGACATTCGCCAGCCGGATGGCTCGTCAACCGTCGAGTGGATCGCCGGCACGAACTGGAGCGACGTGATCGATCTCTCGACCAGCTTCACGCGGCCGACGCGCCTCGAGATCGCGCGGCAGTATCTGTGGCTCGGCTACACCCACATCCTCCCCAAGGGCCTCGATCACATCCTGTTCGTGCTCGGCCTATTCCTGCTCAGCCCGCGCTGGAAGACGATGCTGCTGCAGGTCACGGCGTTCACGGTGGCGCACTCGATCACGCTGGGCCTGTCGATCTACGGCATCGTGTCGCTGCCGTCGCGGATCGTCGAGCCGCTGATTGCGCTGTCGATTGCGTATGTCGCGATCGAAAACCTTGTGACGCGGGAATTGAAGCCGTGGCGGCTCGCGCTGGTGTTCACGTTCGGCTTGTTGCACGGCCTCGGATTCGCCGGCGTGTTGAGGGAGCTTGGCCTGCCGCGCGAGGAATTCCTCACAGCGCTAGTGACGTTCAATCTCGGCGTCGAGGGTGGTCAGTTGACGGTAATCGCCGCGGCGTTGCTGATCGTGGCGCCGTTCATGACCACAGGCTGGTACCGCCAGCGCGTGGTGATACCAGCCTCGATTGTGATTGCCGCGATCGGACTCTACTGGACCGTCACTCGTCTATCCGGCTGACGCTGCCGACCGACCGGCCGGCTAAAGCCGGCCTCTATATGGTCGAGAAGTTAACGGCTCGAGGTCGCTCCAGACGGCACGAACTTCTGAACGCGCTGGCCGTAGGTGTCGGCCGCGTACACGGCGCCCTTCGAATCCACCACCACGGCGTGCACCCAGTCGAACTGCCCCGGCCCGAGTCCCTGCGATCCCCACGTCGCGACGATCTTCCCGTCCTTCAACGACAGCTTGTGGATGCGCTCGCCGGCGTGATCGGCAATGAACGCAAACCCGTCATCGCCTTTGCGCGAGATGCCGATGTCCCATGGATACCAACCCTCGACCTTGATTTCACGCAGGTAGTTCAGGTTCTTGTCGTAGACCTGAAGGCGGTGGCCTTCCCGATCGATGATGTACATGTTCTCCTGCGCATCGACCGCCAGCTTGTGCGGCAACACCCACTCACCTGGGCCTGTGCCCTTGTCCGCCGGACCACCAGCGCCCTTGCCGACCTGCTTGATGAACGTGCCCTTCTTGTCGAACATCGCGACGCGGTTGTTGCCGTAGCCGTCCGTCACCACGATGTTGCCGTTCTTCAACACCGCGATCCCCGACGGCAAGTCGAAGTGCCGGTCGTCGTTGCCCTTCTCCAGCGTCGTGCCGAGCTGGAGCAGGACCTTGTCCATCTTGCTATTCATCTTGATGATGCGATGCGCGTCGCGCTCGATCATGTAGATGTTGCCGTCCCAATCGACCGCACCCGAGTGCTGCCAGTTGGGATCGAGCTTCTTGCCGTTGAGCTCCTGGTCGCCGCCCCACGCGATCAACTTGCCATCGGTGTTGAAGACCATCACCGGCTTGGCGCCGCGATTGAACACGTAGATGCGATCCTGCTGATCGATCGCCAGGCCGGAGATCCCGGGCTGATTGGTGGGTCCCTGCCCTGCGGGCCGCGGGACGTTGCCGGTTTGCCCCCTCGCGCGGCGCGCGGCGGCTTGCGCTTCACGCTCGCCCGGCGGCGGCGGCGCTGCCTTCAATCCGAAGAAATCACCGGGCGGCAGCGTGGGCCAATTCGGCACCAACCGGTAGCCGTCATTGCCATCCACGCGCGGCTGCCGCGCGTCAAACCCGGCGTTGAGCGCGCGCACCGGCGCCAACCACCACGTGGCGGCGAGGGCGAGGATCGTGAGGACGCTGGTTCGTCGCATATACTGCTCCGCGCGTGAGGATACACCGATGCAGTCATCAGTTGACAGTCGGCAGTCGAGAGTTCACTTGGCAGTCGGGGCAGTCATCAGTCTCGCGCTCACGTGGTCCGCGCCGATCGCGGCGCAGCAGGTGCCGAAGGGACAGATGCCGACGCTGGGGCGGCCCACGCAAACCGGGGACCCGGTGCCGCTGTTCGATTTCGACACGTACTTCCTCGGCACGTGGAGCTTTGAGTGGTCGATGCCGGAAAACCCGCTCGGCCCAGCCGGGCCGTATTCCGGCACGACGACGGTCACCAAACTGGACGGGCGTTTTTACGAAGCGGTGAGCAAGGGGGAAGGGCCGGCCGGACCGTTCACGGTCCGCGAAATCATCGCGTATCACCGCGAGAACAAGACGCTCGCGCGCACGGTGACCGACTCACGCGGTTTCAGCTATTTCCAGTTTGGCCCGGTGGGCGGCGACCTGGGCGGGATCTACAACATCCACTTCGAGAGCGCGCCGTTCACCGTCAACGGCAAGTCGGTGCGCTTGCGTCACTCGATGCATTTGCTGTCGCCACTCAACTATCGAATGGCGACCGGCGTTTCCGTGGAGGGCGGCCCGTTCACGAATCTCGGGACGCCGTGGTGGCGGAAGAATCCGTGATCCTGGTCGATTTCTGAAGTCCGATCTCAGATTTCAGATCAATCGAAGATTTCAGAATCCGCGATCTCAAATTGATCTGAGATCAGCAATCTGCGATCTGACATCGTCTATTTCTTGAGCTCAATCTTGATCGTCTTCAACACTTCGGTCTTCGGCGCGAGCTCCGTCGTGCCGACCGGGTACTTGTTCTGGTTGAAGATGTGCGCGACGATGTCGGCCTTCTGCTCGGGCGTCACGCTGGTCGGCCCGCTCGGCGGCATCGAGATGCGGATCCGCTCGAAGAAATCGCCGACCGAGAGATCGTTCCAATTCCCCTGGAAGTCCGCGCCGCTGAGCGCCGGCGCAAAGCCGTCTCCCATCAAGTCACCGCCGTGGCACTCGGAGCACGTCGCCGTATAGACCTCGGCGCCGCGCTCCGCTTGCTCGGCCGTGAACACGCCGTCCCAAACGCTTTTCGCGTCGCCCGCGGGCGCGGCCGCCTGCTCCGCGCGCACGACGCTATAGGAGATCGATGCCGCCAACAACCCCACGGAAAGGACAAAAATGACCCGAAGTTTCATCCTGACATTGTACCGCAACTGGACGTGGCACCCGTACGCACCGTACGCACCGTACGCACCCTAGTTCCATAGCCATGCGGCGCCGCGGACGCCGCTGGCATCGCCGTGCTTCGCGGGCAACAGCCTGGTGGCCACACGATCGGAAAAGACATGGCGGCCCCAGAGATCCGGCACGCGGTCGTACAAGCGGGCGATGTTCGACAGCCCGCCACCCAGCACCACGACGTCGGGATCGACCACATTGATCACCGACGCGATGGCGCGCGCGAAGCGGCGCTCGTAGCGATCGAGACAGCCGCTCGCGCGGGCCTCGCCACGCGCGGCGCGCGCGGCAATGTCGATCGCGGTCAGGTCCTCACCGCCGTGCGCGAGGTAATCGTGAGCCAGGGCGGGACCAGACAGAAAGGTCTCGATGCAGCCGAACCTCCCGCAATAACACTCGGGACCGGGACGCTCATCGGCGTCGGGCGCGGGCAGCGGGTTGTGGCCCCACTCTCCGGCAATGGCGTTCGCGCCGGCCACCACGCGGCCGTTCACGACGAGTCCGCCGCCGGTGCCGGTGCCGATGATCACGCCGAACACCACCGCTGCTCCCGCGGCGGCCCCGTCGGTGGCTTCAGAGAGCGCGAAACAGTTGGCGTCATTCGCCAGCCGCACCGGGCGCCTCACGGCACGCGCGAGATCGCTTTCAAGAGGCCGGCCGATCAGCCAGGTCGAGTTCGCGTTCTTGATCAACCCGGTCGCCGGTGAGATCGCGCCAGGGATGCCGACGCCAACGGTGGCTCGAGCCTGTCGCGCCGGAGCGGTGCTGGTTCCAGCCGCGAAGGCGGATTCAAGGATTCGAACGAGGTCGACGATCGCTCGAATGGTCTCGTCGTAGTTGCCGCGCGGCGCGGGGATGCGCTGCCGGGTGAGCTCGCGCCCGTCATCCGCGAGGGCGAGGCCCTCGATTTTCGTCCCGCCGAGATCGATGCCAATGCGCATGACGACGAGTCTATCCGCCTGAAGGCGGACACCAGCGGAACGCCGGCGTTGGTGCGAATGCTGCCTTTCAACCGGTGCACCATCTGGCCCTCGATTGGGGCCGTGGCTGCCAGCGCCGCCACGATGACGAAAAAGAAGACTCGCCGCACGGGGAAATTAAACACCCTCTTCCAGGGTCGCCGCCATCGCCTCCACACGATCGGGGCAGAACTGCGTGCCGCGGCCCTCGATTAAGTGTGCAATCACGCGCTCGACCGGCAAGGCCTCACGATACGGCCGAGCGCTCATGAGGGCGTCACGTCCGCCGAGATCGGGCAGGCATCGACCGCCAACGTCTAGCGCTTGAACCCCGGACCGCGAACGGGTTCACCGGGCCGTTCGTTGGTGATCCGTCCGCCGGAGACCACGGCCTTGCCATTCACCAGCACGTGCTCGACGCCCTCCGAGTAATGGGTGGGATCTTCGAACGTCGATCGATCGCGAATGGTGTCGGGATTGAAGATCGTGATGTCGGCCTTGAAGCCGGGGCGCAGCAGGCCGCGATCGGCGATGCCGACCCGGGCGGCGGGCCGCGAGGTGAAGCGCCGCACTGCCTCTTCGAGCGGCATCAGCCGTTCGTCACGCACGTACTTGCCGAGGACACGCGGGAACGATCCCCAGGCGCGCGGATGCGACTTCGATTCCGAGAATGGCCCGTCTTCCGCGCGCGCCCCCGAATCGGTGCCGATCGAGATCATCGGATGCGACAAGGCCAGCCGCACATCATCTTCGCGCATGATCGAGATGATCACGTCGGTCCGGGCCTGATCGGCGATGACGAGATCCATCGCCGCGTCGCGCGGGTCCTTCCCCATCGCCTTGCCGATCTCCGCCAGGTTCTTGCCTTCCCACTTGCGCAGCGACGGTTCGACCACCGTCGAGATCATCACGCCGGCGCCGCCACCCGCTCCGTACCACTGGTTTTCCCAGTCCTTGACGTTGGGATCGTCCATCTCGCGCTTGATCCGCTCGCGCGTGGCGGGATCCTTGAGCCGCGCCAGCATGGCGTCGGCGCCGCCTTCCCGAACCCAGATCGGCAGGCACGCGTCGAGGCCGTTCGAGGCGCGATCGTAGGGATACATGTTGGCCGTCACGTCGAGGCCGCGCGCCCGTGCCGCCTCGAAGTGGGCGAGGATCTCCGGCATGCGGCCCCAGTTCGCCCGGTAGGCGGTCTTGAGGTGCCACACTTCGGCGGGGATGCCGGCCCGCTCCGCCACCGTGAACGCCTCGTTCAACGACGGAATGATCTGGCCCGATTCCGATCGCTGGTGCGTGATGTAGATGCCGCCATGCTGGCGCGCCACCTTCGCCAGTTCGACAATCTCGTCGGTGGAGGCGAACCGGCCCGGCACGTACTGCAGCGAGGTGCTGACGCCCAATGCGCCGTCGCGCATCGCCTGGTCGACGAGCTTCTTCATCGCCGCCATTTCGTCGGGCGTGGCGGCCCGCTCGGTCATCCCGATCACATGGTTGCGCACGCCACCCGCGCCGACGAAGGTGCCGAGGTTGATCGCCGCGCGGTTCCGGTCGAGCCGGGCGAAGTACTCGGCGATGGTCCGGAAGTCGAGCGCGATGTTGCGGCGCTCGTACGCGGCCTGCTGCGTCTTCGCCATCGCCTCGCTGAGCGGCGCAATCGACTGGTGCTCGCCGGTGATCTCGGTGGTGATGCCCTGCGTGATCTTGCTGGCCGCGCGCGGATCGACCAGGATGTTGAACTCCGACTGGCCGAGCATGTCGATGAAGCCCGGCGCGACGACGAGGTTGGCGGCATCGATGCGGGTCTTCGCATCGCGGCCGTCGAGCCGGCCGATCGCCGTAATGCGATCGCCCGTGATGCCGAGGTCGGCGCGATACCACGGCGCGCCGGTGCCGTCGACCACGCGGCCGTTGGTGATCAGCACGTCGAACGTGTCACCAGCGGCCGGCGGCGCCGGCGCGCTCGACTGGCAGGCCACCAACAGGCCCGCCACACCCGCGACCAACACGATCCGCGTCATTGATCCTCCATGATCCGCCGAAGGTCGCCACGGTTGTGCGAACGAAGGCGGACCGTGCCACGATCCTATGTAGAATCACAGACGGATGTCGAGCTTGGCGTTCCTGTGGCCGATGGCGGCGTGCGCGATCACCGGCCTGGCGCTGTACGTGACGCGCGGCGTGCTCGATCAGACGGTGACGGCCAACGGCGTGGTGCGCTTCGCGATGCTGCCGCCGTGGCAGGCGCTCATCGGCTTCATGTGCCTGGCCGCCCTCGTGCTGGTGGGCATCGATCATCTCAACGCCCCGCGCGGCACCACCACCGCCAAGCGGCCGCGGCTCCGCGAGCTGGTGCTGCCGCTCTGCGCGCCGATCGTCCTGCTGCTGCCGTATCTCCCGGTGCTGCCCGATCGCTGGCCGGCGCTGCAGGCGCTGGCCGGCCCACTCGGCGCCATCGTCTGGTTGGCGGTGGCGGCGCTGCAGGTCTGGGTGCTGTGGCAGTCGCGCTTGATCACGGCGCGCGCCATCGAAGGCTGGCCGCTGTCGAGAATCACGACCGCGATCGTGGCGGTGACACTGGTGGCGTCGGGCCTGGCGGCGATGCGGCTGACGTCGACGGCGCTGTTTCCGTCGGGCGACGAGCCGCACTACCTGGTGATCGCCCAGAGCCTGTGGCGCGACGGCGATTTGAAAATCGAGAACAACCACCAGCGGGGCGACTACCGCGAGTACTACGAGCCCGATCTCGAGCCGCACTACCTGGCGCGCGGTTCGGATGGCGAGATCTACTCCATCCACCCGATCGGCATCTCGGTGCTGCTCACGCCGATTTACGGCATCGGCGGCTACAAGGCAGTGCTCGCGGCGCTGATGCTCGTGGCCGCGATCACGCTGGCGATCGCGTGGCGATGGACCATTGCGACGCTCAACGCCGCCGGCGCGGCCACGTTCGCCTGGGCCTCGATCGCACTGACCGCACCGTTCCTGCTCAACTCGTTCACGGTGTATCCGGAAATTGCCGCCGGCCTGGCGGTGATGGTGGTGTTCGTCCTGACGCTTCGCGATCGGCCGAGCCTTGGCCCGTGGATCGTCGCGGGCGCGGCCATCGCCGCGCTGCCGTGGCTGAGCACGAAGTACGCCCCAATGTCGGCCGCCCTCCTGCTGATCGTGATTTACCGTCTCCGTAAAAGGGAACCTGCTTCCCTTTTAGGGTCCCTCTTACGGAACGCGAAAATCTGGGCGGTGGTGGGGATTTATGCGATCTCGCTCGCGGGGTGGTTCGCATTTTTTTATGTGTATTGGGGCACGCCGCTGCCGATGGCGCCCTATGGATCGCTGACGCAGACCTCGCTGCTCAATCTCAGAGCAGGCGCGCCGGGTTTGTTGTTCGATCAGGAATACGGACTGCTCGCGCTCGCTCCGGTCTACATCCTCGCCGCTACCGGCTTGGTCCATTTGTGGCGCGCGGGCGGCGAGCTGCGGCAGCGGGCCATCGAGATCACCGTCATCTTCCTGGCCTTGCTCGCAACCGTCGGCGCGTTCGGGATTTGGTGGGGCGGCACGTCCGCGCCCGGCCGGCCGATCGTGTCCGGCCTGCCGCTGCTGATGTTGCCGATCGCGGCGGCGTTTCGCGCCGCGCCGCTGGGGTCGGCACGCCGGGCCGCGCACCACCTCCTGCTCTGGATCAGCATCGGCATCGCCATCACGCTGACGATCTCGGAGGACGGCCTGCTGATCAACAACGCGCGTGACGGCACGTCGGCGCTCCTCGGATTCTGGTCGCCGCGATGGGAACTGTGGACGCTGGCCCCGACCTTCATCGGCCATCCATGGACGATCGCCGCATTGCAGACCGGGTGGTGGCTCGCCATCGCGTTCGGGGCCGCGTTCGTGCTGGCGCGGGTGCGCACGGTGCGCGCGGGCGCGGCGGCGCTCTCCGCCGCCGGCACGCTGGCCGCGGCGCTCATCGCCATCGCGATCACGATGCCGCTGCTCCCGGCGGATCCGCCACTGCCTCGCGTGGATCTTGGCGCGCGCGCGCGGTTGGCGGCCCTCGATGGTTTCGACGCGCGGGTCAGGCCGGCGTCGATGGTCTACGACCCGCTGCGCCGCGGCGCCGCCGCCGAAGTGGTGCCCCAATTGACGCTCGGTGTGAGACCGATGCAACGTACCGACAAGCAGCCGGTGCGGGTGATTCACAATGGCCGCTTCTCACTGCCGGCCGGCACCTACCAGATCGAGGTGCAGTTCAACGATCGCGCCGCCGAACGCGAGTGGCCGCTGGCGTTGCAGATCGGCCGCGTCGGCCCGCCATTGCAGTCGTGGACCATCCAGGCAGAGCCCCGTCAGTCGTGGACGACGACGTTGTGGCTGCCGGTCAACGCCAGCTTCGTCGGCATCCGAGGCCCGAACGAGATGGAGCGCGCCATCGACTCGATCACGATCACCCCAACGGCCGTCGTCGATGCCGGCGCGCGCCCGATCGTGCCGACCGTGGTGTCGGCGGCGACCTACGGAGGCGTGAGCATGTTTTTTCACGACGACCGGATGTATCCGGAGCCGGCGGGGTTCTGGTTGCCTGGCCGGCGGACCGTGCAAGTGACCGTGGCGGTGCCGCCCAATCACTCGACGCCGATCGTGCTGCGCATTCACAGTGGCGGCAAGGCCAACGTCGCCACCTTCACGACCTTCGATTGGGAACGCGATTATTCGCTCGTGCCGGGACAAGCGGCCGAAGTCGAGTTGCCGATGGTGAACGGCAACGTCATTCCGCTGACCGTGGCGGTCGCGGACGGATTTTCTCCACGCGAGCTGGATGCGAGCTCCAACGATCCGCGATTCCTCGGCATCTGGGTGGAGATCTCCGCCTCCGCCAAGGCTTCGGCGGATCAGGGTGTTAAACCATGACGTCTCTGGCCGACCTGCGGCGGGAATACGCGAGCCGAGCGTTGACGGAAGCCGACGCGCTTGACGATCCGATTCAGCAGTTCTCGTTGTGGTTTGGCGAGGCGCTGAAATCCGAATTGATCGACACCAACGCGATGACCCTGGCCACCGCGACCCGCACCGGCGAACCGTCGGCGCGCATCGTGCTGCTCAAGGGCTTCGATGAGACCGGCTTTGTGTTCTTCACGAACTATGAGAGCGCCAAGGGCCGTGTGCTGGCCGACAATCCGCGCGCGTCACTGCTGATTTTCTGGGCGGCGCTCGAGCGCCAGGTGCGCATCACCGGCCACGTCACGAAAACGTCGCGACAGGAATCCGAGACCTATTTTCAGTCGCGGCCGTTCGAGAGCCAGATCGGCGCCTGGGCGTCGGCGCAAAGCCGCACGGTAGATGATCGCGCCGCGCTCGAGTCCCGTTACGCAGAGCTGGCCGCGAAGTACGCCGGCGGTCCGGTGCCGCTGCCGCCGTTCTGGGGTGGCTACCGCGTGGCGCCCGAGGCGATTGAATTCTGGCAGGGACGCCAGAGCCGGCTGCACGATCGCTTGCTGTACACGCGACCGGGCGACGGCTCATGGTCGCGATCACGTCTGGCTCCGTAGACATACAATCCAGAGATGAAACTCAACGAACTGTTCGGCGGCGATGCCGGAGTGCCTGCCGATCAGTTTCCCGACCCGGCCATCGATATCGCTCCCGACCCGACCGGCACGCCGCAATCGGTCGTCCTTGGCGGCGGCTGCTTCTGGTGCACCGAGGCCGTGTTCGTGAAGCTCGATGGCGTGATCAGCGTGATGTCGGGCTACGCGGGCGGGACCGCCGAGACCGCCGACTACAAACCGGTGTGCAGCGGCATGACCGATCACGCCGAAGTGATCCGCGTGCGCTACGACTCGAACCGCATTTCATTCGGGCAGGTCCTGAAAGTGTTTTTCGCCGTCGCGCACGATCCGACGCATGTCAACCGCCAGGGCAACGACATCGGCCGGCAATATCGATCGGCGATCTTTTACGCCGATGACGAGCAGCGCCGCGTCGCGGATGCCTACATCAAGCAGCTGACGGCCGCAACAGTGTTCCCCGCGCCAATCGCGACCACGCTCGAACCGCTCGAGCAGTTCTTCGAGGGTGAGGACTATCACCAGGATTTCGTGGCGAGAAATCCGAATCAGCCCTACGTGGCGGCGGTGGCGCTCCCGAAGGTGAAGAAGCTCGAGAAGGCGTTCAAGGACAAGCTGAAGGCGTCGAGGTAAAAAGAGGGCGGGGCGGGGATCGCCTTGCCTTCCTCCAAGGCGGAATTTGCGCTTAAGAGATACCCGGCCGGGCGCCCCTGGAAGGTGGAAACAATGCGAGATAATGGGTCTTCGTGCGCTCGTAGCTCAGTTGGATAGAGCATCAGCCTTCGAAGCTGAGGGTCACAGGTTCGAGCCCTGTCGAGCGCACCACCGCGCCTTTGGCGCGGTGGACGCGCTACGACCGTGCTCAGCCACATCGCGGCTCGCAGGCTCGCCGCGAATGGGGTCGAGCCCTGTCGAGCGCACCATTCGACTCGCCAGTCGGGCGAGCACGCTCGCACGACTGGCTCGCTCATGGCGAGCCATCTGGAACTCATGGCAGGCCAGACAGACCACTGATGCCGCGATCGGTTCCGTCCCACTGGCCTGACCTCCCCGACGAGGAGCTTCTCAACCTCCGCATGGCCGACCTCCCCTTGAAACTCGAGGGGACGGTGGTGGAAACGCGCATCGCGCAGTTGCGGAAGGAATTGTCGGACCGGGGCCTCAACTTCCCCCTGCACTTCTACCTGTCGGACGAGTGGTTCACGCCGGACGGCTCGGCGTCGATGGCGGTGCCCTTTTACCTGGCGCATCCGCGGCTCGAGCGGCTCGAGAAGGCGCAAATGCTGGCGGTGGAAGGCGGCGAGCACGAATGGTGCATGCGCATCCTGCGCCACGAGGCCGGCCACGCGATCGACAACACCTACAAGCTGCGGCTGCGCGAGCAGCGCCGCCGCCTGTTCGGCAGCTCGAAGAAGCCCTACCCCGAGTTCTACGATCCGCGGCCCTACAGCAAGAGCTTCGTGATGCACCTCGACCCGTGGTACGCGCAGAGTCATCCCGATGAAGATTTCGCCGAGACGTTCGCGGTGTGGCTGACGCCGGAATCGAACTGGAAGGCGCGTTACGCGGGCTGGCGGGCGATCAAGAAACTGGATTACATGGATGCGCTGATGCAATCACTCGCCGGCAAGAAGCCGCTCCTCAACCACACCGAGGAGGTCGATCCGCTGCGCCGCCTGTATCGCAGTCTGCGGTATCACTACAAGAAGAAGCGCCGCCACCACGGCCTCGATCACCCGAACTTCTACGATCGCGATTTACGCAAGCTGTTCTCCGACGCGCCCGAGCATGCCGGCAACATGACCGCGGCGCAGTTCCTCGGGCGGTGGCGCCGCCAGGTCCGCAAGGTCGTGGCCGACTGGACCGGCATCTACCAGTACACCATCGACAAGGTGCTCGAAGACATCATCGTCCGCTGCCGGGAGTTGAGGCTGCGGCTCGCCACGCCGGAAGAGCAGACGCTGCAGGAATTCACCGTGCTGCTCACCGTCCAGGTCATGAACTACTTGCACAGCGGCCGACACCGCGTGGCCCTCTAACGCCGTGAAACCACAACGCGTCCTCGCCCTCGTTCACAAAGGCCTCGAGCCGCCCGATGAGAAGATCGCCAAGACCACTGTTGAGCAGGCGGAGTGGCGCATGGAATACGACGTGGTGCGGACGCTCAAGGCGATCGGCCACGAAGTGAACGTGATCGGCGTGCATGACGACCTCACGCCGATCCGCGCCACGATGGACGAGTTCAAGCCCACCATCACGTTCAACCTGATGGAGGCGTTTGACGATGTGGTGGTGTTCGATCAAAACGTGGTGAGTTACCTCGAGCTGTTGAAGGTGCCGTACACCGGATGCAATCCGCGCGGCCTGACGCTCTCGCGCGACAAGGCGCTGGCCAAGAAGTTGATGGCGTATCACCGCATCCAGGTGCCGGACTTCCTGGTCGTGCCGATCGGCCGCAAGGCGAAGCTGCCGACACGGCTGCCGTTTCCGCTGATCGTCAAGTCGCTCACCTACGAATCATCGACGGGCATCTCGCAGGCGTCGGTGGTGATCAACGAAGAGCAACTGCACAAGCGCGTCCAGTTCATTCACGACACGATCATGACGCCGGCGATCGTCGAGGAATTCATCGACGGCCGCGAGTTGTACGTCGGCGTGATCGGCAACGATCGGCTCCAGGTGTTCCCGGTGTGGGAGATGTCGTTTGCCAAGTTGCCCGACAACAACTGGCGCATCGCCACCGAGCGCGTGAAGTGGAGCGTCAAGTACCAGAAGAAACACGGCATCGATACCGCGGTGGCCAGCCTGGCCGAGGACGCCGCCGCGAACGTGCAGCATCTCGCCAAGCGCGTCTATCGCGCGCTCGATCTCTCCGGGTACGGACGTATCGATATGCGCATGAAGGAGAACGGCGATCTCTACGTGATCGAGGCGAACCCGAATCCGCAGCTGGCACAGGGTGAAGACTTCGCCGAGTCGGCGCGGCGGGCCGGCGTGTCGTATGCGAAACTCATCGAGCGGATTATCGGTCTCGGGTTGCAGTGGCAACCGAGCAGAATGAAGCCATGACACTTGCACTGCGCCGCTTAGAGAGCGCGCCAGGCTACGCGGCAGCCGCGATTGTCACCCTCGCGCTGGCGATCGGCGCCAGCACGGCGATCTTCAGCGCCGTGTATGCCGTGCTGCTGAAGCCGATGCCGATCCGTGAACCTAGCCAGTTGATGGTCGGGTGGGGCAACCATCCCAGCTTCGCGATGCGCGTCATGGAGCTGTCGTATCTCGACATTCGCGATATCGGCGAGGCGACGCCGCATCTTGGCAGGGTCGCCGCCGTCGGCGCTTCGGCGTGGAGCGACGTGCTGGAAGGCGAAGGCGAGCCGTTGAAGATTGCCACCACCGGCGTCTCGGGAACGTTCTTCGACGTGCTCGGCGCCACGCCGCGGCTCGGGCGAGTGATTCTGCCTGACGATGATCGGACGACGAGCCCGCCGGTCGTGGTCATCAGCCACGGCTTGTGGACGTCGACATTTGGCGGCGATCCGAACATCATCGGCCGCCGCATCCAGTTCGATGAGCAGCCGAACGAAATCGTCGGCGTGATGCCCGCGGCGTTCGACTATCCGAGGGGAACGGCGGCGTGGAAAGCGGTGGCGCCGATCATCGGTGACCCCGTCCCCGGCGGCAATCCAAATCCGCTGCGCAACGTCGGCGTGCTGTTGATGGTGGCTCGGCTCAATCACGGGGTCGCGCTCGAGGCCGCGGTCGCGGAGTGGTCGCGCGTCATGCGGCAGATCCTCGCGGCCTCGCCGTGGGCGCCGACCTATGACATCACCGCGGAGCCGTTCCTCGACTACCACATCGGGCCCGCCCGGCAGGCCATGTGGGCGCTGTTCGGCGCCGTGGGCGTGCTGTTGCTCATTGCCTGCGCGAACGTCTCGGGGCTGATGCTGACGCGCGTGTCGTTGCGCAACCGCGACGACGCGATCCGCGTCGCCGTCGGCGGCACACGGGCGACCGTCGCGCGGTTGTGGGCGGCTGAAACCGCGTGGCTCACCATCTTCGGCGGCGTGCTCGGCCTGCTGATCTGCCAATGGCTGATCGCCATGATCGTGGCCCACGCACCGGAAGGCATTCCGCGCCTAGACGAAGTGGCCATCGAATGGCCGGTCGCCTTGTTCAGCATCACGATCATGGCCCTCGCCACCTTGCTGTGCGGCGCGGCGCCGATTCGACACGCCAGCGTGCTGAACCTTGTTGAATCGCTCAATGACGGCAGCCGCACCGTTGCCGGCGGCCGCTCGAACCGGACGCGCTCGTCGCTGCTGGTGATTCAGATTGCGCTCGCCGTGGTGCTGCTGGTGGCGGCCGGTCTCGTCGTGCAGAGCTTCAACGCCCTGCAGACCCTTGACCTTGGTTTCGCACGCGACGGTGTGGTGCGGCTCAAGGTGCAGCCACGCGGAATCTCACAACCGGTGAATACGTGGATTGCGGAGCTCCTGCCGCGCATCAGCGCGATGCCCGAGGTGGAGGCGGCAGGCGGCGTGTATCTGACGCCGATGGAGCTGGGATCGATCGGCCAGGGCACGTGGGCACTCGCCGAGGGCCAGCCGGAGACGCCTGACACGGCCAACAGCAACCCGATGGTGAATTACCTCAGCGCCACGCCGGAGTACTTCACGGTGATGCGCATTCCGCTGGTGCGCGGGCGGATGTTCGGCGATGCGGATCGCGCCAATGCACCGCGCGTCGTCTTGATTAGCGAGAGCACCGCCGCGGCATTTTTTCCAGGGCAGGATCCGATTGGCAAACGGTTCAAGGCCGCCTCGTTCAACGTCAACGATCGCAATCCAGAGGGTGCGTGGCGAACCGTGATCGGCGTGGTCGGCAACGTCCGTTACCGCGGGCTGCACGAAGTGCAGCTCGATATGTACGACCCGCCGGCGCAGACCACGGTCGGCACCACGACCAGCCTCGTCGTACGGTTGAAGCCCGGGCAGGAATCAAAGGCGCTGGGCGTGGTGGCAGCGATCCAGGCGCAGGCGAGGCAAGGCGATCCGCGCGCGCTGGTCAGCGGCATCAGCATGCTGGACGACATCGTCAATAGGGAGACTGCGCCGTGGCGATTCAGCGCGTGGGTGTTTGCGCTGTTCGCGGGCCTGGCGTTTGCGCTCGCGATGCTGGGCCTGTTCAGCCTCGTCAGTCTCGACGTGGCAAATCGCCGGCGTGAGTTCGCGATTCGCATGGCCGTGGGCGCCACCGACCGTCACATCATTGGTGGCGTCTTCCGGTCCGCGGGCCTGCGCGCGGGACTCGGCATTGCCGGCGGGCTGGTGGTGGCGGCGGTCGCGACCAGAAGTTTACAGAGCCTGTTATTCGGCGTGCCGCTCGTGGACGCGCTCACTTACGGATCGGTCGTGGCGCTCATCGCCCTCGTCGTCGCGGCAGCTTCCTACTTGCCGGCGCGGAGGGCCGCATCGACAAGTCCCCTCTCGCTGCTCCGCAGCGAGTGAGACTGCGATTTTTCGCTAAGTCGGGGTCAGACCACGAAAAATAGCGAGCGCGACTTCCTGGACCTGGCACCAACTTAGCGATTCGCTAATTTTCGAGGTCTGACCCCAACTTAGCGAGAAGCCTCGATCGCGGAGACTATGGCGGCGAGGGATTGATTCAGCAGTTTCGAGCCCACCGGCGCGCCGCGCTGGTGGCCCATGCGCACCACGACGAGATCGTGCGACGGCACCACGAAGGTGTGTTGCCCACCCGCGCCTGACGCGAAATATGCATCGCGCGGCAGGTTCCAATTGCCGACGCCGTTGACCCAGAACTGGCCGCCGTATTCGGGACGGCGCCAGGCGGGCGCGGGCGTGCTGACGAATTTCGTGAAGCCTTCCGGCAGCAGCCGCTGGCCATTCCAGACGCCGTCGCGCAGATACAGCAAGCCGAGCCGTGCCCAGTTGCGCGCGGTGCCGTAGTCGTAGCCGCTCAACAGGAAGTTGCCCCACGGATCGGGCTCGAGCACCTGGCGGCGAATCCCGATCTTGTCGAACAGCGCACGCTGCGGGTGGGTCAGGTAGACCCCGCCTTGCTGCTCGACGTGTTGACGCACGAGGAAACCGAGCGTCATCGGATCGGAATTGCGATACCGCCCCACCGTGTTCGGCGCGAACTCCACCGGCGACGAGATCGCGTACTTGAACGCATCGACGGCGCCGGCATAGATGAAGAAGTGATCGTGATACTGCCAGGTCGGATCCATCCAGCGATCGTCCTGACCCGTGAAACTCAGACCGCTCGACATGTTCATCACGTGGCGCACGCGGATCGCGCCGCGCGGATCGGCGGGCCGCCGCCAGTCGGGCACCGGCGCGGGATCGTCGAGTGAGAACGCGCCATCCTTGATCGCGAGGCCCACCAGCGTGGCGGTGAGGCTCTTGCCCATCGACCAACTTTCCAGCTGCGTGTCCTTGGTGATGCCGGCCATGTAGCGCTCGCCGACGATCTGGCCCTGGTAGAGCACGACCATCGCGGCGGTGAGGCCCGCGGGATCGGCGAACGCGAGGTCGACGGCCGATTGCATCTTCGCGCGATCGAGACCGGCCGGCCACGGCTCGGTGGATGGCGCATCGCCCCTCGGCCACGCTTGCGTCGCGGCGTCCGGCAATGTGGTGCGAACGGGCACCGGCTTGAAGTGCACGCCGTCGTGACCCGCCGGGTGAATCACACAGCCCTGATCGCCGTAGAACGCCGCCGTGCGCGTGACGTCTTCCACCGTGACGCGGACACGCTTCGCCTGGCGATCCACATCCGCCACGATCTTCTTGTCGCGATCGGGCGCGGTCATCAGGAAGTAGGCGCTGTTCTGTTTCGCCTCCTCGACATCACGGCCCGACACGAACACCGCGGAACAGAGCACCTTGGCGTAGGTGGCGGCGCCCAGCGACGTCGGCGATTGATACGGGATGTCGGGATGGTGCGAGCGCGCGGGCGGCACGGCGCGCTGCGCCAGCACAGTGCTCGACGCAGCGAGAATGAAGACGGCAATGCGAATCGTCATGGCTGCTTGTCCTCCGCGCGGCGTCCGAGCCGCCTTCCGTCTTTCGTCTCACGTTGCCGGCGTTCCCAGCTGCCGTGCGCCCAGCCGCGCCAGCGGCAGGTGCGGCAGCGGTACGGCGTCATGCCGGTGAACCTCGCCCGAATTCGATCGAACCATCCGCGGCGGTGCGACGCCGTCACCGGAAATTTACCGCACCGCGGACACCCCTGGAGAATCTTCTGCGGCATCAGGGCTTGATCAGGCGCTGGAACGCCGGCATCGATCGCAACGCTTCAAATGCCGGGTCGGATGCCGCTTCGAACGCCCACTGTTTCGGCTGCCGCGCAATCGCCCGCGACAAGTACTCCAGTGCCCGCGTGGTGTCACCCGCCGCCGCGTAGCGCCGCGCCAGCTGATACATCGCCTGCTCGCTCCGCGGGTTGATCTCGAGCGCCTTTTTCGCTTCAGCAACCGCCTCGACGTGCTTGCCTTCCTTCGCCAGCTCCGCCGATCGCGTGAGCAGGCGATTCGGGACGCCGGTGGTCATCAACAGCAGCCGGCGCAATTCCTTGAACGGCTCCTCATGATCGTCGACGCGAATGTCGACGATGCGTTCGACGGTGTTCTGGGAGTTGGGCGGCAGCGGGCGCACCACCAGGATGCCGGCCGATTGCATGCCGCGCGTATCGCCGCCCCTGGCCTGGCCGGCGTCGAGCGCATCCACCAACCGCTCGGCCATCGAGCCTTTGCCCTGTTGATACGCGGCGGCCATCGCTGTGACGACCTCTTCGCTCGCGAGGGTGTTGCCCTGCGCCGAGAAGTTGGGGCCCGAGACATGTCCGGTATAGCCGCCGAGGTGGACGAGGTCCTTGGGATCGGAATTACGGTCGATCACGCGCTTGCCCGTGTAGACCGCGGATCGCCCCTTCGTATCGATCACCGCCACCTGCCGCGTGTCGCGGCCCGGATCTTCGTCGGTGATCCGTTTGACCACTTCCACTGGCGACAGTCCCTGCTCGAGCAGCGCGATGGCCTTCGGGCCGTACTGACGGTTCGCCGACGCCTGCGTGGCGATGGCGCCCACGCCGGGCTTCGCGTACGGCACCGCGGCGCCGGCCCCGAATGCGCGTGATTGCACCCCCACACCGAGCTCGTTGGTCACCGGGTCGAACGCGATGATCGAGAAGGTGCCAAACCACGAATCAGGCCCGTCTGTCTGGCGGGTGGCGGCGTCTTGAGCGTGAACAGCGGATGAAAGGATCAGGGCGATGAGAACTCTCTTCATGGCCGAGACAGTTTAGTCAGAAAATGGAGGGATGATGTCTCGATTGGCCCTGGCCGCCGGTTTGGCCTGCAGCGCGGTTCTACCCGTTTCGGCGCAGGATCCGACGAAAACGCTGCCGGAGTCGTACCAAGTGCAGCTCGAGAACGATTACGTGCGGGTGGTCCGCGTGCATTACGACGCCGGCGCCAAGCTCCCCGAGCACACGCATCCGCCGGGCACCACCGTGTATGTCTACCTGAATGATTCCGAGGGCGTGGTGTTCAGGCATTCCGGCAACAGCACGCGGGCGGTGACGCGGCCGGCGGTGAAGGCCGGCGGCGTGCGCGTGGCGGCAGGCGGCGAGGAACATCACACGGCCGAGAACCCCGCGGCGAGGCCCAGCGATTTCTTACGCTTCTGGTTCAAGACCGACAATGGCGGCGAGCGGAATCTGCGGCGCCGGCTCTCCCCCACCGACGACAAGTTCGAAAACAAGCAGATGCGAATCACCCGCCTGACGGTCGCGCAAGGCAAGTCGCTCACTGTCGACCCCGTCGAGGAGCCCGCGTTGCTCGTCTCGCTGCCATCGGGCAACACGCGCTGGATCGAGCGCGGGCAGCAAGTGCCGCTGACCAGCGGCGAGTTCCTGCGCCTCGATTTCTTGACCGCGCCGAAATTGTAAAGGGGTCTGGCACCTTTACACGGCTTTTTGATGAACATTGCTGCGATCGCAGACTGAAACGCATCGCAGTTACTGCCACCCATGCACAGGGTGCTGCGGATGGTCGGCGGCATTGCCCTGCGCGCCAACCATATACCTCGGCGACAAATGTCGACCAGTGCTTGTTTCAGGAGTCGATTGACGAAATCCGCAAATCCCTGTTCAAGCATTGAGAGAATTGCGATCGTCGGTGGCTGACTGAGGCGAGTTTTGCAGCGAAATGGCGTGTTAAGGTGCCAGACCCTTTTACAATTACGATGGAGAGCGATCCATGTCCTGCAGGGCGCGGACGCCGGTGCGCATGCCGAGCAGCCACGTTGCGATACTGAGGAGCGCGGCACTCGTGAAGGACACGGCGATCAGGATCTGCTGAGCGTTGGTGAGCGGGCGGTTGCGTAGCTGGCTGAACAGGTACACGCTCGAAGGCCAGCCGAGCAGCGCGATCATCACCAGGATGAACAGCACAGCAACGATCATGAACGCGACGCCGCCATAGGATCCGGCCACCTGGCTCGGATTGTCGGCGGCAAAGCGCGGGTAGCGCGCGCCGAGGCCGGTGCCGAGGCCCACCAGCGCGAACGCCATGAAGATGATGGCGACGGCCGACATCCGCTTCAGAAACGGATCGACGCCGAGCAGCTCGTTGCCGGCGATGATCAGGCTCTCGGTCAGGATCAGGATCGGCACGAGCCCCGTCCAGAACTTCGACCACAGAAAATCCCGCAGCGAAATCGGCGCGGTGCGGATAATCCAGAACGCCGCGCCTTCGGCCGACACCGCCGGGAACACGAAGCGCACGGTGACCGTGGACATCACGAAGCTGGCCATCGCCAGGTTGAGGAACGCGTAGACGTTCTTGAGGAAGCCGCTCATGTACGGCATGCGGTCCAGGTCGAGCACGCGGAAGTTATAGAGATACACGAGCATCAGCGCCAGCAGGAGCAGCAGCTGCGACCATTGGCTGACGTCGCGCAGGAACACCTTCAGGTCCTTGATCAGCAGGTGCTTGCGGACGGTCGAGAGCGGCAGCAGGCCGGCCAGCCGATCGAGCAGCCGCCACTGCGTGAAGCGCGCCTTGCGCGCTTCCTGCGCCTTGCTGAAGCCGGCGAAGTGCCAGCGCTCGAACGCCCACCCGACCAGGATCACCAGCGCCGCCGCCGTGCTCCACAACGCCGCGATGTGCAGGGGATCGCGCCCGCCTTGCAGGCCGGCAAACAGCGCTTCACCGGCCCAGAACGAGGGCAGCATCGGCGTGATCGGCGATTGCAGCGTGGCAAAGAACGCCGTGACTTCCGGCATCGATTCGACCCGCAGCAGGCGCTCAGGCTGAATGAATCGCAGCAGCATCACGAGGCTGATCGCAAACACCAGCCCCATCAGCATCAGGATGTCGCGCGCGCGTTTGGCCGGGAACACGTTGACGAGCAACAGAGTGATCGCCGAGCCAATCGCGATCGGGATGACCACGAACGGCACCACCGTTAGCAGCGCCGTGCCGACAAACAGGGGCGACACGCACTTGGCGGTGGCAATCCCGGCCAGCACCGGCACCAGGAACACGACCACCATCCACCCGGCCTGCGCCACCGTGCGCGCGAAGCGCGCCAGGAACAGTCGCCGCGGCGCCACCGGCGCGGCAAGCACCAGCCGCAGATCATCCGACAGAAAGAAGGTCGACAGCGAAGCAACGATGGCGCTGAACGCAAGAAACGACAGGAACGTCAGGAACAACCACGACAGACCGATGCGAATCAAATAGTCGCCAAGCTCCGCATACTGCGCCGCCTGCCACGTCAACCAGAAGGCGCCCAGGAACAACGCGCCCATCACACCGAGGCCGATGCCGCCAAACAGGATGCCGCGAACCAGGTCGCCCTTTTCGCGCCGGCGCGCGCGATTGCGCGAGGCCCACAGCGACGGCAGCAACAAGTACGGGAACGGCCGGGTGATCGAGGTGGCGTTCATCACACGATCTCGTCGATTTCCTGCAGCCCGCTGCCGCCGGTCAGCTTCAGGAACACCGGTGTCAGCTCCTCATTCGGCGTGCCCGCCAACCCTCGGAGTTCAGCCACCGTGCCGTGCGCGATGATCTTCCCCTGCAGAATGATGCTGATCAGATCGCACATTTCCTGCGCGACTTCCAGCGTGTGCGTGCTCATCAGGATGGCCACGCCGTGCTGGGTCATGCGGCGGAACACGTCTTTGATCAGCCGCGCGCCGCGCGGATCGAGGCCGACCATCGGCTCGTCCACCAGCACCGCCTTTGGCCGATGCAGGAACGCCGCGCTCATCACCAGCCGCTGCTTCATGCCGTGCGAGAAACTCTCGACGAGCTCGTTCTGCCACTTGCCAAGCTCGAAAATGTCGAGCATCTCCTTGATGCGTTGCTCGATGTCGCGATCGTCCATGCCGTAAAGCCCGGCATGGAAGCGGAGGAACTCCCCCGCGGTCAGCTTTTCGTAGATGAACGGGCGGTCGGGAATGAAGCCGAGCGAGGCCTTCGCCGCTTCGGGCTCGGTCTCGAGATCGTGGCCGTTGACGACGATGCGGCCGGCAGTGGGCTTCAGCAGCCCGGCGATCATCCGGATGGTCGTGGTCTTGCCGGCGCCGTTCGGACCGAGAAAGCCAAGAATCTGTCCCGGCGCCACGCTCAATGAGACGCCGTCAACCGCCGTGAAGGTGCCGAAGCGCTTGACGAGATTTTCGACGGCGATCATCGGCCGGCGCCCCCGGCACACGGCGACGCCCAACAGCCGCAATCCTGGCGTTGGGGAATCGCAATCGACAGCGGGCGCGTGTCGGCAGGCTGCCGGCCAACGAGAATCGGCGTCGTGTTGGGAACCACTTCCACATCGACGACGGTCATCTTGGCCTGGCCGATGAGCGGCAGGATCGCGGTCTGCTTGTCGAGCCCGCCACGCGCCAGGCGCACGTGGGTGGCGTCCGCGGGAAACTGATTGAAGGTGGGATCGACGGGCAGCCACAGGCCGCGGCCCTTGCCCTCATCGAGATAGACCTCGGGCCAGGCGTGGTAATAGAACGCGCCGTGCACGTACGCCACGCCGACATTGATGCGCGCGGGAATACCGATCGAGCGCGCCAGGGCCACGAACAACACGGTGTGCTCGTTGCAGTCGCCGACTTTCGTGCGCAGCACCTCGAGCGCGGACGGCAGGCTGACCGTGGGTCGCTTCTCGACGAGGGCATTGACTTCGCGCGTCAGCCGCTCCGCGCGGGCGCGGACCCCGGTGATCCCCTGCACGAGGCGCTCGGCCTCGGCGCGGATTTCAGGCGCGTCGCTTTCGATGAAGGTCTCGGGACGCAGGTAACGATCGAGATCGCCGGGCGTGGGCGTGGCCGTGATCTGCCGCGGATCGATCAGCTCGATCAGATCACCGTCGACTCGCTGCCCGTCACCCTGGAGATCCGGGCTGGTGAGATCGGCGCCGGTCAATCGCAAGCGCAGCCGGGCCACATCGCGCGGCTCGACGATGGTGTGACGGCCCATCTCCGGCACGATCGCCGAGGCCTCGAGCATGTCCTCGCGCATGCGATTCGAGACCGCGAGCACCGTGGCCTGCTCCTGTGTCTCGAGCACCGTGATGAGGCCCATCGGGCTCTCCTCACGGACGATTTCGCCGGTATCGGTGACCCACGCGGTGGTCGTCAGGCCGGAATACGACATCTGGACCTTGAACGCAGGAATAGGCCGCCTGACGCCCGCGGTGACGACCTCGCGATCGCCGATCGCAATCGTCACCGGCGAGTTCTGCATCGTGGCCGGATCGAACACCGCCCACTCGCGCTTCGCTCCGGCGACCAGGCCTTCGCTCGCCAGCCGGCGGCCCACGCTCAGCATCAGCGCCGGAGGCTCCTTCAGCTCGCGCGTTTCGGTGCGGGTGCCGCCGCCGCTCGAGATCTCGAGGAACAGCCGCAGGCCGTCAAGCCGCCCGCTGATGGCCATCGGACCGGTGCCGGGATCGAGCGAGAACTCAAACGACCGCAGCATGAAATTGCGATCGACGCGCGCGGTGGTCCGCAGCATCGCCGGCGTGATCGCGCCGAGCAACGAGAACTGCAAGCGGCCGTCCTCCTGCAGTTCGAACCCATCGTCGGTGGCCTGCACCTGGCTGACCGTGAACCCGATCTTCTCGCCGCGGTAGTAGACGCCACGCCACTGCGCGGTCGTGCCATAGCGCGCCAGATCGGTCGCGAGGTTGATCGGCGAGGCTTGCAGGTAGGAGCGGTTGATCATCACGCCCATGGTCACGGCCCAGGCGGCCAGCGCGAGGATCGAGAGCGGACGTGTCACGGTCCGCGGCAGGGGTCGAATGATGCGGGGTAGGCGCGACAAGCTCTTGAGTTATCGGCCGTTCGGGCCGTTCACCTTACATGGACGACGAAGGTGCCGAGATAGTCTGCCGGCTGAATCTGGCGGTCGGATCGCGGGTAGGGCTGCAGCGACGAAAGCGTGATCGTGAAATTGAGAAAGGTGGTCGAGGATCGCGCCGGCGTGGTATCGAGCTCGCGGCCGACGGGCACCTCGCCGGTGCGTCCGACGGTGAGTGCAATCACCGCCTCGCCCGCCCGCACGCACATCACATCGATCGGGCAGCGCGAGTCGGATCGAACGGTGTCGAAGCGGATCCGCAGATCGTCGGTGGTCAGCGCTGATTCACCGACACGCAGGTCGAACGGCTGGCCCTTGGGAACGCGATCCGGCTGCGTCGGGCCGCCGCTGCACGCGCCGGCGGCAAGAACGGCGACAATGAAGATCGCGCGCATGCGGAAACAGTACTATTTTCGGCCTTCGCCCGCCGGCCTGCAAGCATGGGATGTCGATCGCCTAATCGCGCTCACGAAGGACCTGCCGAGGCGCGACGTTGCCCTCGAGGAACTCGGCGAGCTCGATCGGCCGTGGTCCGGCGATGGCGAGCACCAGACGTGGCGCGAGCTCGTGGAACACATGCGCTTGATCGAGCAGGCCGACCTGTCGTTTCCGATCATCCTCGCCGCGAACAGCGAGGTGATGGATGGCCGTCATCGCATCGCGAAGGCCGCCCTCGCCGGGCACACGACAATCACCGCCGTTCAATTCGCGGAAGATCCGCCGCCCGATCACATCGGACGCGGCCCGGACGACTTGCCCTATTAGGTGAACCCCCGGCTGAAGCCGGGGGCTATACGGCAGTTGGAGGGCTACCTGAACAAATCCAGCATGTACGAATACTTCACCGTCAGCGAGCGATCGGTGCGCTCCGGGCGCTCGAAGAGATCGTAGAGCCCGCGCGTATCCGTATAGACCACGAACAGACCGGTGTTGGCCGCCTGCAGCCAGCCAAACCGGAAGTTCATCGACCACAGGTCGGCGCGGTCGTTGTACTGAATCAGCGCCTGCGTGAAGATGCGCGGCGAGAACGAGTACGACACGCGGGTGCGCACCAGGTTGGTGACGAAGTCGCCCACCGGCAGCTTGATGTCGTTGCGCTGGTAGCTCATCTCGGTGGTCAACGCATCGCCGGCGCGGAACCGGATGGTTGGACTGAGCGCCACGCGATCGCCACCGAAGAACCCGCCAATCGTGGCGCGCATTGACACGCTGATCGGCAGGCCCTGGTTGCTCATCGCCACCAGCTGCGCCTCGGCATGATCGTAGGTCCCTGGCGGAACAAAGATCCCCGGATAGATTTCGAACGGCGCGCGCACTCCTTCACGTGTGACGTTCATGCCGGTGTGGATCTCGGTGCTGTCGCGGAACTGCCAGTGGCTGTCGAGATGCAGGTAGCCGGTTTCCTGGAAGCCGTCGAGGCCCCAGTAGCCACGGAAGTTGGCGTGCGGCCGCAACTCCTGGATCCCGAAATCGTTCTGAGGGCGGAAGCGCGTCATCAGGAACACGTCGGGCTTGCGGTAACCGCGGCGGCTGAGGAACCCGGTGGCGGGATTGAAACCGCTGCCGACCTCCTGGTATCCGACATTGAAGTCCCACTGCGGGCGGTTGGTCTGCGAGCGGAGGTTGTAGGCGTAGTCATCCTCGCCGATACCTGGCGTCTCGGTGCGCGCGAAGAAGCCCGACAGCACCGAGGTCATGCCGATGCCGATCTTGCCGTCCAGGCCGACGGTGCGGCCGTAATCATCGTCGCCAGCCAGATCGCCGGTGGCCTGCCGGTTAGTGAAGATGGCGCCAATCGACGATCGATTCGGCAGATCGCGGCTGACGCGCGCGACGCTGAAGTTCGTGCCCGCGATGGTGTCGTGGTAATCCGACGTCTGCATGTTCAGCAGGCCGACGTTGAACTTCCCCGCCTTGCCCGAGACGCGGCCGCCGCCCATGATCGGGATCGACTGGCCGTCGTCGCCGATGCCGATGCGGCGGCTGAAGAACAGGTCGACCTCGCCGGGATTGCCAACGCTGAAGAAGCCGGCGTTCTCGAGGAAGAACGGCCGCTTCTCGGGGAAGAACAAGTTGAACCGATCGAGGTTCACCTGCTGGTCGTCGACTTCCACCTGCGCGAAGTCGGTGTTCACGGTGGCATCGAGCGTCAGGCTCGGCGTGATGCTGTACTTCACGTCGCCGCCAAAGTCGTAGTCCATCTCGGTGCCGACCGGAGCTTCGCCCGAGGCCAGCGCATTGCCGAGGCCGTAGGGCGTGACGCGGAAGTTGCGTAGCGCCGGCGTCTGCACACCGGTCATCGATCCGGCCAGCGACAAGCGATACAGGTTGAACTGCCTGGGAATCGGCGCCCAATACGCGCGCTCGTTCTTGCGGCGGATGTTGCGCTGGAAGTTGATGCCCCAGGTCTGGCTCCTGCTCGAGGGATAGCGCAGCGTGCGGAACGGGATCGCGAACTCGGCAGACCAGCCTTGATCGGTCGTCTTCGTACGCACCGTCCACGCCCCATCCCAGTTGATGTTGAAGCCGGCGCCGGAGCCACCCGATTGCCTCTGGCCGCCACCGAATCCGCCACCGCCCTCGCCTTCGTTGGTGACCTGCGCGTCGTACTCGATGCCGGCGGGGTTGGTTCCGAACACGAACCCGTTCTGCCGGTCGCGATACGTATCAACAATCATCTGGAAGCTGTCGGTCTCGTCCAACGGCGCATCGCGGCGCGCGTCCGACACGATGATGCCCGACGGGTCGCTGTCGTACATGATCGCGCCGATATAGAGGGTGTCGTCGGTGAAGATCACACGGACCTCGGTCCGCTCCGACACCGGCTGGCCTTCGTTCGGCTGCTCCTGAGTGAACCCGGTGATCGGGGTGGCGTGCGCCCACGCGGGATCGCCGAGCACATCACCGTCAAGCGTTGGCGCTTCGGGCGCGCGCGACGCCGTGGCAACGTTCGCCGCGGCCGCAGCCGTATTGGCATCACCTGCGGGTTGCGCGAAAACGGGCGCGGCGCACGAGGCGATCAGAACGAGCGTGAGGACGGAACGGAGCGTGTACATATGGATACAAAAGACTTACGACAGAAGTATCCAAGAGTACTACACCCGTCCTAAATACTGTTGCGCTGGTCGAGCTCGAGCACCGTCCGTAGCAGCACGTTGGCGCCATTGGCGCAGTCGTCCCACGAGGTCAGCTCTTTCGGCGAGTGGCTGACGCCGGCGACGCTCGGCACGAAGATCATGCCCATCGGGCAGAGGCTGGCCATCCACTGTGCGTCGTGGCCGGCGCCGCTCGGTAGCCGCATCGCCTTCAAGCCGGCTGCATCCGCGGATCGGCCGATCGCGTCCTGCACGCCCTTGGTGGCCGGCGACGAGGGGTTCGTGCTCGCCAGCGTGAAGGTCATGGTCGTGCGGGTCGCCTTTGCGATCGCGGCCCCGCGCGCCTGCACCGCCTCGCCCAGCTCGCGCAGCGTCTGTACGGACAGATCGCGGAACTCGACGCTCATCGTGACACGGCCGGGAATCACGTTCGGCGAGTTGGGCTCCACTTGGATGCGGCCGACGGTGCCGACCTGGCGGCCTTGACGCGACGAGGCGATGTCGCGCACGGCGAGCGTCAGTTGTGATGCGGCGACGAACGCGTCCTGCCGCTCACCCATCGGCGTGGTGCCGGCGTGATTCGCAAAGCCCTCGATGACGACGTCGTAGCGGTGAATCGCCACGATCCCTTCGACAATACCGATGGGAACCTTCGCGTGATGGAGCGTGCCGCCCTGCTCGATGTGGAGCTCGACGTACGAGTGCCAGGCGCCCTTGCCGCGCACGGCCGTCTCGATCTTGTCGGGGTCGCCGGCAATGCGCCGAATCGCGTCGCTGCGCTTCATGCCGTTCCACACCCGGTCCATGTCGCCGGCCTTCAGATCGCCGGCCACGATGCGGCTCGCCGCGGTGCCCACGCCAAACGCCGTGCTCTCTTCGTGCGCCCACAGCACCATCTCGAGCGGATGGCGCGTTTGGATCTTCGCCGCCTGCACGGCCTGGATGACTTCGAGCGCCGCGAACGTGCCCAGGTCGCCATCGAAGTTGCCACCGCCGGGCACCGAGTCGATGTGCGACCCGAACAGGATCGCCGGCTGATTCGGCTGGCCGCCGAAGCGCGCGTAGATGTTGCCCGCGGCATCGATGCGCGGGGCAATCTCGGCCTGCTTCATCTCGTCGATGATCCAGGCGCGCGCCGTCAGGTCGGCCACTGAATAGGCGACGCGCGACACGCCATCGGCGAACGCGCCGCCCGACGGACGGCCGTGATAGCTCAGGCGCTCGAGGCGGTTGCGGAGGCGCGCCGCATCGATCGACGGCGCGGATTGCACCACACGCCGGGCCAACACCGGTGTGGCCGCCACGGCGGTGGCGGCCAGGGACAGAAACGAGCGACGGGTGATCACATTATTTCTGCCGTTCGACGACGGTGCCCCAGAAGCCGATCATCATTTCTTCCCACGTCTGATCGCCCCAGGTCACGTCCTTCATGGGATCGGGGTTGAACTTGTTCTGCGGTGAATTGTCGAAGTGCGCGATCACTTCGATCTCGGTGCCCTTCGGGAACCGCTTGGCTTCCTTCAGCTGATAGGTGATCTGCCAGTTGAAATCGTACTTCGGCACCGACAGCAGCGTTTCGACGCGGCCGTCCGGATACTTCGCCACGTAGGTCATGTCCTTGCCGCGCATGTGCATGTGCGGCGTGAACGACGTGATCACGGTGTCGGCCGGCAGCACGCGCGAGGCGCGCACTTCATGCGCCGGATCGCCCGCCGGAATCTTGAATCGGAAGTTCATGGCGCTGCCGCCGCGCTGTTGCCTCTGCGGCGGCTCCTTGGCGAACACCAGGCCGACCTGCGTCTTGTCGACGGCGGGCTCGCCGTTGGTGGTGTAGTGCATCTGCAGCACGATGTCGGAATTGCCGGTGAGCAGGCGGCCCACGCCGGGCTCGAAGATCATCCCGGGCTTGTTCGGCGTGACGCCGCCGATGTTGCCCGGGCCGAGCGCGCCCTGCTCGCTGATCGGCGAGCCGGCGGGCACCGTGAAGGCGATCACGTGGTGCACGTGCGCGCGCGCCTGCGGCTTGATCTCGATCGCCTGCAGCCAGCGGTCTTCGGTGATGCCCGTGGGAATGCGGATGTACTGATACTCGATCGTGCCGCGGGGCGGGATGTTGTAAGGCTCCGTCATCTCGAAGATGGCGTCGGGCTTGCCGATGGTCCAACCGTCGGCGGCGAACGTTGGCACCGCGGGCAGATCGCGATCGTTGCCTTTCGGCGCGCCGGCGTCCACCCAGGCCAGAATGGTTTCGATCTCCTTTTCCGTCAGGCGCGGGTCGTTCTTGAAGGTGCCGTGCGACGGGTCGGCACCCCAGGGCGGCATGGTCCGCGCCGCCACGCGACTGCGGATCGACCGCGCCCACGGCCGGGCGTCCTCGAATTTGATCAAGGACATCGGCGCGAACATCGTTGGCCGATGGCACTCGACGCACTTGGCGTAAAGAATTGGGGCCACGTCTTTCGCGAAAGTCGGCGACTGCGCAGCTGCCGGGACCGACGCAAAACCCAGGGCCGAGAGGATCAGGCCGACGCTAAACCGACTGATGAGCATGCGCCATATTAGAACGAAAACACCTTAAGATGTGCCCTATGAAACGAGCCCTTTTTACCCTGGTTGCACTGCTCTTCCTGCCGTCATCGGCGCTCGCCACCTGGTCAGTCATCGCCGTCGACCGAGCCACCGGCCGCGTCGTGATCGCGTCGGCGACCTGCGTCGATCGTGATGACCAGTTCCTGATGGGCGTGCAGGCGGTAGTGGTGCCCGGCAAAGGCGTGGCGGCGTGCCAGGCCGCCGTCGACGGCACGCACAAGAACCAGATGCTCGTGTTCCAGGAGCTCCAGAAGGGCACGGATCCGACACGCATCATCGAGATGCTGAGCCAGGATCCGGCATTCCAGAGCCGGCAGTTCGGCATTCTCGACCTGCAGGGCCGCAGCGCGGGCCACTCGGGATTGGGCAATGGCTACGTCTCGCAGGACGTGCAGGGCCAGATCACGGGCACCGAGATCTTCTATTCCATCCAGGGCAACATCCTTCGTCCCGGTTACGTGGTGCCGAACGCCGTGCAGGCCTTCATCAAGACCACCGGCACGATCACCGATCGCGTGATGGCGGCCATGGAAGCCGCTGATGGATCGGGCGGCGACAGCCGCTGCAATTGCCCGCCCTGGCCCACCGACGGCAAGGCGCCGGCGATCGCGTGTGACGGCCGCACCTCGACGGTCGCCTACATCCTTGCCGCCGATCCGAAAGACACCAACGGCGACTCGCACAACAACGGCAAGTACTCGGTGTATCTGACGACGGCGCAGCCCGGACCCGAGAAGGGGCCGTATCAGATCAAGCCCGGCGACAATCTCAACCCGGTGAAGACGTTGCGCATGCGTTACGATGCGTGGAAAAAGACCCAGCACGCGGCGAACGACGGATTACCGAGTCCCCTGCCGCCGGCGAAGCCGCCGCAGGGTCCGGGCGGCCAGAATCGTCGCGGACCAATCCAGGTGTTGTCGCTGACCACGACCGCGTGGTCGGATGGCGGAACGATTCCCGCGAAGTACACGCAAGCCGGCGCGCAAGTGTCGCCGCCGCTGGCGTGGAGCAACGTGCCCGACGGCGTGCAGAGCTTCGTGCTGATCGCGCGCGACACCGATGCGGCGATCGGCAACGGCACCGACGCTGTGTTGCATTGGATGTTGTGGAATATTCCGGCCTCGGCGCGATCGCTCGCCGAGGCGATCCCGCAGGGCAATCAATTGCCGGACGGCACGCGCCAGATCAGCGCGAGCGGGCCGTACTATCGCGGACCCGGCGCGCCGGCAGCGGGACCCGCGCATCATTACGTGTTCGAGCTCTACGCGCTCGATGCGACGATCGACGTGCCGGCGGTCGGCCAATCACCGCCGTTGACGCGCGCGGCCGTGGAACAGGCAATGGCCGGCAAGATTCGCGCGAAAGGATCGCTGGTCGGATTGTTCAAGCGTTGACCATCAGCGACGCCGCTCGCTGGTCAACGGCATCGCTGTCAGTTCTGATGCGGACGGTTCACGAGACCGGTCCAATGCTGGACCAGGGTCAGCTCGGTCAACACCGAAGCGGGATCGCTCTTGACCATGACGAAACGATTGCCGTCCGGCGTCACCGCATACGTGCCCTCGCGGCCGGCGCCGAGATACTCGCCGCTGAACAGCTGTTCGCGTGCGATCACCCGCGGCCGGGGATCGAGCTCGATGCGCGCGGCCATCACGGCGGTGCCGTGCTTGTACAAAAGCTCCTGGCCATTCCTCGACCATTGAGGATAGGTGCCGCCGTTCAACGACACGACCGTGACGTCTGCAAGCGACGGGAATCGGCGCACGCACACTTCGACGCGGCCGAATTCGTCCGACTGATACGCGATCCACTTCCCGTCGGGCGACAGGTGGGCTTCCCCCTCCAGGGCCGGACCTGACAACACGGGACGCACGAGTCCATCCTCGACTGAACCGGTCCAAATATCCTGAGAGTCGGCGTGCAACAACACGGTGCGGCCATCGCGCGACCACGAGGACGCGTAGGGATTGGTGCCCACCGGCCACGTCTCGGGGAACCGTTTTCGGTCGAACAGCAGCTGTGGCGTCAGGTCACGAATCGCGACGGTCTGGATACTGCCGCTCGCCGAAAACGCGACGCGTTCGCCGTCCGGACTCCAGACCGGACGAAGGGCCCCGGCGGTCAGACGCATCTTCTGGCCATCCGCGGTGTACATCCACAATTGCGATCGGCGCTGCTCGTCGTTGACGCCAATCACGACGTGCTGCCCATCAGGGGACAGCGCGGGCAATCGATACGCCTGTCGTTCGGTGGTGATCGGCGTTTCGTTGCCGCGGCGATCGACCCACACCAGCGAGTGGGCATTTCCGGTCTTCGCGTAGACCATGGTGCCGCTCCGCGACACCGCGAAGTAGTGGGCGCCGCCATTGCGCGCGCGTTCGATGTTCGACAGGACCTGGATCACGCCGCCGGCGGGCGCCAGCGTCACGGGATCGACAGGCAGCGCACGCACGACATCCGCCGCCTGCCCGAACACGATGAAGCGGCCGGCGAGTTGGGCCTGCGAGAGATTGCCTCCAGCGCCAAGCACGGCCGGACCTTCGCCGTAGTCATTGGTGCTGGCAATGACTCTCGAATTCTTCCCGTCGACAGCGATGGTCTTGATCGCAACATTCACGCTACGTGCCGCCACGTAAAGGACGGTGCGGCCGTCGTCGAGGATCGACGGCCACGCCGCGGCACCCGCACCCTCGATCGGCGAAGCGGCGCCGCCGGCATCGCTCATGCGGAACAAGCCGCGTCCGCGAAGTGCGAACACAATGACACCATTGCCCCAGGCCCCGCCAACACTATCCCCCGCGATGGCGCCGAGCCTGATGGGTGAGGCGCCGCCAAAAGACACTTTGTGCACGGCGGCTCCCGCGAAGTAAGCGACCCACTCGCCGTCCGGGGAGAAGAAGGGATGCATGGCGCCCTCGGTGCCGGCAAGCGCGCGTACGCTCTCATCGGCCAGCATCCGCACGAACAGGCGGCGCCCGCCGTCGTTTTCACCAATGAACGCGAAGCGGGTGCCGTCGCGGCTGATCGCCAGGGGATAGTCCGTGCTGTCACCGGGCAGGCGGTACGACTCCGGTAGGAGCAGCGAACTTCGCACCAGTGGAGGATCTTCGGCAACAGTCGAAGCTGGACGCGCGATCAGCAGCCCCACCAAGGCCACGGCAAGGAGCGCGCTCACTCCCCACGCCAACGCCTGAGAGCGACGCGCGGGTGCAGCTTCGGCCGGCTGAGCGTTTTCGAAATCCAGTCGCACGTCACCGATATCCCGCGCGCGACGTTTCGGATCTTTTTCGAGGCACCATTCAATGACGCGTCGCACATGCGGCGGAACCGAGGGCGGCAGCTGCGACCAGTCGGGCGCGCGCTCGATAATCGCCGCGATCACGTCCGAGGTTGTTTCGCCGCTGAAGGTCATGCGGCCAGTCAACATCTCGAACAACACGCAGCCGAACGCCCAGATGTCGGTACGCTTGTCGACGGCCTTGCCGCGCGCCTGCTCCGGGCTCATGTAGGCCACGGTCCCGAGAATCAGACCGTGTTTAGTGCCGTGTACAGTGACCGTGGGCGACCGTGACGGATCGACCGTCGTCGCCGGCGCGGCCGCCGCGGCAATCGCTTTGGCCAGACCAAAGTCGAGCACCTTGATGGTGCCGGCCTCGCTGATCTTGATATTCGCGGGCTTGAGATCGCGGTGGACGATGCCGGCTTCATGTGCGGTGTCGAACGCCTCGGCGATCTGCCGGGCAATTACCAAAGCCTCCGCGATCGGGATCGGGCCACGCGCGATGCGGTTTGCGAGCGTCTCGCCATCCACCAGCTCGAGGATCAAGGCCGGATGTCCGGCACCGTCCTCGACGCCGTAAATCGCCGCGATGTTGGGATGATTGAGCGACGCCAGCACGCGCGCCTCGCGCTCGAAGCGCATCAGCCCGTCAGCATCCGCGGCGATGTCCGGCGACAGGATCTTGATTGCCACGTCGCGGCCGAGACGCGCATCACGGGCGCGATACACCTCACCCATCCCGCCGGCGCCGAGCAGCGAGACGACCTCATAGCCGCCGATCCGATCGCCGGCCTTCAGGGGCATACCCGGTGCGATTATACGGGTCACCCAGGGATGGTGACGGGATCGCCTTTCTTGTGAAACACGATCGCGAGAATCTTCGCCGGCTGGGTCTGGCTCGCGTTGCCGGAGACCGCGTGCACTTCGCCCGGCTGGTCGAACGACTCGAAGAACATCTGCCCCGGACTGAGCGTTACAGGCTTGTTGTCGTTCACGGCGAAGAGATACTGCCCCTCGAGCACGTAGCCGATCACAAACCCAGGATGACGATGGCGGCCTGACATTCGACCGGGCGCGTACGACACTTCACTGGCCGTCATCTGCCAGCCATCGAGGTTCACCGCCGGAGTGTCACGTTGCGCCAGCGGTTGCGCCGGCGCGGGCGTCGCGGGCTGCTGTGCCTCGCCACTCCCTTCGACCCGCCCGTGGTCGCTCGTCGCGAGCAGGTGCTCGCCCAGGGCCAGCGCCGCGGCTGCCATCAAGAAATCTCGTCGTCCGTTCGTCATAAGTCTCTCCAGGACAGCATGTTACGCCACCAGGTACTTTTGTACCGCTACCATTCGGCCGCGCCGTTGCACAAAATGTGCAGACGAAAGGACGCCTTCATGTAAGCTAAACCGTACACGACACTAATTGCACCACCGACCTCGGCGCAGATCTCGCTGCGCATTCTAGGTTACCGTCCTGGCGTCTTTTCCATTTTCAGAATCAACCCGGTTGGGTAGTCGATGGCACGCCATCGATCAAAGGAATGTCACCATGCTCCAAAACTCCCCCCGTTTCAGGCTACTTCTCCCCGCATTGGCTTTCTGTACGTTTCATGGCGCTGCCGAGGCCCAGGCCCAGACTGCCACGCTGACCGTCCACGTGAACGGCGTCGTCTCCGGCGCGGTCGGCGTCCAGGGTCCGAACGGCAACGTCTGCAACCCCAATCCCGGCGGTGGCCCCACCAGCGGCACCTGCGTCTTCACGTATGACGTCGGTACGGCGTTACGCATCGCGGCGAATTCGCCGAATCCTGACGCCGGCTTCCTCCACAGCGGTAGCGATGATGCGGAGGCCTGCGAGTTCAGCACGTGCAACATCATCCTCACCACCGATAGCTCGATCACGGCGACGTTCGATGCCTCGCAAGGGCCCGTGGCGTCGATCCAGACCACGCTGCTCGGCGACGGCAAAGGCAACGTCGGCACCGACAACGGCCAGTGCCAGAACTTCGAGCTCGGATACACCTCCTGCACCACCTACTACGCCGTTAGTTCCGAAGTGAAGCTCCAGGGCCGCTCGATGCCTGGCAACATCTTCGAAAGCTTTTCAGGCGGCGTCGGCGACACGACCGTGTGCGGCGCGGACAGCACGTGCCTGTTCACGGCGACCGGCAATAGTTCGGTGAACGCGAGCTTCTTCGCGCTGGCGTCGGTGGCGATCACGCCGAGCACGGCGACGACCAACGTCGGCAACAGCGTGTCCTTCAGCGCGCGGGCCACATTCACGAACACCATGACGCGGTTTGGCTTCACCGGCAATACGCCGTGGCAGAGCCACACGCCGATGGATGTCGAGCGGTTCTCGCTGGCGGCCGCGGTCGTGAACGATAAGTTGTATGCCATGGGCGGCGTGGAAGGTTCCTGCTCAGGCTCGCCCTGTGCGTTCGGCCCAATCAGCACCGTCGAGGTTTTCAACCCGTTGGTCACGGCCATCGCGGAATTCGAGCAGGCCTGGACCGCGCGCGCCTCGATGACGACGCCGCGCGAGGGCCTCGCCAGCGCGGTGGTGAACGGCAAGATCTACGCGATCGGCGGACACACCACCGGTGGCGGCACCGTGGCGTCGATGGAGTCCTACGATCCCTCGACCAATGTGTGGTCGGCGCGGGCGTCGATGTCGGGACCGCGTGCCGGAATGGCCGCGGCCGCGATCAGCAACACCATTTACGTGGTGGGCGGGAGCCCCTCCACCGGCGGTGACCCATCCATCCCCCTGACAACGGTCGAAGCGTACGACGCTACCGGCACGTGGACGACAAAGGCGCCGATGCTGGTGGCGCGTAGCTCCCCGGCCGCCGCGGCGGTCAACGGCACGCTGTATGTGATCGGCGGCGATGGAACGGGCTCGGTCGAGGCGTACGATCCGGCCACCGATTCGTGGAGCATGAAGGCGCCGATACCGAACGGCGGAGGGGAACCCAGGGCCGTCGCGCTCAACGGCCTGATCTATGCCATCGGCGGATCGCCCGTTGCCGTCAAGGTCTATAACCCCGCGTTAGATTCGTGGGCGACGCTGACCTCGTCGATGCCGTTACCAGTGAGCGGCCAATTCGCACTGGCGGTGCTCGACGGCCGGCTGTTCGCCGCCGGCGGCAACACCGCCCCCGTCGACGGCAACATAGCGGTTGGCACCTTATCGGCGAATCGACCGCCGGAAGCCACGTGGTGGAGCCACAACACGGCGGTCGCGCGCATCAATTCCGGCAACAGCGGCAGCGTGCGCGGCGAAGCCGTTGGCACGGCCACGATCAGCGCCCGCCTGGTGGGCGTCGACAGCGGCGCGCAAAGTGCGACGCTCACGGTGACTAGCGAAGGCGGTGGCGGCGGCTCGACGATCTTCCTGGGCATTCCCACCGATCCCATCGACCCTCCCGGTCCTGCGACCTTTACGCAGGTAGGCCAGGCGAATTGGGGATGCGGCACGTTCGGTGAGAATGCGGCAGGTCCGTGGGAAGTGAAGATCAATTACGGTGATGGCGGCGGCGACGAAGTGACCCCGTACTCGCCGCCCCCGGCTCCGTGTGGCGGAGGTCCGGACACCAAGGGCTGGTTCTCCTTCAACCACGCCTATTCGTCACCGGGCACCTACGCAGTCACCGTGACCGTGAAGAATACGACAACCAACGCCTCGACGACACGCACCTTCCACATCCAGGTGCAAGAGGGCAACGGCGGTGGCGGTGATGACGAGTGCGTTCCGATCGTTTCCAACATCACGGTGATCGGCACCGTGCCGTTCGACAGGGTCCATGTGGCTGTGTTCGACCGGGTGACCGGCGCACTGCTAACCGACGACGAGACTGCACTGCCGCTCGGATTCTTCGATGACGCCTCGCTGCCGGAAGGCCAGTACCGCTTCAAGTTCTCCGTGCCGGCGGGTTACAGTGTCAAGCCGTCGACCTTCATCATCGACGCCGTCTGTGGCGAACCCATCCACCTGAACGCGACGGTCCAAGCGAAGAAGAAGGAACAGAAAGAAGAAGAAGAAAAAAAGAAATAGGCACTAGTGTTGTCTGGCTGCCGTCGCTGACGGCGGCCGGACCACACTGACCGTAACGTTGGACGGGTACTGCTTCGAGTGGTGGACGCTGTTGCGGGCCACCACTCCCTTTGACTCATCGAAGTTGTTGCCGCCGGTATTCAGGTTGCGATCGAAGCGCGGGAAGTTGCTGCTCGACACTTCGATGCGCAGCCGGTGGCCCGGCGCAAAGTAATTGCTCGTCGTCAGCGGCTGCAAGGTGACCTTGTAGACCTTGCCCTTCTCCATCCACACCTTCTTGTCGTAGCCGTCGCGGTAGCGCAGCCGCTGGATCGACTCGTCGAGGTTGTAGGCGCGGCCGTCGGGGTAGACGTCGAGCACCTTCACGGTAATGTCGGTATCTTTCGCGTCGGACGACAGATAGATGGTCGGCACGATCGGTCCGCTGACCTCGAGGCCCTCCTTGAACGGCTCAGACGTGTAGACGAGGATGTCGTTGCGAGACTCCATCTTGCGTTGATCAAATGAGCCCGCGGTGATCGCGTTGCCCGTGCAGCACACATTCCCGCCATACGACGGCACGGGATTCATCGGATCGTAGGTAAACACATCCGGCGCGTCGGTCTCCGGCGGCGCCATCGTCAACTGGCCGTCGCCGGTCAACGAGTTGGCGCGGCCGCCGCTCGACAGGTGGAACGTCATCGGCTGCGAGCCGGCCGGCGGCCACACGTCGGAGGTCTGCCACCGGTTGCTGCCCATCGTGTAGTAGGTGACCTTCGCCAGCTTCTCGATGCGGCCGTTGGCGTCGCTTGCCCCGAGCGAAGTCGAAGGGCCTTTCAGGAACCTGTCGAAAAAGCCGTACATGATGTCGTTGTAATCGAGCCGCGCGTCGCCCATGTTGCGCTCGCCGACGATGGTGTTCTCCGTCGCGCGCGTGAACGAGCAATGCGCCACCGGCGCGATGATCGCCCACTGCTGGTCGCGCACCGGCGGCTTCGCGGTGCGCCGCACGTGTTTGAACATCTCGAGGTTCGGACCCACCGACACGTCGTACCACGACATGAACCACAGGCCGGGCACGTTGAGCGCCATGTCGTCGTGCCACAGGCCGCCCTTGCGCCACGCGTCGGACGCCGGCTCGCGCTGCTGCATCATGCCGCCGGTTTCGACCGGCATCTTGTCCGCGAAAATCCCGCGCGGGCCGTCGACGGTCTTGATGATGTCTTGAGTCGGCAGGTGCCACAGCGCCTTGTCCCAATCCACGGGAGGCATGCGCGGCGCGAGATCGAACAGGCGCGACGCGGCGATCAGATCCTCACGCGGCGTGTCTTTCGGGAACATCGGCCGCACCTGGTTCTGCTGGCCATAGATCCAGGTGATGAACAGCATCTGCATGGCGCCGCCGCGATACCAGTTGCCCTGTTCCCAATAGGGTCCGACCTTGCCGACACCGGCGCCAAAGCCTTGCACGTTCATCGCCGCAAAGCCGGGATGCCCCAGCGACGCGACGGCCGGCTGCCACTCCGCCGTCGACGAACATCCCGTGGTGCCAACCTTGCCGTTCGACCACGGCTGCTTCGACAGGTAGTCGATGGTCTTCTAGCCGTCGGTGATCGGCGCGCCGAGGATGTCGTAGTGGCCTTCCGAAAAGAAGTGCCCGCGCTCGTTCTGGCCGACCCACGCGTAGCCGCGCTTGATCGCGGTGAGGATCGTGGTCATGTCCGCGGGCACGGCGTTGCGGACGTCCCAGAAGTTGAAGTTGTACGGCGTTTTGACGAATACGATGGGCACCTTGCCGCCTGCCCCGAGCGAAGTCGAGGGGGCCGCATTCTTCGGACGATAGATGTCGGTGGCCAGCCGCACGCCATCCTTCATCGGGATCATCACGCGCCGTTCGACGACGGCGATCTGCTGGAGCTCGGCCTCGAGATCGCGACGGCGCTGCATCTCAGCGGGCGTGAGCGTCCCTTGCTGCGCCGGAAGCAAGGCGGTGGCGAGAACGACGGCGGCGGTCAGCGCGACCGCGAAACGTTGGAGTGTTTTCATGGCCGAACCTCCCAGACGGTCAATCGCCGGCAAGTATATCTAGCGGAGCGTGCGCAAGATAGCGACCGTCGGCCGGTTCTGCACTCTGCACTCTGCACTCTGCACTCTGCACTCTGCACTCTTAACTCCGCATTTTGTGAGGGTTCGCCATCGCTTCGGGGGCAATCCAGGCGTCGAACTGCTCCGCGGTGAGGTGCCCGGACGCGATCGCCGCCTCGCGCAGCGACTGGCCCTGGCGATGGGCGGCCAGCGCGATTTCCGCCGAACGCTCGTAGCCGATGTGCGGGTTCAAGGCCGTGACGAGCATCAGCGATTCTTCGACGTGCCGGCGGATGCGATCGAGGTTCGGCTCGAGCCCGCGCGCGCAGTGGCGATCGAACGAGCGCGACGCGTCGGCGAGGAGCTCAATCGACTCGAGCACATTGTGCAGGATGACCGGCTTGTAGACGTTGAGCTGAAATTGACCCTGCGTATTGGCGAAGGCCACCGTGACGTCGTTGCCGAACACCTGCGTCGACACCATGGTCATGGCCTCGCACTGCGTCGGATTGATCTTGCCCGGCATGATCGACGACCCGGGCTCATTCTCCGGAATGCGCAGCTCGCCGATGCCGGCGCGCGGCCCCGACGCATAGAGCCGCACGTCGTTGGCCATCTTCATCAGCGCCGACGCCAGCACGCGGAGCGCGCCGCTGGCAGCGGCCATGGCGTCGTGCGACGACAGCGCCGCGAAGTGATTGCCGGTTTCGCGGAAGGGCAGCCCGGTGGCTTCGGCCATGAACCGCGACGCGGTGGCGCCGAACTGCGGATGCGCATTGAGGCCGGTGCCGACCGCGGTGGCCCCAAACGCCAACGCATGGAGATCATTCAACGACGCCGAGACGCCGGCCAGCCCATCGTCGATTTGCGCCACCCAGCCGCCAATCACCTGCCCGAGTGTGACCGGCACCGCATCCTGCAGATGCGTGCGGCCGATCATGACCACGCCGGCGTAGGCGGCGGACTTCTCCGCCAGCGTGGTGCGCAGAGCGGTGACCTCGGGAATCAGGCGGTGCACGATCGCCTCCGCCGCGGCCACGTGCATCACCACCGGGAACCCGTCGTTGGATGACTGACCTTTGTTGACGTGGTCGTTGGGATGCACCGGCGCGTGCGACCCCAGCGGCCGGCCGGCGAGTTGATTGGCGCGATTGGCAATCACTTCGTTGGCGTTCATGTTGGACTGCGTGCCGGACCCGGTCTGGAACACGACGAGCGGAAACTCCGCGTCGAGCGTGCCCGCGATCACTTCATCCGCCGCCCGCGTGATCAGATCGGCGATCTCCGGCGAGATCAGGCCGAGCGCGGCGTTGGCGCGCGCCGCGGATTGTTTCAGCAGGCCCAGCGCGCGAATGACCGGGCGCGTCCAGACGAATCGAGGACCGCCGATCGAGAAGAAGTGGCGAGAGCGCTCGGTTTGTGCGCCCCAGAGGCGATCCGCGGGGACCTCAACGGGGCCCATTGAGTCATGCTCGGTCCGAGTCATAGGGGGAGTGTAACTGGGTCCTGGGGCTTGGGGCTTGGGGCTTGGGGCTTGGGGCTTGGGGCTTGGGGCTTGGGGCTTGGGGCTTGGGCTGACGTACCCCAAGTCCCAGGTCCCAAGTCCCAAGTCCCTAGAATCCCGGCGTCAGCCCAAACTGCCAGATCCACCCCCGCCGCGTGCGATCGAATGGCCGCACGTAGTCGAACTCCGCGATCGCGAAGCCGAGGAGGTTGGCCCGCAGCGCCACGCCGGCGCTGCGCGCCCAGTCGCGATCGCCGCCGGCGAACGACGGCCGGGTGTCGGACGTCCACGCCACGCCCGCGTCACCGAAGAACGCCAGTTCGATGGGGAACGGGCCGTAGAACGAGCGGTGGCTGAAGAGTCCCAGCAACGGGAAGCGCAACTCGACGCCCGCGATCGCGACGCGGCTGCCGTTCAACCGATCGAAGGCCTCGCAGGTCACGAGATCCACCGAATTGCACTCGCTCGCATCGAAGGAACCGATGCCGTAGCCGCGGACGAGACCTTGGTAGCCGATGAACAGCGGCGGCAGCCGCAGGTCTTCGGCGTCGGCGCCGTAGCGTCCGTAGTGCAAGCCGCGCACGGCCAGGGTGAAGGGCCGCGCCGGCATGAAGTACCGGCGATAGTCCGCGAGCACGCCGCCGTAATTCAGCGATCCGGTGAGTTGTGAATATTCCAATCGATACCGCCGGCCCACCAGCGGGCTGGTGGCGCCGAACACCGATGAGTCGTAGACGAGCGCCGCCGCGGCCTCGCCGAGATTGAGCGCGTCGGGGCGCGGCAGCTCTTCGATCTGTTCGTCGAACAACTGGCCGGTGATCGGCGAGAACAATTGCGTCTCGACCTGGGCATCGAAGCCGATGCGGCGGAGCCCCATCGAGAATTCGGCACGGCGGACGCGGCTGAACGGGTAATGCACGAGCGCGGCGACGGCGGAGTTGATCTGCGTCACCCGGAAGGTCTGTTCCACGATCGCCGCCTGGCCATCGACCTCGGTCACGCCCTGGGCGAACCCGCCGGTCGAGTACGGCAGGTGATCGAGCTGAACGCCCCAGTTCCATCGCCGCGTCCGATTGAGATACATCACGGAACCGCCGGTCTCTTCGACCCGGTTCGACGTTTGCACCGTCGCACCGACCATGTGGTCGCCGAGCATGTCGCTGAACAGGAAGGAAATGCCGCCAGCCGCATAGGCGCCGAATTGATCGGCGCCGACGCCGATGGTCGGCTGACTGATGGCATCGAGGGAGAGCCTGGCCTTGTAGTCCTGCACTTCGAAGGGCCGTTGCGGCGGCAGCCCCGCCTCGCCGCTCTCGAGCAGCCGCACCACCGTGTCGGGCCGGCGATTCGACGGCGGCAACACCGCCGCATTCATCGTCGTCGCCAGGGCGCCAACCGTGGTGGGGCGCGACGTGTCGGTCGCATAGATGTTGTAGCGATCGTTTTCAAACACCGTGAAGACCATCGTTGACGCCGCGGATGCCGCCGACATCGCCGGCGTCAGCGGCGTGATGCCGCTCACACCGGAGACGATGTTCGTGACGCGCGTGGCCGAGCCGCTTGCCCTGAGCGAAGTCGAAGGGGTCCGGCCCTGGCGATAGAGGTTGGGGATGCCATCCGGCGTCGCCACGAAATACAGCGTGCCGTCCGCCGCGAACTCCGGGTTGGTGCTGCGTCCGGTCTCGAAGCCGGCGAACGCGCGAGGTTCACGCGAGTCGAGAGTCATGGCCGCGATGCGGTAGTTGCCGTCGAACGTCAATGTTTCCAGATCGGCAGAGAACCGATCGGTCACCCATACCAGCTCGCGACCGTCCGGCGTCCACTCGGGATCGAGATCCGCAAAGGGATCGTTGGTGAGCTGCTGCAGCTGCTGGCTCTCGAGATCGAACAGATAGAGGTCGAGCAAGCCACCCTTCAATGCCGAAAACGCGATGCGGCGGCCGTCCGGCGACCACGCCGGGTTGTAGATCTCGCCCAGGTCGGCGAACTCGTGCTCGGCCTCACGGCGACCGCGATCCGCATCGACGATGGTCAACACCGGCTGGCCCGCGCTCAAGGCGGCAAACACAAAGCGGCGATTGTCGGGCGCCCAGTCGCCGGCCGAGCTCAGGAACTGCAGGCTGTCGAAGTGCGGATCGCTCGTGGTCTCGACCAGCCGGCGGCCGATCCGGCCCGTGGCGACGTCGGCGACGAACATGTCGATCGAAAAGAGCGATCGTTCAGACAGAAACACGATGCGCTTACCGTCGGGGCTGATCGCGGGGGACAGATTGATCTCGCCGCCGCCGGTTTCGCGCGTAATCAACGGGCGCCCGAACGCGCTGGGCGGCTTGGTGGTCTCGTAGACCGCGGCAAACGAGCGCCGCGTGGCGTCGTGCCATTCCTTCGACAACGTGTCGTCGTCGGTGCCGAAAATCGCCGCGATCGCTCCGTCGATGTCGCCCTCGGGACCGGTGGCGCGCAGCAGGTCGCCCACCGCGCGATCGCCCCAGCGGCCGGCCACGTACGCCCAGAACGCGTGGCCGTAGCGGTACGGGAAGAAGTCCGGGTCGTCGAGCTTCTCGATGGTCGGCATCGCGTTGCGCGCCGAGGCTTCACGGACCCACATGGCGGTGTTCGCGTCGATCGGTCCGAGGGACAGGTACTCGGCCATGCCTTCGATGAACCACAGTGGCAAGGCCTGCAGGCCCGGGCCGATCGGCCGGCCCTGCAAATCGGTTTGCGCGGCCATGTCGTACTGGAACGCGTGAACGATTTCGTGGCCGAGGACGTGATCGGTTTCGGCCAGGCCGCCGGCGAACGGCAGTATGACGCGGCGTTTCGCGCTCTCCGTCACGCCGCCGGTCCCCTCACCAATTTCGCCCGACAGCACGTTGGTCTGCTGGAAATGCGGATGCGCCGCATACAAGATGAGCGGCTGCCGTCCACGCAGCTCGTGTTGCAGCAATTTGGAGATCCGCGCGTACCAACGCTCGGCCAGGCGCGCGGCGATCGCCACCGCGGCATCTTCTTCGGGGTAGTAATAAATGTCGAAGTGCTCGGTGGCGAGCAACTTGAAGTCGAATTTTTCGTACTGGACCTTGTTGCGCCCGAAATATTGCGCGCTTGAAGGCGCGGCAGACCAGAGGGCGAACATCGCAGCCAGCAGAACCGTAGCGCGCGATCGCATACACACCTCGCGACCGCAGAAGTGCAAAAACTACGCCCTTCGACTCGCCCTTCGACTCACAACTCGGCGGGCGAGCCCGCCGAGTTGTTCGCTCAGGGCAAGCCACTAGCCTGCGCACGGGTCTTGCAGGCTATTGTCTTGGAGGCATCTCAACAATGAACCTGCGAGATAAGTACAACCACGCGATCCAGGTGGCTAAGGGCTACCGCATGCAGGGCTCCGCCGAAGAGCGGGACGGCAAGCTCTACTTTAAGGGCCTGGTCCAGAACCAGGATGAGGTCAACAAGATCTGGGACGCGATCAAGACCGTTCCCGATTGGCGCAACGACATCATCGCGGAGGTGACAGTCGATCCCAACGCGCCGGCCGCTCACACCTACACGGTCAAGTCCGGCGACACGCTGAGCAAGATCGCGAAGGACCATCTCGGCGACGCCAACGCCTACATGAAGATCTTCGAGGCGAACAAGGATCAGCTCAGCGATCCGGACAAGATCAAGCCTGGGCAGGTCCTCAAGATTCCTACCGCGGCGTAGACACGCAGGTCTGACGCCGGCCACCGATTGTCACCGATTCGACACCGATTAATCAGTGCCTAATCAGTGTCAATCGGTGGCGGTCAGACGCCTGGAGTCTCGATGACTGAAAAACTTCAAATGCTGTGGCTCTTCGTGCTGGCCGCGCCAATTGCGTGTGTGGCGTGGACGGTGACGCACGAAGAGCTGTTTGCGGAACCGCGTGAATGGTTCGAGAAGAAGAGCCGCGCGGCGCGCAGCCTGTTCGGGCGCAAGTTCTTCTACCTGTTCACCTGTGAATACTGCTTCAGCCATTACGTGGCCGCCGCCGCAGTGTGGATGACCGGGTATCGACTGCTCGTCCCCGGCTGGCGCGGGGCGCTGGTCGCCTGGTTCACCCTGGTGTGGGTGGCCAATATCTATATGAGCCTGTTCGGCAGGCTCCGGCTCGACATCAAACGCGAGCGCGTCGAAATCAAGGTCGAGGAAAAGGAAGCCGAACTGAAGCTCAGACGACGCTCGTCGTAGAGCGGCGGGCGCAGAGACGCCGCAACTCCGCGGCCAGGACGTCAGGGGGGCACGGCTTGAAGAAAAACGCCGCGAGCCCTTCGCGCTCGGCTCGCGAGCGCACCGCCTCGGTGGCGCACGCGGTCAACATCACCACCGGAATGTCCTTGGTCCGCGCATCCGACGCGAGCTTCTGAATCAGATCCCAGCCGTCGCCATCCGGCATCGCGAGATCGGTGACGATGACGTCAGGACCGAGCTCGCAGGCGCGGTCGAACGCGGCATCGCCACCGGCGGCAACCGCCGGCTCGAAGCCCTGGCGGCGCAGGACGATCAAGCTCATTTGACGCGTATCTTCGTGGTCATCGACCACGAGGACGCAATTCCGGCGTCCACCGTTCGGCGTGGCTTGCATTGTGAGAGACAATTCACGATAACCCAACCCGATGTCACCGAACGTAAATTTCATGGAACTTCAGCGTCAGCTGTTGGTCAGGCCAACATTAGCGGGGCCGTTAATCACCGCGCCAAACTTGTCGAAACGCGAGCCATGGCACGGGCAATCCCACGATTTTTCCGCGGGATTCCACGCCACGATGCAGCCAAGATGCGTGCAGATGGCCGAATGTTCGTGCAACGCACCGGTGGCGTCGCGGTACACCGCCATTTTGAGGGCACCGCGCCGAATCACCGCGCCAGAATCCTTCGCTATTTGATCGACCGACTCGACGTCGCCGCCCGTCAGGTAGTCCGCGTACTGCGCCGCGGTGTTGATGGCTTCTTTGGCGAACTCGGCCGACGCGCGTAACGTGATGCGGCCCGGATCGTACAGGGACTCCCACACGTTGTGGCGGCCGAGAATCAGGTCGGTGATGAGCATGCCGGCAATCGTGCCATGCGTCATGCCCTGGCCGGAGTCGCCGGTCACGGCATAGACGTTCTTGTGATCCATGGGATTGCGGCCGATGAACGCGAGGCCGTCGACGGTTTCCATCACCTGCCCCGCCCACGTGTACAGCACATCGCCCATTGACGGGAACCGTTCGCGCGCCCAGGCTTCGAGACGCGGATGGCGCTGCTCGATGTCGTCGGCCTGGCCGCTCTTGTGGTCTTCGCCGCCGACGATGAGCAGATCGTGGTCGGCATCGATCGGCTGCAGGCGGACGTAGTGATACGGATCGCCGGTGTCCCAGTAGAGCGCCGCCGGGACGGCGTTGCGCGGCACGCGCGCGCCGATGACATACGTCATATAGGGCGCCTGCTTGGTGTGAATCACCACCAGGTCGTTGATGGGCACATTGGTGGCGACCACGATATGGCCGGCGCTCACCGTGCCGCGGTCGGTCGCCACCGCGGCGTCCGCGCCGCCGGTGACACTGGTGGCGTGGGTGCCCGCATAGATCCGTCCGCCGGCGCGCTCGATCGCCTGCGCGACACCGGACAGGTACTTGAGCGGATGGAACTGCGCCTGGTTCGGGAACCGAAGACACGGACCGGTATCGACCGCGATCGGCGCGCGCTCGATTTTCACGACATTGAGAAGGCCGGCGCGGTGCGCGGCGTCGCGCTCGCGGTCGAGATAAGCCTCGTCGTGCTCGGGCGCGCAGAACAGGTAGCCGTCGAGGCGTGTGAAGTCGCACGCGATGCGCTCACGCGCCACGATGCTCTCGATGCGGTCGATGGACTGGGTCGTGCTCTCCGCCGCGAGCCGTGCCCCCCGCTCGCCGTGCAGCCGCTCGAGGTGGAAGTAACGGTCGTCGACGGCGTTGGTGAGGTGCGCCGTGGTCACGCCGGTCATCCCGCTACCGATCGCGCCATCGTCGAGCACGACAACCGACTTCCCAACTTGGGTAAGCAGGTAGGCAGTGGTGAGACCGGCGATGCCTGCCCCGACGACGCAGACGTCCGCGGCGGTGTCGGACGTGAGGGGTGAAAAGGTCGGAAGCTGGGCCGTGGCAGCCCACACGGACGTGCGTTGCGGAGGCATACTCTCCGGCAAGCAAAAACTCAGCCCGCCTCCGCTAAAGCTTCGGCGAGGCAGGCTCTAAGGCCGTCTTCACGGACTTCAGCACGTCCGTATCACCGGGAAAACCCCGCGATGTCTTCTCCGCGATCTTCTTTCCGTCCACCCAAACGCTGAGCTCCCCGCGGCCCCCGGGCTCGAGATCGCTCTCGACACCGGCGTCCTGCTTGATGAGCGCCGCCACACGGGAGGCGCGCGGCAGGTAGTTTCAAGCCTCGCAATAGCGGATACGGATGCGGTTCACACCCTCAGTGTACGATAAGCGGATGGCCGCATTGCTGGAAGCGATTGAGATCAAGCGCAAGTCCTATTTCGAGTACGAAGGCGCCCCTTATCACTGCCTCGACGTGGCGGTCTCAAAACCCACGGCCCGCGGTGGACAGACGTTGGTGCGGTTGAAGATGCGCAACCTGATCACGCGCGCCGTCTTCGACAAGACCTTCAAGGCCGGCGACAAATTCGCGGAGCCGGACCTGGTGATGTCGGCCGTCACCTTCACGTATGCCGACGGCGACGGCTATCACTTCATGGACCAGCAGACGTTCGAAACGTTGACGCTGAGCGCCGACACGCTTGGTGAGGATCGCGGCCTGCTGGTGGACAACGTCGAAGCGCAGATCCATCGCTACAACGGCCAGCCGATCGGCATCGTGTTTCCGCCGCACGTCGAGCTCACGGTGGCGAGAACCGAGATGGGCGTGCGCGGCAACACGGCGAGCGGCAGCGTGACCAAGACCGCGGTGCTCGAGACGGGACTGGAGATCCAGGTGCCGCTCTTCATCAAGGAGGGCGAAAAGGTGAAGGTGCACACCGAGACACGGGCATTTGCCGGACGAGCCTAGACGCCGGCGTCGAGCGGAGACGGCGGCTGTCGCGCTGGGGTTCTGTGCGTTGACAGTCGCGGCGATCTGGCCGCTCCTCGACCCGCGAATGCACGTGGTGCCTGATTCCGACGACGGGTACTTCAGCGTGTGGCGGTTGGCGTGGTTCGCACATCAATTGCCGCTCGATCCAGGACATTTATTCGACGCCAATATCTTCCACCCTGCGACGGCCACGCTGGCGTTCTCGGACGCCATGCTGATGGTCGCGGCGTTCGGCTCGCCTTTCATCTGGCTCGGGCTCAGCCCCGGACAGACGCACAACCTGCTGTTAGGCGCGGCGTTCGTCACGTCGATGTGGTTCGCGTATCTATTGGTGCGAGACTTGACGCGCTCTTCCGCAGCGGCCTGGCTCGCGGCGATCATCTTTGGCCTGGCGCCGTACAGATTCGCGCATCTCGGCCATCTCGAATTGCAATGGGTGATGTGGATGCCGCTCGGCCTGTGGCTGCTGCACCGGTTTGTCGAGGCGCCGACGTCCCGCCGAGCGCTCGCAATTGGTGCCGCCGTCGCGAGCCAAACGCTGTGCAGTATCTATTACGGCGTCTTCCTCTCCTACTACCTGGCGGCGGCATGGCTGGCTCTGGTCGCCATTCACGCGACCACGCGTCGACGCCTCGTCTTGCTGACGCCATTGATGATCGTCCCGTTGCTGGCGGTGGCTCTGATCTACGGGCCACCCTATTCACGAACACGCGCCGAGCAAGGCGCGCGCGGCGTGTCGGAGATGGTTGAGTACAGCGCGACACCGGCAGATTTTCTGCGTGTCCATCCTCTGAACTGGCTCCGCGGCAAACCCGACAGCGGTCCGAAGCCCGATGAGCGAAGTCTTTACCCGGGTCTGGTCGCGGTGCTGCTCGCGGCCGCCGCATTTCTGGCCCCGGTGACGCGGCTCGCCTGGGTGTACTTGGGTTTGACGGCGCTTTCCGTTGACGGGGCACTTGGCATGCACGGTCTGTTGTTGCCCTGGCTGCACGAACTGGTCCCGCTGCTTTCCAGCCTCCGCGCGTCCGCCCGTTTCGGCGTGTTCGTCTTGCTCTCGGTGTCGGTCCTCGCAGGCTTTGGCGCCGCCAACATCTTCCGGGCACGGCCACGTTATGCCACCGCGATCGGAGTGATCGCCACACTCCTCTGCCTGCTGGAATACTGGTCCGCGCCGGTGAGCGTGCGGCCGGATCAAAGCCATCCGACGGAGGCCCATCAGTGGCTGTCGCATCAACCGCCCGGGACGGTGATTGTCGAAATGCCAGTTCCGATCAGCGATGAGCTATGGCGGTACGAGACGACGTATCAGATCCGCTCGACGCACCATTGGCTGCGGCTGGTCAATGGTTATAGCGGGTTCGCGCCGGAGGAGTACCGACGGACGCTGGAAGACTTGCGGGCGTTCCCGGATACGAGGTCGATCGAGCGGCTGCGGCAGCTCAGCGTGCGATTCGTCCTGATCAATCGCGGGTACTACAGCGAGGACGATTTCAATCGCTTGCTCGCGCGCATCATGGCGTCACCATCGTTCGGGCCGCCGCGATCGTTCGGCCCGGACGAAGACCAGATTCTGATCGCCGAGCTGAAGGACGGCGCGCCTAGATGAACAGCCGAAGAAAGATTTTCACGAACGGCGACGTGGTGATGTCGCCACGTTCAAGGTTGTAGCCCGCCGTCAGGCCGTCGCTATTGGCCAGCAGGATCAGCGTCAGGCGCTTGGACGGCATCTTCAGAATCAACGCCGAACCGGCATCCGGGATGTGGCCGAAGGTCCAGACGAGATCGGTCCCTGACGCTTTCTGTACGAACCAGCCGAGACCGGTCGGCATCGGCGTGCGCAGAGTCGAATCCGTAGGATTGACGAGGATCGTATTCGTCCACATCTGGTTCAGGGTGCTGCGATCCAGCGGAACGTTGTCGTCATCATCGAGCTTCGCCTCGAAGGTATGAAGATCGTACGCCGAGGCAACGAGACCGCCGGCAGCGTCGAACCCATACGTCGGATACTCCGAGCGTGTGTGCCGTCCGGTTCTGCGGTCGATGCGGTAC
>CAZEMI010000243.1:0-19404 GCA_964513235.1 uncultured Acidobacterium sp.
ACCGTCGAATCATTACGGCATGGGCAGCCGTTCTGGGACGTGCTCGAGGCTCACGGTATCGAGACGACGATCATCCGGATGCCCGCCAACTTTCCGCCCTCCGGCACCGCGACCCGTGAGTTGAGCGGCATGGGCACGCCGGATCTGCTCGGAACGTACGGGACCTTCTCGCTCTACACGTCGGATCCGTACGCATTTGGAGGCCTGCCGCTCTCGGGCGGCTCATGGTACCCGGTGACCGTTGAGAGCAACGTCGTGCGGGCCGAGCTGCACGGCCCCGCCAACCCGTTCCGCAAAACCGGCGAGCCCGTGACGTCGGAGTTCACATTGTACCTGGACGCGGAACGGCCGGTGGCCAAACTGACCGTGGGCGGCGAAGAACGCGTCATCGCCGTGGGCGAGTGGACCGACTGGGTGCCCTTGGAGTTCGACCTGAGGATTCCGCTGCAGAGCGTGCGCGGGATCGGCCGCTTCTACCTGAAACAGATCAGGCCGCACGTGGAGTTGTACGTGTCGCCGATCAATCTGGATCCCCTGGCGCCGGCGTTGCCGATTTCAACGCCGGAGGATTACGCCGGGGAGCTCGCCGCCGCGACGGGACGGTTCTACACGCAGGGGATGCCGGAAGACACGCAGGCCATGAAGCAAGGCGTGCTGACGCGGGACGAGTTCCTGGCGCAGGCCCGGCTCGCCGGCGACGAGGTGCGGTCGCAGTACCGGCACGTGTTCGATCGATTCACCCGCGGGCTGCTCTTCTACTACTTCGGCAACGTCGACCAGGTGGCCCACATGCTGTTTCGCGCGCGGGATCCCGGGCATCCGGCCTACGACGCGGCCAGCGATCCCAAGTACGCGGACGTGATTGACACGTTGTATGTCGGCCTCGATCGCATCGTGGGCGAAACGCTTGATGCGATGGGCCCGGAGGATACGCTGATCGTCCTGTCGGACCACGGCTTTGCGCCGTGGCGGCGCACCTTCAACCTCAACACCTGGCTGAAGGAGGAAGGCTACCTCACGCTGGCGAACCCGGCGCGCGAGGATGATCCGGGGCTCTTCGGCAATGTCGACTGGACACGCACGCGCGCCTACGGTGTTGGACTCAACGGTCTCTACATCAACGTGCGCGGCCGCGAGATGTCCGGCGTGGTCGCGCCGGAAGATCGTGAGCGCGTGATGGAGGAGATCGCGGCTCGCCTGCTCGCGACGATCGATCCGGCGACGGGACTGCCGGCGATTACCAAGGTCTACCGGCGGGACGAGGTCTACACCGACGCGGGCTACTTCGATCGCGCGCCGGACCTGGTGATCGGCTACGCCCGGGGCACGCGCGGGTCCGATGAAACCGCGCTCGGCGGCATCCCGAAACAGGTGATGGTCGACAATACCAATCCGTGGAGCGGCGATCACTGCATGGACCACGAGACGGTGCCTGGCGTGCTGTTGTCGAACCGGGCATTGCGGAAGGCCGCGCCGTCGCTGGACAAAGTGGCGGCGGCCGTCCTGGCGGAGTTCGGGATCGACCAATTCCCGTTACGCCCGCCGGCGCGGCAGTGACGGCCGGGTCAAGACGGAGGCGACATGTTCGGATCTGGACGCATCAAGCTCGATAAAGCACTCCTGGCCAGGGTCAGGCGCTATGCGGCGATTGCCGGATATTCGTCGGTTGAAGAATTCATCACGCACGTACTCGAAAAGGAGATGAAGCATCTCGACGGCGCTCAGTCGGAGGACGAGATCAAGAAACGGTTGAAGGGTCTCGGCTACATCTCCTGACCGCGACATGACCTGGCTCAATCGCGTCCTCGGCACGCTGGTCGAGGCCGCCTTGTCTCCCTTTGAAACGTTCCCGCCGATCGTAGGCTTGAGTGTGGTGTCGCTGGTCGTGGCGATCGGCCTGCTGCTGGTGACGCGCGCCACGTCGAATCAGCGGGCGATTGTGGCCGTGAAGCGCCGGATCCAGGCCGGCATCTTCGAGGTCCGCCTCTTCAACGACGATGTCAGGGCTTTCGAGAGCGCGCTCGACATCCTGCGTCACAACCTCACATACCTGCGACTGTCGCTGGCGCCGCTGCCATGGGTCATCGTGCCTCTCGCGTTATTGATCGCGCACCTCCAGTTCTATTACGGCTACGAAGGCTTCGTCCCCGGCCAATCGGCGGTCCTCACGGCCCATGTGAAGGAAGCGGCCCTGCCGTCGACCGGGGCGGCTCCGGCGATCGCGCTCGCGGCGCCGGCCGGCCTCAGGGTGGAGACACCGCTCCTCTGGATTCCCGAGCAGCGCGAAGCGGCCTGGCGCATCGGCATCGACCAGCCGGGAGACTACGAGGTCACCGTGACGCTCGACGGCCAATCCGTGACCAAGCGGGTTCGCGCCGCTGACGCGGTCGGCTGGCGAACGCCAGGGAGATTCGAGGCCGGCTTCCTCAATCAGCTGCTCTATCCCGCAGAGCCACCCATCGATCCTGAGATGCCGATTGCGGCGATCGAGATCGCCTATCCGGAGCGAGAGGTAAGCCTTCTTGGCTACTCCGTTGACTGGATGGTCGCCTTCTTTGTGATGTCGGTGGCGCTGGCGTGGCTGCTTCGATCTCGGATGGGCGTAGAGCTGTAGACGGGCGATCTGAGCGCCGTCCAATTATTTGGATGTTTAGGGCCGATTATTGGCCCAAATTGTGATGGATAGCATGCAGATTGTGACGAACACGCCCTGCATTCGTTGTCAGGGCCCGCCGTTCTGGAGTAAGCTGGCCTTTGACTTGTAAGTTGTTGCAAACGTAGCCTCTAGAGTAATTGCGCGGCGCGATTTTTCGCGTTTGCTCCTTGAAACAGATGGCCCGCTGTTGTGTTCTTCAGGAGATGATGAGAATGAGACTGTTAACCGTTCGATTGATGGTGCTTGCCGCCTTGGGACTCGGGTTGGCAGTGCCGTCCGACGCCCAGGTTTACACCGGCCGCATTGACGTCACGGTCACCGACACGAGCGGTGCCGTTCTGCCAGGCACCACCGTGGACCTTACCGGCCCACGGGCCGTCACCGCCACGACCGATGGCAAGGGCGAGGCGCACTTTCTGAACCTCCCGCCCGGCGCCTACTCGGTCGCCGCCTCGTTGGCGGGATTCAGTCAGTACACCAACCGTAACGTGCCGGTCACCGCGGGCGGCGGCGTGCCGTTGACGATCGCACTCGCCGTCGGCGACATCACGCAAAGCGTTGAAGTGGTGGCGGAATCGCCCGTCATCGATCCGCGACGCACGGCCACCACCACCAACGTGACCAACGATGAACTTCAGCAGATTCCATCGGCGCGCGATCCCTGGGTCGTGCTGCAGACGGTGCCCGGTGTCATCGTCGACCGCGTGAACGTCGGCGGCGCCGAGTCGGGACAGCAGTCCAACTACCAGGCCAAGGGCGCGGCCAGCGGTGAGAACACCTGGAACATCGACGGCATTGCCATCACCGATATGGCCGCCCTCGGTTCATCGCCGACCTACTACGACTTCGACATGTTCGAGGAGATGAACGTCACCACGGGTGGCGCTGATCTCCAGAATGCCACGCCCGGCGTGGCGCTGAACTTCGTGCTGAAGTCCGGCACGAACTCGTATCGCGGTTCGTCGCGCATCTACTACGAGACCGAGAGCATGCAGGCGAACAACCTGCCCGACGACCTCAAGGCGAGCCTCGGCGGCACGACCGGCAAGGGCAACCGCATCAAGGACTACAAGGATTATGGGTTCGAACTGGGCGGGCCGGTGCTGAGGGACAAGGTGTGGGTCTGGGGCGCGTATGGCAAGACGGACGTCACGCTGATCACGCTCCAGAACACGCCCGATCAGACGATTCTCGACAACCGTTCACTCAAGGCAACGGCGCAGTTGACCGATGCGATTCGCGGCAACTTCACCTACTTCCGCGGTGACAAGCTGAAGTACGGCCGCGGCGCCGGCGCGACACGTCCGCCGGAAACCACCTGGGACCAGAGCGGTCCGACCGCGCTCTACAAGGGCGAAGGCAATTTTGTGGTGGGCAACAACGTCTTCGTCACCGGGCGCTACGCGTCGGTCGATGGCGGGTTCGCCTTGACGCCGCAGGGTGGTCTGACCACGCCGTACTACAGGGACGACGCCGGCTCGCTCCGCGGGTCGTATATTCACTACGAGACGGTCCGCCCCCAGAAGAACGCCTCGGCCGACGGCAACGTCTTCTTCGGCCGCAACGAGCTGAAGTTCGGCTTCGGCTGGCGGACGTCGGACGTCGACTCGACAACGATCGTTCCCGGCGCGTCGAAGATCGTGACCTATCACGACGGCTACCCGAACATGACCGCCGAAGTGGCGGTGTGGAACGACAACACGTCGGCCAACGGCGAATACCTCAACGCCTACATCGGCGACACCATCACCTGGGATCGGCTGACGGTGAACGCCGGCCTGCGCTGGGACAGCCAGCGAGGGTCGGTAAACGCACTGACGCAGGAAGGCAACACCACGCTACCGAATCTGCTGCCGACCCTGACGAGCACCGCGCGGAGCGACGTCATCACCTGGAACAGCGTGACGCCGCGCATCGGCCTCTCGTATGCGATCGACGAGCAGCGCAAGACGCTCCTGCGCGGCAGCTACGGCGCGTTCGCGTCGCAGTTGAACTCTACGGCCGGCAACTTCCTGTCGACGGTCGGCTATCGCGGTGTCTACTTCTACAACGTCCCGGATCTGAACGGGAACCGCGTCGTGGATCCCGCGGAGATTGCCGGGCGCCCCTGCACCGATGCCATCGCCAACGCCGGCGGCTGCAGCTACTACGGGTTCGACATCGACAACCCGTCGAATGTCGCGTCGCCAATCCACTCGGTCGGCGACTACAAGACGCCGATCACCCACGAATTCCAGTTCGGCCTCGATCGGGAGATCCTGCCGAATTTCGGCATCAGCGGCACGTTCACCATGCGGAACTTCAACAACTTCACGTGGCGCAACAACGGCCTCCGTGGCTCGGACTACCAGCAGATCGACACGCTGACCGGCAGCCACCCGGCGATTGGCAATTACAGTGTGCCGATCTACGGCGTCATGCCCGGGCGCGTTCCGGCCAACCGTGCGGCGACCACCTACACCGCGCGTGACGGCTATTCACAACGGTACATGGGGTTCGAGCTCGCGGCGACCAAGCGGCTCTCGGATCGCTGGATGGGGCGGTTTGGGTTCTCCACCAACTCGCACCGGGAATACTTCGACGATATCGACGCAATTGGTGCTGCCGTGAACTCCAACGATCCAACACCCTATGTCTCCACGGTCGGCGCGAGCACGAACGAGGATGGTGGCATCGTGATTCGCACGAGCTCGGGCAGCGGCAAGAGCGCCATCTACCAGGTGCTGCCGAAGTACCAGTTCATCTTCACGGGGCTGTACCAGGCGCCATACGGGATCAACCTGGCGGCGAACATGATGACGCGCCAGGGCTTCGCGACGCCCTACTACCGCACCCAGGTGCCAACCGCGGATCCGGTGGCGGCCAGAAAGTCCGTGCTTCTGGTGACCGACCTTGACGGCAACCGTCTCCCGACCGTGACGTCGCTTGACCTGCGCCTCGGGAAGGAGTTCGCGTTCCAGCGCGCGCGGTTCAATGTCGACCTCGACGTGTTCAATGCGCTGAACAGCGGCACCATTCTCGGCCGCCAGTTCGACCTGCGGGTGACCACGGCCAACAACGTGCAGGAGATCATGAATCCGCGCGTGCTGCGTCTCGGCGTGCGGTTCAACTTCTGACGGCCGGCCTGACGGCCGGCGGATGAGCGTCGGCCACTCTTTTCAAGAGTGGTCGACGAATTTCTAGGGCCGCCGATTAGACGCAGATAGGACGCAGATTCCCCGGGATCCGGCACCTCGCCGGGTCCCGGGGTTTTTCGTTTCGGAAGGTGAGTGCACCATGACCAGGTATGTGCGACTGATCGGGATCCTCGTGGTGTTGGCCGGCGTCGGCGTGTCGGCGCAGGAATGGCGCGGCATGGGGCGGGTCGGCGGCAAGGTCGTCGATGACAATGGCCAACCGGTACCCGGCGTCACGATCAAGGCGGCGCTGCCGCGCGCCGGCAATCGCGGTCCCGAGAACACGTCCAACGCCAGGGGGGAGTGGGCGGTCGGCGGCATCGCCAGCGGCGAGTGGTCGCTCGACTTCATCAAGGACGGCTACGAGACGCGGAGCATTACGGTGTCCGTGACGCAGGGCTCGCGCCTGCCGCCGATGGAGGTCCGGCTCGAGAAGGCCGCCGCGCCGGTCTTCGACCCCAACGTCGAGATCCAGGAGCAGCTCATTCAGGCGGCGGCGCTGATGAACACCAAGCAGTTCGCGCAGGCGCGGGCGATCTACGAGGCGCTGGCCGCGAAGTATCCAGAGGTGAAACAGTTCCGGCCGCTGATTGCGCGCAGCTACTACGGCGAGGGCAACAAGGTGGCTGCGATCGAGCATCTGCGCAAGGCGCTCGCGCAGGATCCGGGCAACGTCGAGATCACCCTGATCCTCGGTAACACGTTGATGGAACAGGGACAGGCGGCGGAAGCGCGGCAGATGCTCGCCTCGATCGACGAGGCGAAGGTCGCCGACCCGGCGCTGTTCCTCAATGCCGGCATTGCGCTCCTCAACGACCAGAAGACGGCCGACGCGGTGCCGTGGTTCGACAAGGCCATCACGCGCTTCCCGACCCACCCGGACGGCTATTACTATCGCGGCATCTCGCACCTGTCGCTGGGCAAGACGGCGGAGGCGAAGGCCGATTTGGAGAAATACGTCTCGATCGCGCCGGCCGATGCGCCCGAGGTGGCCACGGCGAAGAAGATCCTGGAAACGATGAAGTGACTAGACAGCTCCGAGAACACGGAGTAGGTCACCCAAGTCAAGAGAGAACACGGAGAGTACTAGCGTCGGATCGCGTCAGGCACAAGACCGAGCACGAATGACGAGACCTGGCCGTCGCGGAGCGCGACGTAGAAGTTCGTGCCCGTATTGCAGACGTTCGCCGAGGTCGCGGAGCTGACGCCGCCGATCGCCCACGTGCCTGCTTCGTTGAGCAGGATCGGTCCGCCGGAATCTCCGGAGCAAATCGAGCTGACATTTGCCGCGAACAGCGTTTCGAGCAGCGCGCTGCCGGCCGCGGCAATCGTCGTCACGCCGGCGCGCAGCGTGGCGGGCACATCGTTCTGATTGCGTCCCCACCCGGCAATCACCGCGGTTTCACCGACGCGCGCCTCGCGGCTGAGCAGCAGCGGCATCGGCCTGCGGCCGATCGGCTCGCTCATGAAGACCACGCCAACGTCGGCGGGCCCGGCGCCGCGATACGCGGGATGCATCGTGAATGATTCCGCGGCGATCTCGACGCCGCTGCCGAGAAACACCCGCACGAGTTGCACCTCGTCGTCCAGGCAGTGCGCCGCGGTCAGGATCGCCCGCTCCGAAATCACGGTTCCCGAGCAGGCGCCCACCCCGAAGCCGGTGCGATCGCGCATGTTCAGGAGCACCACGGCCACGTTGGCGGTGGCACACTCGGCGCCGTTGAAGATCGCCGGCGAGGAGGTCAGGCCGAACGTGCCGCAGACGTCTGCCGGCGTGAGTGCGGAGGGCGGCGTCGGAGCCGTCGGCGACGCCGGTGAGGATCCGCCGCCGCACGCCACCGCGAGACCAAGCCAGGTGACGGCGATGAGGACACGGGAACCGGCGCTCGCGCCGCTCATCCCTGTTTTGACCACTGCAGGTAGGTCAACTCTTCTCGCGCCTGCGTGGCATACGGCCCGCCCAGCTTCACGCAGCGATCCAGCGCCTCGACCGCGCGCTTGCGATCATCTTCCGGAGCGACCCAACGCCGCTGGCTCGTGACGAAGCGGCGGCCACGCTGATAGCGGAGTGCGTAGGCGCGCCCGAGGTTCAGATAGGCGAGGTCGTCTCCGGGATTCAAGTCGATCGTCTTGAGCAGGGAGGCGATGCCGTCGTCCAGGGCGCCGCGCCGCACCAGGATGACGCCGACGGCACTGTGCACGTCGGCGCTGGCCGGCCAGCGCGCTTCGGCCTGCCGGACCACGGCGAGCGCCGAGGTGAGGTCCGACAGCGAGGCATAGGCATCTGCGAGGTCCATGTACACGGGCTGGAAATCGGGCACGGCCTGGCGGACGCGCTCCCACGAGGCAATCGCCTCGGTGGCCTGTCCAAGCGCCGCGTGCGACATGCCGAGGGCGTAGAGCACCCACGGCCGCACCCCGGGTTCCGCCGCCGCTTTCACGAATGCCTCGAGTGCTGATTCAACATCACCGCGTTGGTAGGCGTCCCAACCGGCGGCGGCGAACGCGCCGGACGCAGCCGTCTCCAACGACGACAGCGCCGTGACCCGGCCCTCGGCGCCGGGCCGGAGCCGGATGCCCGCGGCTGGCGCCGCCGCGGCGAGGGGCACCGCGACCCCTGTCGCGGTCCCCGGCAACGGCGTCGTTGGGGGTTCTTCGGCCTCTGGGTCCGGTGGCGCTTCCGACGCCGACGCCGTCACCGTGGCCGCCGCGGCGGAGGTGACGGCCGGCGCGATCGGCTGCGGCAATAACATGCGCGACGGCGGCAGCGCCAGGTACCCCCGGCGCGCGCGCACGCGGAGCGCATCGCGCTTCACGAGGACTTGGATCGGACGGTAGCTGCCGTCGAAGCTCGCATTGGTGGGTTGATACGCGAGCACGTAATAGCGGCCCGAGTCGTCCGCGATGCGGTCGAGCGCGCGGCCGATGTTGTTCTCGTTCCGGATCATGAGGCCGCCGGTGTCGACCGCGAGGCTGTTCGGGCCGTCCGCCAGCCCGTCAAACCTTTGCACGTCGTTGTACTGATCGCTGGCCAGAAACTGATCGATGATTCCCGGATTTGCCGTGCGGTTCAGGCCGCGGACGTCGATCGCGTACACGCGCGCGCCCGCCCGCGCGGTCTGGCCGATCACCGATCGCAGCGTCGATTCCAGTTCCTGGCTCACGAAACCATCGCTCAACAGGACGACCGTCTTCGGGCCGGGCACTCTCGCCAGACCGGACGCCAATCCGTTGAGCGCGGCCAGGGTCTGGTTCGCTGCCTGGTGAACTTCCTGTTGGATCCTCACCGCCTTGGCGCGGACGTTCGATTCCGGATCGCCCCTGACACAAGCGTCGGGGTCGTCCGCACAGGCGCGCGACACCGCCCGGGTGACCACGTCAACCTCGTTGCGCGCAATGCGAATAGCCTCCTCGAAGTCGAGCAGCCGTGGCCACTCGCGTGTCAGTTCAAGCAAGCGCGTCCGGTTACCGGTGCGTGGCTTGACTTGTGTGACGGCTTCGAGCAATTCGCGCTTCACGCTGGTGAGGCGGTTATTGATCATCCGCTCGCCGGCGAGAATGCCGGCCAGGTCACCATCTCTGAAACGGTCCCCAATGAATTCATCGACCGCCTTGCGGGCCCGATCGAAACCGCCGCCGGGGCTCAGGTGATTGAGGTCGAAAAAGAAGATCCACGTTTGCGGTGCGACGGGAGCGGCACTGGTCGAGGTTCGTCGAGGGAGAGCAGCGGGTGAGGCTGGCCGATCAGGCGCCGCTACCGGGTCCGCGCCGACCAGGTGCAGAGCATCGATCTGCTGCGGCAGGCCGTTTTCGATCAGCTCGAAATCATCGCGGGTGAGGCCGCTGACGAATTGACCGTCCCGGTCGAAGACGCGAACGTCGACTTCGACGATCTGCACGCCCGATCGAAACGTCGGCTGCGGAGTCGACGCCGGCGGTGACTGGCCGGCCCTGGCAGACGAACCGGCGAGCGCCGCGGCTGCCATGACGCAGGCGCCGGCCAGAACGCCGCGGCGCGCGCGGCCTCTACGGGGTTGCGACACGAGCGACCTGCAGGTCGAACTTTCGCCGTCCATCTTTCTGGAGCCACGCGAGACGGGTCGCGTCGGGTGACCATGCCGGCAGCACCGCATCCTCGGTCCGGCCGACTTCCTTCTTCGTGCCCTTGTCATCCATCACGACTACGCGGCCGCTTTTGTTGGCGTAGGCGATCACCTTCGTGCCGACCGGGCCCCAGCCAAATGTCAACCCCGGCACGATGACGGAGTTCACGAACTCGCCGACCAGCTCGCCATGGACGAACATCGAGTGCACCGGGACGGGCTGCCGGCTGTACGCAGCCGCCACGCCGTCACCAGCTCCGGTGCCCGTGGCGGGGTCCGTGCCGCCCCGGGCCAGGGCGCCGCCCATGGGCGTCGACACGGTGCTCGCCGTTCGGTTTTCTGACTTCAAGTCGACCTTCATCGCCGGCCCATCCGGAGACACTTGCGCGCTCTTGGCCACCCAATATGCGGACGCCCACTCCGGTTCCGCCCGCAGCTCCTGCCGGCGCCCGCTCGTGGCGTCAAACGCGTGGTGAGAAGACTTGGCGCCGGCCTGGCCGAACTGTCCGTCCAGCATCTGCAGATAGAGCTGAGTGCCGTCCGGCGACCAGGCGAGCCTGGCCGGCTGCCCCTTCACTTTGTTGGTGTCGATCTCGGCAATCGTCGTGGCGTCGGAAAAACTCAGCGTGTCGACTGGCAGCGGCTGCTGCGTCGCCGCGGAGACCGACAGGGAGAATACCAGTGCGGAGATCGTGATTCCGGTTTTCATGCTGGACCTTCTCATGGATTATTGTCGTGCCCGTTCGAGCTGCTGCAATCGCGCCTGCAATTCGGTGGACCCCGGCAGGGCGGCCAGTCCCGCGCGCAGCGCCTGCACCGCGAGTGCTGGTTCCGAAATCTTGAGGTAGCCGTCGGCGAGCGCCAGGTGCGCCGACACCAGCGAGGGATCGAGATGCGCGGCGCTGCGCCACGCCGACAGGGCGGCGCGGGAATTTCCAGCGCCGTCATGCGCCCAGCCGAGGAAGAACGGCGTGAGCGCGCTGTCAGGCGCCGCCTCGCCTGCCAGCGTCAACGCCGCGGCCGCCGCGGCGTACTCTTCACGCACGAACAGGGCGAGGCCCTTGAGCGCGTGAGGAGCCACGCCGCCGGCGGTGGCGGCGCGCTCCAACTCGAGCTCCATCTGTTCCCAGCGGTTGGCCGCGGCCAGCGCGGCGGCGCCGGCGCTGGGCGTGCCCTTGGCGCGCTCGCCGAGCCAGGCGATGTACCGCTTCGCCAGATCGCCCTGGATGATCTCCAGCGGCGTCCAGGTGTGGCCGTCTGCGGCCTCTTCACCGGCGGCCGGCGCCACTCCCGGCAGCACCTGCACCTGCCGCGTTCGCTCGGCGATCACTTCGCCGCGCGCGCGCACCACGGCGCGCGCCACGTAGTCGCCGGGCGGCACGTCCTCGAGCGGCATCAAGAGTTGAGCGCGGCGGCGGACTCCGGCGCCCTCCTGCTCGGTGGGAAGCAGCTCCGCGTCGATCGTCGCCACCGGCACGTTGTCGGTCAGGCGCCGCAGATCGATCCGGACCTCCATGGCTTCCAACTGGCGCGGCGCGCGGGCGTAGGTTTCGAGCAACGCGGTCAGGCCGCTGCCGGTGTACGCCAGCGGGCGCACCGGCAGGCCACTAATCGCGGAGGCGATGATCATGTCGCTGACGGTGACATCGGGACCGTCGAGCGCACGCACTTCCATGCGCCGGTCGGCGCTTCCCGCAAGGCCACCCGGCTCTCGTACGACACTCCGCATCACGTACGATCCCGGTGGCAAGTTGAACTGCACCCGCCACGTGCCGGTGCCGAGGGGCGCGCCTGGCCGCGCCGCCGCCGGCAACGGGATTGTCCCGGTGCCGCTTTCCACGACGCGGCCGTCGCGAACGTTGCGGACCACGAACACGACGTCCGCGGCGTCGGCCAGATTCGAACGCACGGGCAAGTCAGCCGACAGGCTCAGGACCACGCGCTGCTGTCCGCTGTCGGCGCTGCGGAGGAGGTACGTCGTATAGTCGACCTTCAGTCCCTGTTGCACGAATGGCGCGGCGAGCAACCGGTCGAGCGAACGCCGCCTGTCGGCGACGGCCGCCACCACCGGCGCCACCGCGTATCCCGAGCGCGCGCTCACCCGCGCTCCCGCGCGGCGCACCGTCACGGTCACGCGGCGGTACTTTCCCGGCTCCGCGCGCGCCGCGGCGGGCGGCGTGAAGCCGACGAGGTAATAGTCCTGCGCGACGTCGGCGATTTTGTCGAGCTCGGCGGCACTGCGCGCCGACGCATCGAGGATCAGCGCGCCGTCGGTTTCGACGGCGAGCGTCGATAACGGCGCCAGCCGCGCCTCGATCTCGGAGCCGAGTGAGGTCTCCGACACGAACGCCTGGCTCAGCGACGGAGTGCGCTGGTTCAAGTCGATCGTGTAGAAGACGCAATAGCTTTGCGCGGCCGCAGCGGCCACGGTTTCGAGCTCGCGAGACAGATTGTCCTGGATGAATCCCTCGGAAAACAGGATCACGGTCTTGCGGCCTTCGATGTCGCGGAAGCCGCTGATGACATCCGCCAGCCGCTGCAGGAACTGCCGCGACTCGCCATCACTTTGGCTGACCACCGCGACAGCATTTTGAAGGAGCACGCTGCGGGCCACTCCTTCGGACTCCGCTGCCGCGGCCGCACCGCGTCCCACGAGCGAAACGCCGGTCACCACGTCGCCAGCTTCCGCCGCGATACGCATGCTCAAGGCGGTCGACAGCGCGATATCACCTTGGACAACGCGATGCGCCTCGTAGGCGGTCATCGATCCGAGCGGGGTCGCGACGTTGCGATCCTGCGCGCCGCGAATGGATCCGAGCGCTTCGATGGCTCGTGCCTTGTCGGTGGTGAACCCGATCTGCGGTCCCGGGCCCGGCACCGCGAACAGCGCCACGCGGTCGGACGGACGCACGCGCCGGCGGATGAAATCCTGCGCCGCCATCCGCGCCCGCTGCTCGTTGCCGGGCGTGATGTGCTGCTGATCGAAAATCAGGATGTAGAGGTGCCCGCGGGGAAACGCAGTGTTCGACGACACCTCCGCGGTGGCGGCCCGGATCGCGTCCTCCACGTAGCTGCCCGCCGGCTCGCTCACGCGATGGAACAGCACGATCGGCAGCGCCGCGCCGGCATCGCGAATCTCGATGTCGTCGAGCTCGAGGTCGGTCACGGGCCGGCCATCCTCGTCGACCACGCGCACATCCAGGCGGACCAGGTCCACGCCGGACTTGAACGTGGGCTGCGGAGTGTCTTGCGCGCTGCTGACGCCGGTGACAAGCAGGGCGAACACGGCGAGGATCGGAAACCGTCGTGTCATAGGACTCCCAAGTGCGAGGGTGCGCTGAATCCCTCCGATCTTACCCCGGTAGCCGTCCCGCACGCGCCCTCGCCGTGGCGGCTTTTCCGGGTTCGCCGAACATGGTCCAGAGCTGCGCCGCCACGTCATAACCTTCGGGAGTTGGCGAACGCTGGACGATGGCCTCGACGGCTGCGGCGGCCTGGGCGTGCCGGCCGGTTGCCTGGTACAGCATGGCGAGGCCCGCACGGGCGCGCACGTGTTCCGGCGTCAACGCCAGCTCGGCCTCGAACAGCGGTTCGGCTTCCTGGTACCGCTCGAGCCTCGCGAGTGAATCGCCGGCGAGGTAGTTCGCATCGACCAGCTGTTCGGTTCTGCCGGCTGCGGCTTTCCGGACCTCGAGGAACCGCTCCGCCGCCGCGTCGAACCGTTCCTGTTGATGCAGGAGGACGCCCTCGATGAACGCGGGCAGTGGCAGCGTGGGATCCGCCTGCTGCGCGAGTTGCGCGTGCCGGCGGGCCGCGGCCGCGTCACCGGTGCTGAGCGCGATTCTCGCCAGCAGTTCGTGTGCGCCGGCCGGGGCGACGGCGACGGCCAGCTCCGCATGCGCGCGCGCCTCGGCCATGCGCCCCGTGCGCTGGAGCGCGACGGCCGCGCCGGTCAGTGCGGCCGGATCCTTCGGCTGGCGCGTGATCACTTCCTGGTACGCCGCGAGCGCGTCGGCGTAGCGGCCCTGGCGTTGGTAGGCGTCGGCAAGCTGCAACCAGACATCGGTCATTCCCGCGTCCTCACGAAGCATCGCGCGGTACAGGGCGGCGGCCTCCGCGAACTTCCGCGACCCCATGAGCTCTGTGGCGCGTCGATAGTCCTGGAACATGTGAATCTTGTCCTTGGGATCGGCGCCCGCGCCGCCGCCCGTCGTCGCCGGCGGCGCCTGGAGACCCACATAGCCCAGCGCGGCGAGCTTCCGCCGCTCCTCGTCCGAGATCGCCGAGGGTGCGCTCACGCCGGCGCCGGCGGTCATCCGCTGCAGCGCCACGCGCATCGCGCTGCGCACCTGCGGACGTTCGGCGGCGATCGAGTTCAGCTCTTTCGGGTCCTGGAGGACGTTATAGAGCTCGTCCCTCGGCGCGAGGATGTAGCGATGCAGGCCGTCGCTGAGCGCATACAACTCGCTCCATCCGAAATGAAGCCTGGGCGACAGCGCCTCGGAATAAATCTGGACGGGTGGCAGCGTGCCCGTGGCGTCGATCAGCGGAAGTAGTGAGCGACCCCGGCCCGCAGGTGGCGCCACCTCGGAGTTTCGCGCCGGGCCAGCGAGCGCGAGTACGGTCGGCACCAGATCGATGTGCTGCACCGGTGCGGTCACCCGGCGGCCCGCGTTTCTCGAGCCGGGCAGCCTGATAATGAGCGGCACCTGAATCGTCTCGCGGTAGAGGAAGATGCCGTGCTCGTCCTCGCCGTGATCGCCGAGGCCCTCGCCGTGATCCGCGAACAACACGATCGTGGCGCGGTCGTAGAGGTCCTTCGCCCGCAGATGATCCAGCAAGTGGCCGACGAGCTCATCCGCGTACGCCACCTCGGCGTCGTAGCGATCGCCGGCGGTGAAGCGCGCCGGCGCCGTGTACGGCCGGTGCGGTTCGAACAGGTGCGCGAAGAGGAAGAACCTGGTTGAGGTTTGCGCGTCGAGCCACCGCGCCGCCGCCGCCACCGTTTGATCACCCGGACGCTGCACCTGCCCAAGCGGCGTCGCCGCCGACGCGGCTGGCAAAGCATCGTCGTAGACCTCGAAGCCCTGCGCGATCCCGGTCTGCCGGCGCAAGACGTATGACGACACGAACGCGGCGGTGGTGTAGCCCTGCTCGCGCAGGGTGTGCTGCAGGAAACGCTGGCCGGCCTTGACGGTGAAGCCAATGTTGTCTCGAACGCCGTGCTCGAACGGCAGTTGGCCCGACAGGATCGAGGTGTGCGACGGCAGCGTCTGCGGCGAATGCGCGTACGCCTGCTCGAACAGCACGCCTTCGGCCGCCAGCGAATCAATATTCGGCGTCTTGATGCGCGTGCTGCCGTAGAGCGGCAGGCGATCGGCGCGCAGCGTATCGATCGAGATGAAGACGATCGGGCCGTCGGCGGCCGCGATCGACCGGCTGCCTTGCCATCGCCAGGCGGCGACCGTCACGGCGATGATCGCGAGCGCCGCAACCGCCGTCCAAATCCTGCGCCGGGTCATTGCAGCCACCTGCGGAACTCCGCGATCTCGCGGCCGTAGACACCGGGCGGCGCCGTGCGGACGAACTGTTCGACATGGGGCCGCGCCTCGCCGGCGCGATCGGCCGCGAGCAGGACGATACAGAGGTTGTAGAGGGCGTCGAAGTTGGTTGCGTCGAGGGCTACAGCCTCGCGCCAGGATGCGATTGCCGCATCCGTGTTCCCAGACTGCCGCGCCACGACGCCAAGGCCGGCATGTGCGCGCGACGATCGCGGATCGTTGGCGACGGCCTTGGTAAATGCCTCGCGAGCCGCGTTGAGATCGCGCCGCTGCAAGTGCACGGTGCCGATGTTTTCCAGAGCGAAGGCATCGCGCGGATCCGTGGTCAGCACGCGATTAAACGCCGCCAGCGCCTTCGTCGCATCTCCGGCACGGCCATAGGCGATGCCAAGCGCGTTCAGTGCTTCGGTGTTTTCGGGGTCAGCCGCCGTGACGCGCTCCAGTAATGGAATGGCGTCACCGGGCGCACCGGCCTCCGCGAGATATGTGCCGAGCCGCACATCGACGTCGATGTCGGCTCCGATCTGCTGCCGGGCCGTTGTCAGCGTCGCGATCGCATCGGCGCGCAATCCCGCGTGCCACTGCAGAAAGGCGAGCCGCCGATACGCGAGTCCCATCGCGGGCCGTCGCGCCAACACGGCGCGGTAAGCGTCCATGGCTTCAGTGATCCGTCCTTGCCGGTACAGTTCGATGCCGTCCATCATCAAACGATCGACGTCGATCAAACTCTTCGGGTCGTCTTCCTCGGTGTACCGGGCCTTGCGCGCCGCCGATCCGGATACATAGCCCAGCGACTCCAGCTTCGCGCGCACGGCGGCGTTTTCGGCGCGTTGCTCGCCGGGCAGGACCGCACCGAGGCTGCGAAGATCGGCGACCAGGGCGCCGGCTCGTGCGGCATCGGACGTGGCGAGGTTGCGCGCTTCACGCGGGTCCGCGGCCAGATCGTACAGCTCGCGGATTGGCAGATCGATGTACTTGTTCCTGCCGTTGATCACGCCGCTCAACGGCGCCCAGCCGCGCTTCAGCATCGGCGTCATGGCCTCGAAGTAGGTGAGTCGAGGCTGGCTATCATCGGCGGCGAGCAGCGTGCGGCCTGGCAGGCCGTCAGGTCCGCGAAGCTCGAGCGCGTCGACGATGGTGGGGACGATGTCGATGTGCTGCACCGGTGTGTCGACGGTCCGGCCCGGTTCGCTCCGGGCGCCGGGGCCGATCTGCGCGAGGACGAGCGGCACGCGCAGTGTCGATTCGTACGCGAACGTACCGTGCGTGGCTTCGCCATGTTCGCCGAGACCTTCGCCATGGTCGGCCGTCACGACCACCAGGGTCGGCCTGGTGGAGCGCCCTGCGACTTCGAGCAACGGCCCGAGGGCATGGTCGACGTACGCCACCTCGCCCGCGTAGGGATGGTGGCGGTACTGCGCGTCGAACGGCGCCGGCGGCGTGTAGCTGGCATGCGGGTCGAACACGTGCACCCAGGCAAACCACTTGCCCCGCTGTGTGTCGATCCACGCGCGGGCGTCGCTCACCACTTCCTCGGCGCGGCGCTCGGTGAACGCGAAGTCTCCCTGCGCCACCATCCGCCCGCCGACGTCGCGATAGACATCGAAGCCCTGGGTGAGACCGAATTGGCGGTCCAGGGGAAAGGCGCCCACGAATGCGCCGGTGGCCAGCCCGCCGGCTTTCGCGATCTCGGCCAGCGTCTCAGCCTGATCCTCGAGCCGGTATCCGGCGTTGTCGCGGACGCCGTGCTCAAACGGGTAGTGGCCGGTGAGGATGCTCGCATGCGACGGCAGGGTCACAACCGCATGCGCGTGGGCGAAGGTGAACTTCATCCCCCGCGCCGCCAGTCGATCGACGTTCGGCGTCGCCGCCTCGCCGCCGTAGCTACCGAGCGCATCGGCCCGGAGCGTATCGATGGTGATGAGCAGCACGTTTTGCTCCGCGGAGCGGGTTACCAACGGCGTTTCTTGCGGCCGGCTCTGCCACCACAGCGCAACGCCAGCGAGCATGAGCGCCACGAGCAGGAGGCCGGCGCCGGCACGACGATTCAGCATAACGCGTGACTAACCATTATCCCTGAAGCGGAGCCTGCAACTATCCGCTGAAGCAAGCTTTGGCGGTGTTTGAACAAGCGTTTGATATCATGCGTTGGTGAGAATCGCGGTCATTGCAGGCGACGGGATCGGCCGCGACGTGACCGCCGAAGCCGTGAAGGTGCTGCAGGCAGTGGGTGAGGTCTTCGGCAGGCGGCTGGACCTCGAGCACCTGCCGTGGAGTGCCGATCACTTTTTGAAGACCGGTGAGACGTTGCCGGCCAATGGCTATCAGTTGCTGCGCGAGTTCGACGCCATTTTCGTCGGCGCGCTTGGCGATCCGCGTGTCGCCGACAACCGGCACGCCCGCGACATCCTGCTGGGCACGCGCTTCGAGCTCGATCTCTACGTCAACTACCGTCCGGTGCGGCTGCTCGACGATCGCTTGAGCCCGCTCAAGAACCGCGGCCGGAACGACATCAACTTCGTCGTGTTCCGTGAAAACACCGAAGGTGTGTATGTGAGCATCGGCGGACGCTTCAAGGCCGGCACCGACGATGAGATCGCGATCCAGGAAGAGGTGAACACCTATAAGGGTGTGCACCGCATCATTCGACACGCGTTCGAATATGCGAAGGCGAATGGCCTCACGAAAGTGTGCATGGCCGACAAGAGCAACGCGATGCAGCAGGGCCACGCCCTCTGGCAGCGGGTGTTCAAGGAAGTGTCGGCGCTGTATCCCGGTATTGCCGCCACGCATCAATACATCGATGCGATGGCGATGTTCCTGATCAAGGATCCCGGTCAGTACCAGGTCATCGTCACCAATAACTTATTCGGCGACATCATCACCGACGTTGGCGGCGCGCTGCAGGGCGGGCTGGGCATGGCCGCCTCGGGCAACATCCACCCGGGGAAGACCTCGCTGTTTGAGCCCGTGCACGGATCGGCGCCGCCGCTCGCCGGAAAGAACGTGGCCAACCCGATCGGCGCCATCCTCTCGTCGGCATTGATGCTCGAAACCCTCGGCGCGCGCGAGGAATCGAAGGCCATCGAGGCGGCCGTCGAAGCGGCGGTCGTTGAAGGCCAGACCACGGCCGATATTGGCGGCTCGTTGGGCACGAGGGAAGCGGGCGATTGGATCGCGAAGAGAATAACGAAGATCGAATAACGAAGATCGAATAACGAATAACGAAAGACAAATGGCTAAAGACGTATTCATTCTCGGCGGGGCGCGGACACCCATGACGCAACACGTGGGCGCGCTCAAGGATATCTCCGCGATCGATCTCGGCGCCATCGCGTCGAAAGCTGCACTCGAACGCACCGGCACCAGGCCCGAATGGATCGACCACGTGGTGTTCGGCAACGTGCAGCAAAGCAGCGTCGATGCGCATTACGGCGCGCGCCACGTCGGGCTCAAGGCCGGCGTGCCGCAGGAGGTGCCGGCCCTCACGGTGAACCGGCTGTGCGGCTCGGGCATCCAGGCGGTGATCAACGGCGCCCAGTACATTCAGCTCGACGAAGCGGGATTCGTGCTCGCCGGCGGCATGGAGAACATGAGCCAGGTGCCGCACATCATCCGCGGCTTGCGCGGCGGGCTGAAGCTCGGACAGGGCAAGCTCGAAGACTGGTTGTGGGAAGGGCTCAACGACCCCTATGCCGGCTGCTCGATGGCAATTACCGCGGAGAACTGCGCCGTCAAGTACGGCATCACGCGCGAGGAATCCGATACCTACGCGCTGCGCAGTCAGCAGCTGGCGCAGAAGGCGTGGACATCTGGGATCATGAAGGAAGAGGTGGTCCCGGTTGAAATCAAGACGAAGAAGGGCGTGACGCTCGTCGAGAAGGACGATCACCTGCGCCCCGAGACGA